>CALXOW010000105.1 GCA_944390115.1 uncultured Anaerobiospirillum sp.
GGGTGGGGCAAGCTGCACTTGCGTTTAGGACTTCTGGGCACCAGATGCGCGGCGCGCGCAGATCGCTCCGCACTGGCGGCCGCGCCCCTTGGCCTGAGAGCAATACCGGCCTTGAGCTCGACTGGTGCCTAGCACGCCATCAGGCAGCTGAATGCAACGCTACGCGCCCCAGGGCTGCTCTGCCCTGGGGCACCGCTATTCTGGGGAAGATGGCCGTGCCCGTGCACGCGGAGGCGTGGTGGGCCCAGAGACGACAAAGCCAGTGTCGAGCTGGGCACTGGCTTGGTGAGCGCCTGGGATGGTTCCAGGCTCTGATTGGAGTGGGCCTTAGGTTAGACCTTCTTGCGGAAGATCTGAGGCATCTCAGGATCGGCCCAATCGTCGTTGACCTGACCTGGTACCTGGACTTCCTTTGGTTGCTCCATCGTGTTGGCGTAGTGGTTTGGCATACCACCCATTGGCGCACCCATATTAGGACGCATCCGTGGGTCCATTTGATTTTGTGGCATCTGGTTTGGCGCTACCGCCGCAGGACGACCTGGCAGCGGCTGCTGCATTGGTGGGCGAGCTGCTGGTTGTTGCTGCGGATAGTTCTGAGCGGTGCGGAAGAAGCCCTGCTCTGAGCTCATCTGTGGCGGTGCATTGCGACGAATATTGGCGTTGGAGCGTACGGCCGCCATTGGATTCTCATTCTTGGCTGTATCGCCGCCGGAAATACCGGTGATGAGAATGGTGATGACGATTTGATCTTCGGCAATTTGATCGTCGAAGACGATACCGTACTTGCAGTCGGCCTCTTCGTCAGCGTAATTCTGAATCTCGCGGCTAATCTGCTCCCACTTGGCAATTGGGAAGTTGCGGTTAACGCGGGCGTTAACTAACAGACCCGTGGCGCTCTTGATATCCACTTGATCGACCAGGGGCGAGTGAATAGCACGCTGTACGGCGTCCTCAACGAAGTTGGCACCTTGACCGACGCCATTACCGATCATGGCATGGCCACGACCCTTCATAATCGTCAGCACGTCGGAGAAGTCGAGGTTGATATAGCCAGGTGCACTGATCGAATCGGTAATACCCTTGACCGCGTTGAGCAGCACGTCGTTAGCTTCATTGAAAGCGTTAACGATCGAGATATTAGCGCCCAAGTTCTGTAAGAGCTTGTTGTTGTCGATGACGATCAGGGAATCAACGTGTTTAGAGAGCTCCGTAATGCCAGCCTCAGCATTGATGAGGTGACGCTTGCCTTCAAAGCTAAATGGCTTAGTAACCACCGCAATCGTTAGTGCACCAGTCTCCTTGGCGATCTCGGCAATAATTGGAGCAGCGCCAGTACCAGTACCGCCGCCCATGCCCGCCGTGATGAAGACCAGATCCGAGCCCTGCAGGAGTTTCTTGACGTCTTCCTTACTCTCTTCAGCAGCCTTACGTCCCTTATTAGGGTCGCAGCCAGCACCCAGACCATTGGTGAGCTTGACACCAATTTGGACCTTCAGCGGAGCCGTAGAGCGATTGAGTGCCTGTGAGTCGGTATTCACAGCAATAAACTCGACGCCGCTCAAGCTCTGGTTGATCATGTGCTGCAGCGAATTACCGCCGCCGCCGCCAACACCTAAGACTCTGATCACGCACTCTTTGGCAAAGTGAATGCCAGGTTCATTGTTAGCAGCGCTAGACGTCACTGATTCTACAGAAAATTGCTGGTCCATTGGAACTCCCAAATCGTAAGGTACTGTGCATCTAACTTATCTGAAGACTGACGTATTATAACCTCAAAAGCCCAAAAGTAGCATACCATCCCAAGCACGAAGTGGCGGTAATTACGGGCTTGTCAAGCCTCAAACCACGCTTAATTCCACCCCAAGGGCACGAGGGCGGGGGCCTCACAAGCACCGAACGTACCAAACTCTAACGAGACAGATCTGATGACCAAGGCCTAATCTGCCCTTTTTGTGCGCTTAGGCGCCCCTCTTGGTGCCACCGCATACGTTTACAAAGGCACAGCCGACGTTGTGCTCTCAGTTTATAGTGCTGGGGCTACGTAATTTTGCACCTGTACGACAAGTTAAGTGCCAAGCTGTTACCGTGATCGCACTTAGCCCCAGGCTGAGCTGGGCTGTGGCTGCAAACGTTTACGGTTAAAGCTCGCCTGAGAGCCAATTGCGGCCCCAGTGGTAGATCTTAGCTAGGGTGCTATCACTGTGGCGCCGATCATTTTGCAGGTTATAGCGGCGATGCTCTTCTTCCTTGAGGGCATAGCCAAAGCGCAATAAGCCGATCGCCGTGGCGCCACTGGCGCACAGGACATTTTCACTTAAGTCCTCAGCGCTGATATTAGGCGGCAGCACTTGATTGAAGTTGCACTGCACCGAGCGCGGCTTGCCCACTCTGATCTTAGGCTTAAGCCCATTGGCCGCCAGCTTGCTCGTCGCTAAATGCTCAAAGCCCGGCGTAGCAGGCACGCCGCCGGTGAAGACATAACCACTGCCGAAGTTATCGCGCATATTCTGGGAGCGCTTAAAGGTCTCAATGCGCTGCTGAATCAGCTGCAAGGTATCGATCATGCTGTAGGCGATAACATTGGCCAGATCCTTGTAGGCAATATAGGCCACCTCTTCGGGATTGCGCGGATCGATTGGCACCTTGAGCATCATATCCTTATCCTTCTCAGGTAAGAGCTTAGGGTGCGCCACTCCGTAGTTACGCTTTAAGTACTCAGCAATGCCTAAAGGCAGGCCAAAGCGCGTGGCGATCTCGCGCGTGATGCGCGCCCCGCCATAATCAAGACCAAAGGTGTGAATCAGGCAGGACTTATCGTAGAGCGCCACATTGATCGCGCCCCCGCCCCAATCGACCAAGCACACACCGATCGCCTTGTCCTCTTCGCTTAAGACCGCATCAGCGGCGGCAATGCCGTTGTAGATCACATGATCGACGCTGATGTCACTGGAGATCATGCTGATCGCGCGGCGCAGATTTTGTTCTTGGTCCTCGTCGCAGGAAATAGCATGGATGCTGACATCCAGGCGCTGGGCACTGAGATCGATCGGGTTGACGATCTCACGGGTATCGCCGATCTGATAGCTCTGCGGGATGATATGAATAATGCGCTGATACTCGCTAAAGCGATTAGCAGCGGCATTTTCAATCGCGTGCTCGCGGTCGGCTTCCGTCACCGCGTGGGTAGGCACGACCGTGCCGCCTTGGAGGTTGGCTGACTTGATGTAACGCCCGGCAATACCAATATAGCAATGGGTCAGATCGCGCCCGTTTTCCTTATAGTCGGCCACCAACAGGGCAATCTGATGGGAGAGTTTGGTCAAATCAGTGATCGCACCATTGACCACGCCCTCGGAGTGGCACTCAGCATAATAGGTCAGGCTCAAGAAGCCATCTTCGTTGACTTCTCCGGCAATCAGGCGGATCTTGGATGAACCAATATCAAGCGCCACTAAGGCGTCTTGCGTCTCGTCCTCTTGCGCCGTTGCATTCTTCTTTGAGAAAAAAAAGGACATGTATTAGCTCCCCTATCCTGCTGGTCACGCTCAGCTTATTTATCCCGTGATCATACCCTATTTAAGCGCCCCACTTGCTTTCAGCTGCTCTTACTTGAGGCTAGCCCTCAGGTGCACCCGGCGCTCTTAGCGCCCTACCTACTGCAGCTGGTATCCAACTTTCTTCGCGGGTCCCACCATTTATGGTGCAGCGTTCTGCTCCTCAGTGTCAGCCGCAGGCGGCGGGGTTGAGGTGCCGGTGATGCCGTTAAAGTTAGGGTCGCGCTCGCCCACCGCAAAGCCATTGTCATAGCGCAGATCGACGTATGAAATCTCGCTTAACTTAAGCTGGGTCTGCGGGAAGGCCAGCAAGAAACGCTTGAGACGAATTAACGGCAAATTGGCGCTAGTCTCGCGCCCTAAAATCAACCAAACATCCCCCTCGAGGCGAATGCGATAGCCGCGCACCGCATCAAGATGCACTTCCTTGATGAAGTACGGCGTGCGCGCACACAGGGCAATAAATTGCGCGGCATGCTGGTAGAGGTCGCCCGCGAGGCTATCGTGCGGTGCACTTAAGATCACGAGCGGCAGATCAATCCCTCTGAGGTCGGGGTAAAAGACGCTATCGGTGGTGCTGTCGTACACGCCTGAGGTGCGCCAGCGCGCCGAAGGGCTGTGCTCCACCACTTGCACGGCAATAGTATCAGGAAAGCGTTTGACCACCGCCACCTTGGCCATCCACGGCATCTGCACCAAGGCATTGTGCAGGCGCGATAAATCCAAGGTCACCAGATTCTTGCCCCCCACCAGCTTACCTACGGTGTTGGCAATTTCCTCTGCACTGATGTACTTAAGCTTACCCTCAATCACCACACGCGCGACCGGAAAAGTGCGGCTATCTTGGGTGAAATTGCGCGCCATCACAAAGAGCTCATAGCTGGCCACCACGGTCACGACAAAGAGCAGCAGACTAAGCAAGAAGCTACCACGACTGCGGCGGCGCCGCGCCCGTGGCTGATAGGAGCGCGCCGCGCGCTGCTTATCCTCAGGCTCTGCCTCCGTTTCAACCTGTCCCTTTTCCCCTGATGCGCTGTCAGAGTACGCCGCGTCAGCCTGGGCTGGGTCAATCTGCACCGTGGTCACATGCGCCGGGTCAGGCTGCGCTGACTCAGCTTGCGCCGCAGCTTGTGCGGCAATTGGTACTTCAGCTGGGCTTGGGTCTTGGGGTATAGCCGCGCGGGGCTCTTGAGGTACAGCCACGCTTGAGTCTGGGGATACAGCTGAGGTTGAGTCTGGGGATACAGCTGAGGTTGAGTCTGGGGATACAGCTGAGGTTGAGTCTGGGGAGGCGGCCGCGCTTTCTGCCTGCTCGGGGCGCACTGAGGCGGCACGCGCTGCTTCAGCTCGTGCTAAATCCGTGTGCTCGGCGCGTCTGACTCCCACTTTAGTTCTGCCTCAGTTAGTTACTGCGCTCGACCTTGGGCCAGCGCGCACTCAATAAACCGGCCACTTGCACCACATTGCCCGCGCCTTGGGTTAACACGATATCGCCCTCGGTGCAGATCGAGTCCAAGAGCTCAGGGACCTCGGCCACGCTCTCCACAAAGTGCGGCTCGAGCTTGCCTAAGCTGCGAATGGAGTGGCACAGATGCCGCCCATCAACGCCCACAATCTTGTCCTCACCGGCCGGGTAAATCTCGACCATAATGAGGACGTCGACCAATTGCAGGACCTTGACAAAATCCTCATATAAATCGCGGGTGCGGCTATAGCGATGCGGCTGGAACACCATGACTAAGCGCCGCTTCGGCCAGCCCTCACGGACGGCCTTGATGGTGGCGAGCACCTCCGACGGATGGTGGCCGTAGTCGTCCACGAGGCTAATCACGCCGTTAGGCGCCTGGAAACGGCCATAGCGCTGGAATCGACGGCCCACGCCTTCAAAATGCTCTAAAGCGCGCAAGATGGCCTCCTCAGGGATCCCCTCTTCTAAGGCCACCGCAATCGCGGCCGTCGCGTTCTTGGCCATATGTAAGCCCGGCAGCGCCAGCTTGACGTTGAGGTCGCTCTTGCCCTTGCGCTTAACGGTAAAGACCGAGCCTGCTTGGTGCTGGATATAGTGGCACACTTGCAAATCGGCCTTATCGCTGGTGCCGTAGGTGATCACGGCGCGGCCAATGCGCGGAATGATGCTCTGCACCGTCGGATCGTCGATGCACACCACCGCCACGCCATAAAACGGCAGATTGTGCAGGAATTGGACAAAGGTGTCAGTGAGCTTGGTGAAGTCACCGCCGTAGGTGTCGAGGTGGTCAGCCTCAATATTGGTGACCACGGTCAGCATCGGCTGCAAGTGCAAAAACGATGCGTCGGATTCATCGGCCTCGGCAATTAAAAAGCGGCTCGAGCCTAAACGCGCATTGGTGCCCGCGCTATTGAGCAGGCCGCCAATAACAAAGGTTGGATCCAGTGCCGCCTCGGCAAAGATCGAGGCGATAAGCGAGGTGGTGGTGGTCTTACCGTGGGTACCTGAGACCGCAATGCCGTAGCGATAGCGCATCAGCTCGCCTAACATCTCGGCGCGGCGCACCACCGGAATACGCGCGGCGATCGCGGCATCCACCTCAGGATTGCCCTTATGAATGGCCGATGACACCACCACGACGCTGGCTCCGGCGACATTCTCAGCCTTATGGCCGATAAAGATCTGAATTCCCAGACTCTCCAAACGTTGGGTTACCTTGCTGGAGGCAATGTCCGAGCCTGAGATGGTATAGCCCTCATTGAGCAAAACCTCGGCAATGCCCGACATGCCCGAGCCCCCAATGCCCACAAAGTGAATGCGACGCACCTTGTGCATATGTGGCACGGCGTCAAAACTAGGTAATTTTTCCATAACCCAACATCTCGAGAGATTAGATCTGCAAACGCCCGATCTTAGTGGAAAAGTTCGCTCATGACAAATTCGTGCCGCCCTGGTGCCAGGGCGCCCCTGCCCGCGCCCCGTTGCCGGGGTCGGGTGCCATTGGCTTGGCCCGGCACCAGTGCCGGGCGTCGGCACCGTCGGTGCGGCCCCGCAGGCTTGAGCCACAGACTTGCCGGGCAACGCTGACTTGCCGGCGGCGCTGCCGGGCTTACTTGTTGGCAGCCAGCTCCGCGATCACCGCACAGACGCGCTGGGTGGCATTGAGGTGCTCTAAGCTTGCAGCGCCTTGGGACATGGCCGCCAGAGTCTTAGGATCTCGGATTTCCTTGATCACGGCGGCAAGTTTCTCGGCTGTGAGCTCAGACTGGGCGATGAGCTTGGCGCCCCCGGCGTTGACCAGGGTCAGCGCGTTCTTGGTCTGGTGATCGTCGACTGCGGTCGGCAGCGGCACTAAGATCGCAGGCAGCTTGACTGCCGAGAGCTCCGAGATAGTGGAGGCACCGGCGCGGCAAATGATTAAGTCGGCCTGACGATAGGCACTGGCCATATCTTGGATAAAGTCCGAGGTGGTCACCGCAAAGCGTGCGCCCTCGTAGCGCTGCTTAGTCTTATCACTTTGGCCCTGGCCACATTGATGGACCACGCAGAGATCCTCGGCGTCGAGCTGCTTGAGGGCTTCGGGCACGCACTCATTTAAGGCTTGAGCGCCCAAGGAGCCGCCGATAATGAGGATATGGAGCTTGCCGTCAGGGTGGTTGAAGTTGCGCTCTTCTTGAAAGAGCTGCGCAATCTCGGCGCGCACGGGATTGCCCACCGCCTCGACCTTAGGGCCGCTAAAGGCGGCGCCCACGCCTAAGAGAATCTTGCGGGCAAAGCGCGCTAAGATGCGGTTGGTCATTCCGGCGGCGGCATTTTGCTCGTGCAGAATGAGCGGAATCCCGCTTAAGTAGGCCGCGACGCCACCGGGACCTGAGGCATAACCACCAAAGCCAATCACCACGTCGGGCTTAAATTGCTTGATGACCTGGCGGGCCTGGGCAATGGCATGGGCCACCATGAACGGCGCCTTTAAGAGCGCGCCTAAGCCATTGCGGCGTACGCCTTTGACGTCGATATAGTGAATGGTAATGCCCGCCGCCGGAACCACGCGCTCTTCAATGCGACCGCGTGTACCGAGCCACTCCACGCTATGGCCTTGTTCCTGTAGGGCTTTCACAATCGCTAAGGCCGGGAACACGTGACCACCCGTACCGCCTGCCATCACTAAAACGCGTAATGCCATCTTGGCCTCCCGACCAATTTTTTCTTGATTAGACTTAAATCAATTGTATTTAAGGTTGCCGAGCTTGTGGCTGCGCCATTCGTAGTCGATGCGCACCAAGAGAGCCAAGGCCCACATGCACACCACCAAGGACGAACCGCCGTAGGAGATAAAAGGCAAGGTCAGGCCCTTGGTCGGCAGCGCGCCCGAGGCTGCGCCGATATTGATCACGGTCTGCACGCACAGCATCACCGCAACGCCAAAGGCGACATAGCCCTGGTACTGCGAGCGCTGGCGCAAGATGCGCAGCGCTATCAGCACCGCTTTGACCACGATAAAGAACTCGATGAAGATAACGCAGCTGACCCCGAAAAAGCCAAACTCCTCGCCCATAATGGCCATAACAAAGTCAGTATGAGCCTCCGGCAGATAGCCTAGCTTGTGCACCGAGTGCCCCAGGCCCTCGCCCCAAAATCCGCCCTGACCAAAGGCCATGAGCGAATTGGTGAGCTGATAGCCGGTATCAAAGCGATCTTGCCACGGGTCAAGAAATGAGAGCACACGCGACACGCGATAAGGCTGAACCAAGATCAAAATACCGCCCGCGAACGCCAGGAATAACGCCGCGCACAAGTACTTGATAATGCCCGCGCCGCCCACAAAGAGAATGCCCATCGTAATGGCGGCGATCACCACGGTCGAGCCAAAGTCCGGCTGCATCAACAGCAGGATGCCCACCACCGTCATCATGCCCATAGGAATCAAGAAGCCCCGGATCTGATAGCGCACCTTGACAATCTGGCGGCAGGTGTAGCGTGAGAAAAACAAGATCCAAAAGAGCTTCAAAAACTCCGCCGGTTGCAAGTTGACCGGGCCTAAATCGAGCCAGCGCTTGGCCTCATTAATCTCGCGCCCCACCAGCAAGACCACGATTAAGAGCACGCCCACCACCGCCATGAGGTACCACGACAGGTTAAACCAGGTGGCCGAGGGAATCGTGACCATCAGAAAAAACCAGGTCAGGCCCACGCCACAAAAGATCACCTGGCGCTTCAAGTAAAAGTACTGATCGCCGGTGGAGGTGTAGGCCTCCTGCACCGAAGCTGAGGAGATAAGCACGATGGAAATCAGCAAGAGCAGCATGCAGGCAAAGACCAAGGAGCGATCAAAGGGCAAGCGTGGTGCTTTCTGCGACAGTAATTTTCCTGAACTCATGACCATTTCCATCTGGGGCCTCAAGCTTAGGCCTTCTTGGCGTGGAGCTTAGCGCTATGAGCCTTATGGCCGCCACGCGTCGTCTTCTTAGTCTCAGCCTTAGCTGGCTCGGCCTTGACTTCCGCCTTGACCTCAGCCTTTGGTGCAGCCTTGGGCTCTACAGCCTTTACTGGCTCTGGGGCCTTGGCTGGCTCGGCCTGTGCCGTTGGGTAAACGCGGTCACGCTCGGAGTTGAGGTTGTTGACCAAGTTGACGAAGACGCGGCCGCGCTCGTCAAAGCCCTTGAACTGATCAAAGGACGAGCAGGCTGGGCTCAGTAAGATCGCCTGGCCATTTTGGGCCTCAGCAAAAGCCATGCGAATGGCCTGACGCATATTGAGCACGCCCACACAGCGCTCTGGGTCTAAAGCTAAGATCTTGTCGGCGTCGCGGCCAAAACAGTAGACCTTGGTTACTTCCTTGCCGATAAAGCGCTTTAATGGGGTGAAGTCCTGGCCTTTGCCAATGCCGCCTGCGAGCAGAATGATGCCTTGTGGGTAGCGTGGGGCTAAGCCGTTGATCGCGGCCTCGGCCGAGGCGACGTTGGTGGCCTTGGAGTCGTTGTAGAAGGAAATGCTATCTAAGATGCGTACTAATTGGCAGCGGTGCTCTAAGCCGGTAAAGGTCTTTAAGGCCTGAATCTGGACGTCGCGCGGAATACCCAAGGCGTCCGCTAAGGCCATCGCCGCTAAGGCATTGAGCTCATTGTGCGAGCCACAGATGGTGAGGTCGCGAACGTCTAAGACGCGCTGGCCATTGACGCATAAATAGGCAGTGTTGGCGCCTACCTCGCGGCCGTACTCCTGATTATCCAGGCCGAAGCTTGCGAAAATGCGCTCCTTTTCAGCAGGATCTTGTGGATAGGTGCGGGCATCGTCGCGATTGACCACAATCTTATCGCAGCACTTGAAGATACGACGCTTGGCCTCAGCGTACTGCTCTAAGTCACCATCGTAGCGGTCTAAGTGGTCCTCAGAGACATTGAGGATGACACCGGCATCAAGGTGCAAGCTCGAGGTCGTCTCCAGCTCAAAGCTCGAGAGCTCTAAGACATAGGTGTCGATGCGCGGTGAGAGGATATCAAAAACCGCATGGCCAAAGTTAGCGCCGATCGCGGCACTGACCCCAGCCTTCTCTAACATAAAGCCCACTAAGGCGGTCACGGTCGACTTACCATTAGAGCCGGTGATACCGACCACGCGGGCCTTACCATTTACCTCGCTGGCAAAGAGCTCGATATCGCCCACGATCTCCACGCCTGCCTCTTGGGCGGCCTTGATCGCAGGTAATTTAATCGACAGACCAGGACTTACCACCAACATGTCATAGCGCGCTAAGACCTCAGGGTCTAATGGGCCTAACTTCAAATCCACGCCCGACGGTACTTCCTCGGCGTAAGGGGGATTGTTGCGGGTATCGAAAATCGAGAGCTGCTTGATGTCGTGCTTTAATAAGTAGGTCACGACCGATACATTGGAGATGCCTAAGCCAATAACGGCAATCTTCTTGCCTTGAATACGGTTCATAACTAAAAAAATCCTGTAATAACGCCGGGGCCGGACGCTGCTCACGCTGCTGCCGCCGCCCCGGCCGCGCGCCGCCATGCGGCCGGGGCCGGGGCGGTGTGGGGCGCTGCTAACGCAGCTTTAAGGTGACTAAGCCTAAGAGCACTAAGACGAGGCTGACAATCCAGAAGCGGACGATGACGCGCGGCTCGGGCCACCCGCCCTTTTCAAAGTGGTGGTGAATCGGCGCCATGCGGAAAATGCGCACGCCGCGCAGTCTAAAGGAGCCTACCTGCAAGATGACCGAGATCGTTTCTAAGACGAAGATACCGCCCATGATAAAGAGCAAGAGCTCCTCACGGATTAAGACGGCAATCATGCCTAAGGTCGCACCTAAGGATAAGGAGCCGACATCGCCCATGAAGACTTCGGCCGGATAGGTGTTAAACCATAAAAAGCCCAGGCCCGCGCCAATAATGGCGACACAGGCGACGATCATCTCGGTCGCCAGCGGCACATATGGGATATAGAGGTAGCTGGCGAAATTGTAATTGGATGTCGCCCAGGCCACGATACCTAAGCCCGCCGCCACGGTGATCGTGATGAGAATGGCCAGGCCATCTAAGCCATCGGTGAGGTTGACCGCGTTACTCGAGCCCGTGAGCACAAAGTAAGTGAGCGGAATGATTAAAAAGCCGATGTCCGGCATAAAGTTCTTAAAGAACGGCACCACAAAGGTGGTTTCAGCTGGACTCTGGGCAAAGCCATAAATGCAGCAGCCTAAGGTTAAAGCCAGAGCCGACTGCCAGAAGTATTTGTACTTAGCGCGCAGGCCTTGCGGATTGTGGCGTACCACCTTTAAGTAGTCGTCGGCAAAGCCAATTAAGCCGTAGCCCACCACCGTGACCACCACGTACCAGACGTAGATATTATCAAGGCGCGCCCAGAGCAAGATCGTCAGGACAATGGTGGAGTTGATTAAGATACCGCCCATGGTCGGGGTACCTTGCTTCTTTAAGTGGCTCTCCGGGCCATCCTTGCGCACGACCTGACCAAAGTGCATCACTTGCAGCTTGGCAATAGTCATAGGCCCGAGCATAAGCGAGAGCACTAAGGCCGTGAGCAAGGCGCACACCGCACGCACGGTCAAATATTCTAAAACGCGGAAGGTCGGCACATATTGGCTCAACCATTCTGCGAGCATGACAACCATGACCAGTCTCCTCGACTTTTAACTTCTAACTTGATCTAATTGCGCGCCCAGCTCTAACAGTGCGGCCACGACCTTCTCCATATGCATGGCATGCGAGCCCTTGATCAGGCAAGTAACCTGATGGCCCTGCTTAAGCTCAGCTTTAATGGTCGCACTAAGACGTGGGATCAACTCTTCATGGGAGGCGCTGTGGCTAAAGTTCGTAATCACCTTAGCGGGGGCATCACACGCGGCAATAGCGGCAATGGCCTCTTGCGACAGTGGGCCTAAGGCCAAGAAAGCGTCAACGCGCGCGCACGCCGCCTCACCCACCTTGTAGTGCAGCTGCAAGGCAGCAGCGCCCAGCTCACCCATATCACCAAAGACCATGACGCGAAAGCCTGGGCACTGCTTTAAGGTATCTAAAGCCGCAAGCACCGCATTGAAGCTGGCGTTATAGGCGTCGTCGATCACGGTTAAGCCACAGGCAAAGCGGTGTGGGGTCAGGCGCCCGGTGAGATTGGAGCTGGCCGTGAGACCTGCCACAATCTGCTTGGGAGTTGCGCCCATGACGCGCCCTAAGAGGGCTGCGCCCGCCGCATTGATGGCGTTATGACGCCCTAAAGTATTCAGGGTGATGCGCTCGTTAAGCTCGAGGCCCGGCACCGTGCAGCTCAGGGTAAAGCTGAGCTTATCCCCCTCTTGCTCTACCGCGCTGACCCGCATGGTGGCACTTTCACTCTCACCAAAGCTCAGGATGCGGCCTTGCTTGAGCTGCTGTGCAAAATCTTGTTGCCACTGAGGCCACCACGGGCTATCGCCCGGCACGATACCGATGCCCCGGCCTAATGGCAGCGCGCCATCGCCATTTTTTTCGGGGAAGCGCGCAAAGAGATTGGTCAAAAGCTCACTTTTGCCCTGGTAAACACCCTCACGCGAGCCAAAGCCCTCAATATGGGCCTCGCCGACATTGGTAATAAGGGCAAAATCCGACTCGACAAATTCGGCGGTGCGCGCAATATCCAAGAGGTGGCTCGCGCCCTGCTCAATCACGGCGTATTGATGCTCTGCTTGTAAATTAAGCAAGGTCAGGGGCACGCCCACGTCATTATTGAAGTTGCCCTGGGTCGCTAAGGTCGGACCGCACTGACTTAAGATGGCAGCGGTCATCTCCTTGACCGTGGTCTTGCCGCACGAGCCGGTAATGGCGCAGACCAAGGCCTGGCTCTTACGGCGTACCAGCTGGCCGCACTTACCTAATAAGCGCAGGGTGTTAGGACAGGACACCTTAATGGCGCCTGCTTCAGCCTCATCTGGGCGGCTGCTGACGTAGGCCACCGCGCCCTGAGCGACAGCCCCGGCAATAAAATCATGGCCATCAAAGCGCTCACCCTTGAGCGGCACAAAGAGGCACTGCGGCCCAATCTCTTTAGAATTGGTCGACACCGCAGCAATGGCTTGCTCCGAGCGCGTCTCAAGGCGCGCCAGCTGAGCTAATTCTTTTAGGGTGAAAGTAATCACTACTGCTCCTTAGCAGCTACTTTTTTCGGCTTAGCAGAGGTCTTGGCCTTAGTCGTCTTCGCGGCACTCTTAGCAGCGGTCTTGGCAACCGGCTTTGCGGCCTTGGCGCTGGCCTTAGGCTTGGCAGCCTGAGGCTTGGTGGCCTGAGGCTTGGCGGCCTGAGGCTGGTCCTGGTCAGGCTGAGCTGGGGCCGTTACTTGGTCTGAGGTCTCATGGGCCGGGGCCTGACTTGCCGGGAGCTCAATGCCTAAGAGCTCACAGCACACTTCGCGATCGGAGAAGTGAATGGTGCCGTCCTTGAAGATTTGATAATCCTCGTGGCCCTTGCCCGCGATTAAGACGCTGTCGCGCTTGGTCGCATGCTCAAAGGCATAGCGAATCGCCTGATAGCGATCACCGATCACCAAGACATTGCGCTCGAGGTTGTCGGCGCTTGGCAGCCCTAATGGCAAGCCCTCACACTGGGCGTGCTTGTGATAGTAGGTGCCATGCGGCGCGAAGTTGACGATGGTGTGATCGTACTTAGAGCGCAGCTCGTCATAAGCCTCAGGGGTATCAGCCTGTAAGGTCGGCGCCAGACGCTGCAGCTCTTGATAGCTGCGTGCAGCGCCCGCCCCTTGAGCGTTAGCTCCGGTGTTATCCTCAGTGGCCTCCAAGACAGCATTGGCCTTGTCGAGGCTTTGCTGTACCGTAAGCTCTTCTTGGGTGGGGCCAATTGCCATAATCATGTCGTCGATGATGCGCGCTAAGTCTTCGCTGCGCGGATTATCGGCGGTGAAGATGGCATAGTCGGCATAGACCGAGGCCTTCATCGCCATCAGTGGGCGTTTGCCGCGATCGCGGTCACCACCACAACCTAAGACCACAAAGATGCGGCCCCCGGCCGTATGCGCTTGGGTAGCACGCAGCGCCTGCTCGACCCCATCTGGGGTGTGGGCGTAGTCGACGATCAGACGTGGCTTTTCGCCCGAGTTTAAGCTAAAGCACTCCATACGCCCGGTGATCGGCTTGAGCTTAGGGGTAATGCGCAGCAAGAACTTGTAGTCATAGCCCATGCATAAGAGCACGCCTAAGGCGATGGCGTAATTTTCCGCATTAAAGGCACCCAAGAGATTGAGCTCGGTGCGCATAGTATTGCTATTGCCGGTGTTAAGGTAGAGCTCCAAGCTCTGGCGCTTGAAGTTGACGCGGCGCAGGCTCAAGCCCTGATTGAGTGGCTTGTCTGAATCCGGCTGGTCTAACTTGACCGTGTAGCAATTAGGTACCGCCTCATTGACCCGACGCCCTACTTCTTGGGCGCAGTTGATGACGAGCCTCGTGGGCGGAATCATGCGCAGGAAGTTGAGCTTAGCCTGAAAGTACTCTTCCATCGTCTGGTGATAGTCGAGGTGGTCGCGGCTTAAATTGCTAAAGGCACCGGCGTGGAAGGTCAGGCCCGAGACGCGGCCTTCACAAAAGCCAATCGAGGACACCTCCATCACCGCATAGTCCGCGCCCAGCTCCACGTAATGGGCCAGCTCGCGCTGCAAGGAAATCGCATCGAGCGTGGTATTGGCGCTGGGCTGCAAATCGTCTAAGAAGCCATAGCCCAAGGTGCCAAAGAGTGCGGTCTTATGGCCGCAGGCGTTTAACATCTGGGCGATAAGATTGGTGATAGTGCTCTTGCCGTTGGTGCCGGTGACACCGATTAAACGCAGCTTCTGCGACGGATTGCCGTAGATAAAGCCCGCCAAGGCACTAAGGCTCTTATTATGAGGCAGGACCAAGCGCAGCATCTTGACCTTATTGATCGCCTTGGCCGCCGCGCTGCCATCGGTGGCACGATAACAGGCCGCCGCGCGCTCAGGATCGGACCTATACTGCGTGACGGTCAAATTGCCGCAACGGCGCTCATGGCGCAGCGTCTCATAAGGGTCGACCAACATCGGGGCTGGCACCTTAAGCTTAGGGTGCTCGTCATCGAGCCACAGGGCGCTGCCATCTTCGGTAAAGTCCGCCGGGCCATCAATTAAGATCGCCACGGCGCCCTTGGCCTTGATCTCATCTAAGTGCTCAAAAGGATTGTAGTGAGCACCACGGCGGGCATAGAAGATAGTACCTGGGGTAACGCGTCGTGAGTCACACTCAATATTAGTGACCTTAATCTTTTGCAGCAGGGTGAGCACCTTTTCGGAGTACACCGAGGTGATCTCCAAATAGTCGCAGACACTGGCTAAGGTTCCATCAAACTTAATTTCCGCCACAGCACTGACCTTCTTTTAGCTACGCGCCCCTGCCTTTAAGGCAGGCCCTACGTGGACAGATCTTCATGGGGCCGCGTCCCTATCGTCTAAGCGCACCAGTCCTACCCACCATCAGAGGCAGGGACCGCTTGAGGCTCATCAGAAATTGGGTGCGGGGCCACTAGTCACACGCAAGCGCCTATTTTACCCGCTTTTGCTCACTCAGGGGCGCCCGCCCCAGGTTTGTCTCATCTTAATTAGCGTCGCTAATGCCGTACAATACTTGTGACAGGAGTTCCTTGCTTTTAACGAC
>CALXOW010000106.1 GCA_944390115.1 uncultured Anaerobiospirillum sp.
TCGGTCATAGCAATTAATGATTTTTGCTTATTTTATCCGATATATATCAGCTTTTGTTGATATTAAAGTCCGAAAGTCAGGGAAGTCGGCTTAGAACCAGAAGACGGTTTAGGCCGAAGAAGTCGGTTTAGGTCAGTTCGCCGCAAAAGCACAAAACCCCAGAGGCGTGAGCCTTTGGGGTTTTGTGTTTGTGCGACAAGAGCCCGGCCAGCCGGGCTCAGCGCTATTAGTCGTCCATCGACTCCATCTCGATTTCCTTCTTCTCAATCTTCTTTGGAATCAGGTTCTTGCGCTCAATCTTTAAGAACAGAGCCCAAGTCGAGGCAACGTAGATCGACGAGAAGGTACCGAAGACAATACCGATGACCAGGGCTAAGGAGAAGCCGAAGATCATATCGCCGCCGAAGATCAGCAGCGCAAATACGGTCAGTAAGGTGGTACCCGAGGTGATAATGGTACGCGACAGCGTCTGCGTGAGCGAAACGTCAAACAGATGCTGCATCGTCATATCACGCGGCAGACGGCTCGCGTTTTCACGGATACGGTCGAACACCACGATCTTATCGTTCAGGGAGTAACCTAAGACCGTGAGCACGGCCGCCAGCACCGTCAGATCGTACTCGAGCTGCCAGAACGAGAAGCAGCCCATCACCACGATCACGTCGTAGGCAAGCGAGATAACCGCACCGGTCGCCATACGCCACTCAAAGCGGAAGGCGATGTAAACCAAGATCGCAAGCAGCGATACGACCACGGCGACAATACCGCTCTCGACCAGCTCAGCACCGACCGCAGGACCGACGTACTCCGAACGGGTGATCGAGTAGTTCGGATCGATCTTGGCCGAAGCTGCTTCGATCTTGTGGGTCACGATCTGCTGGTTTAAGTCCTCCTTTGGTGCGACACGAATCATCACGTCACGAGTCGAACCAAAGTTTTGGACTACGCCCTCAATGCCTTCGGCGGCGTACGCCTCACGCACCTCATCTAAGTTCACAGCAGTACTGTAGTGGGTCTCCACAATAATACCGCCGGTGAAGTCGAGGCCCCAGTTTAAGCCCTTAACGCACATCGAGACGATAGACGCGATGACCAGGCCTAAGCACAGGATTTCCACCACTTCCTTCAACTTCATGAAAGGAATGACGGTGTTGTCCTTAATAATCTGTAACATCGCCCCTCCTAAATACTCAGCTTCTTTAAGTTCTGGCGGCCGCCCCAGATAATATTAACCACCGCACGGCAGGCCGTAACCGTGGTAAACATCGAGGTCGCAAGACCGATCATCAGAACTAAAGCAAAGCCCTTCACGGCGCCGGTACCTACCATGAACAAGATAAAGGCGGTGATAAAGGACGTGATATTGGAGTCGGCAATAGTGGCAAAGGCACGCGCGTAGCCTTCATGGATCGCAAGCTGCACCGGCCTTCCCATCCTGATCTCTTCACGGATACGTTCGTACACGAGCACATTCGCGTCCACCGCCATACCGATGGTGAGCACGATACCGGCCATACCAGGCAAGGTCATTGTCGCGCCCGGAATCATCGACATGACACCGACCACGAGCACCAGATCAAAGAACAAGGCGAGGTTAGCAATAAAGCCAAAGGCCTTGTAGTAGATAATCATGAAGATGCCTAAGGCGGTGAAGCCATAGAGCATAGCCTTCAAGCTATTATCGATGTTCTCTTGACCTAAGGAAGGACCAATAGTGCGCTCTTCTACGATCTGGATTGGCGCAATTAAGGCACCAGCACGTAAGAGCAGAGCCAGGTTGTGGGCCTCACGCGAGGAGTCGATACCGGTGATACGGAAGTTCGAGCCTAAGCGCGACTGAATAGTCGCCACATTAATAACCTGCTCAACCTTCTTGAACTTTGGCTTGTAGCCAGGCTGACCAATCTTCGGAGCGTTCGGGTCGTCGTTTTCTTCGACCTTGAACTCAATGAAGTTGGTGGCCATAGCCTTGCCCACATTGTCCTTAGTGAACTGGGACATAATGGAGCCGCCGCGCGAATCAAGCGAGATATTAACCTGAGGACGGCCGTTCTCGTCAGTCGAGGACGAAGCATCAACGATGTGGTCACCAGTTAAGATCACGCGCTTTTCCAAGATGACTGGATAGCCATTCTTGTCATAGTGCAGCTCGTCATTTGGTGGCACCCGGCCATTTAAGGCAGCGTTGACATCAGCGTTGGAGTCGACTAAGCGGAACTCTAAGGTGGCGGTAGCACCTAAGATTTCCTTAGCACGAGCGGTATCTTGCACGCCTGGGAGCTCAACTACCACACGCTCGGCACCTTGACGCTGAATTAACGGCTCGGCCACACCTAACTCGTTAACACGGTTACGCAGAATGTTGATGTTCTGGTCGACCGCGCTGGTACGAATCTGGGAGAGACGGGCTTGGGTTAAAGCGGCACGAATGAAGTAGCGATCGGAGCGCTCGGTGGCAGTAAAGATGAAGTCGCGGTGATTCTTTTGTAACAGATCTAAGGCGGCATCACGGGTCTCAGCATCACGGAAGGTGATTAACACATCGTCACCTTCGGCGCGGGCACCAGCTAAACGCAGATTGTTCTCGCGCAGTTCGTTGCGCAGATCAGAGACCAACTGCTCGCGCATCTTCTTCATGGCTTCGTCCATATCGACTTCCATTAAGAAGTGCACACCGCCACGCAGATCAAGACCCAGCTTCAAAGGATGCATGCCTAAAGAGCGCATAAAGGCTGGGGTGGCTGGCGCTAAGTTTAAGGCCGTGATATAGCGCTCGCCTAAGAAATCTTGAACCAGATCCTTGGCCATGATCTGTTCATCGGTATTGGTGAAGCGAATTAAGAGCTGACCTTGATCATCAAGCTCAGACACGCCCTTGATGTTCTTGCTGGCAAGCAGATTATCCACCTGGCCTGCCACTTCAGCTGTGACCGGATTGCCATTGGTACCTGACACCTGCAAAGCCGGATCTTCACCATAGAGATTTGGTAAAGCGTAGAAAAATCCGATTAAGATGATGGAGAACACCATCAGATTTTTCCACAAGGGGAATTTGTTTAACACAATCTAATCCAAGAAAAGCTCATATTAGGGCCCAGTACGTCAGGCCGCAAAAAAGCAAAATGGCACAAAGGGCAAGGAGCCCTTAGCTTAAGATGCCCTTGCCTGTGCCATTTTCGGAGCAGCAGCATAGCCCTACTGCTCAGGTCTTAATTACATGGACTCAATGGTGCCCTTAGGCAGGACGGCGACGATGTAGTTGCGCTTCATCTGTAACACTACTTCGTTGCCCACGTTGATCATAACGTAGTCCTTGTTATCAGGGAGCTTGACCACCTTACCAGCGATACCGCCGTTGGTGAGCACCTCGTCGCCCACAGCTAAGCTGTTTAAGAGATTTTGCATCTCCTTACGCTTCTTGTTGTTAGGGCGCATGACGAAGAAATAGACCGCGACCATGCACACAACGAGGATAAGCAGCATGCTCATATCGCCGCCTGGAGCTGGAGCACCTGCTTCAGCGTGAGCTACAGAGATAATGTCCATTTAAATACCTTTGAACGGATTTTCAAACAACAAAAACACAACTGCACGGTCCAGACTCAAAGTCTGAGCGCTAGCACCATAACCCAAGAATCTGAGCTAAGCCTTAGGTCAGGTGTGCCGCTCCGGCCCGTTGCAAAAGTTACTATTTTTTGGGCAAAACCCGACCAAAGTCAAGTTTTGCCCCCTAAGAATGTGATACCGCCCGCCCCTCAGTGCGCAGCGGCGGCGTACGCCTCAGCGCGGCGGCGGCGTAAGCCCAATTGCGAAGCTGCCTCCTCACCACGGTTCGCGCAGCGTACGCCGAAGCACGGCGTCAAGCCTAATCATGCAGCGGATGCTTGAGGCCCTGCTGCTGATAGTACTTGGCGACAAACTCATTTAAGGTGCCTGCCGAAATTGCGGCGCGAATATCGGCCATGAAGTGCTCGTAGTAGTGGAGATTGTGGATAGTGTTGAGGTGAGCCCCCAGCATCTCATTGCACTTATCTAAATGATGCAGGTACGCCTTAGAGAAGTTGCGGCAGGTGTAGCAGTCGCAGTTTGGATCCAATGGCGAGGTGTCATTCTTGTACTTGGCGTTACGGATCTTTACCACGCCTTGCGAGGTAAAGAGGTGACCATTGCGCGCATTGCGCGATGGCATCACGCAGTCAAACATATCAACGCCGTTTAACACGCCCTCTAAGATATCCTCAGGACGGCCCACGCCCATAAGGTAGCGTGGATGATCATCCGGCATAATCGGAGCGATGTGTGCTAACGCGCGGTACATCACATCCTTAGGCTCGCCCACGGCTAAGCCACCAATGGCATAGCCATCAAAGCCAATCTCGGTTAAGCCCTTAAGCGAGGCTTCACGCAGGCCCTGATCGGTGCCACCCTGGATAATGCCAAAGAGGCTATTGCGATTGCCTAAGCGGTCAAACTCATCGCGGCAACGCTTAGCCCAGCGCAGCGACAGCTCCATCGCCTCGCGCATGCGTTTTTGATCAGCAGGCAGGCCGATGCACTCATCAAATTGCATCACGATATCCGAGCCCAAGTCATATTGGACTTGCATCGAGACTTCAGGGGACAAGAAAAGCTTGGAGCCGTTGATCGGGTGCTGGAACTTCACGCCCTCTTCGGTGACCTTACGCAGGCCCGACAGCGAGAACACTTGGAAGCCACCTGAATCGGTCAAGATCGGCTTATCCCAGCGCATAAAGCCATGTAAGTCACCGTGGAGCTTAATGACCTCAGTGCCAGGGCGCAGCCACAAGTGGAAGGTGTTACCAAGGAGGATGTCAGCACCGAGCTCACTGACTTGCTCTGGGCGTAAGCCCTTCACGGTGCCTAACGTTCCCACCGGCATAAAGGCAGGAGTACGAACGATACCGCGGGCAAAGTGCAGTTCACCGCGCCGTGCTTTACCATCACGGGCCAAAATCTTAAATTCCATGGAACAGTCTCATTCAGGGGCTAAACAAAGGTGATAGCACCACGGGCTATCACGAAGAAATCTCTACTTTAGGATTATGGGGAAAAGGGCTTAGACCTTAGGGCCGGTACCTTAGACCTTAGGGCCGGTACCAAAGTGGGTAGCACCGGCGGCCTCTTGGGCCGCCTGCGCCTCCTCTGGGGTGCACGATGGCGGCAGGTCAATCGGCTCAGTGCGCTTGGTGATAAACATGCAATCACCATAGCTAAAGAACTTGTAGCGCTCGGCCACCGCATGACGGTAGGCTGCCAGAGTGTTCTGATAGCCTGCAAAGGCGCACACCAGCATAATTAAGGTCGATTCTGGCAGGTGGAAATTGGTGATCAGGGCATCGACCACTTGGTAGCGGTAGCCAGGGTAGATAAAGATCGAGGTGTCATCGTGGAAGGCACAGATCTCCTCGCTCTTACCTTGAGCCTTGGCGAACGTAGCCGCACTCTCCAAGGAGCGCACCGCCGTTGTGCCCACTGCAATCACGCGCTTACCGCGCTTATGGGTGTCAATCACCTTTTGGGCGACTTCCTCGGACAGCTGGACAAACTCGCTGTGCATATGGTGCTTTAAGATGTCGTCCTCACGCACCGGTTGGAAGGTACCGGCACCGACGTGCAAGGTGACAAAGGCGAGGTCGACGCCATAGGCCTTAAGGTCATTAAGCTGGGCTTCATCAAAGTGCAGACCTGCCGTCGGTGCGGCGACCGCACCGGGCTCACGCGAGTAGACGGTCTGATAGCGCTCCTTATCGGCAGACTCATCCGGACGCTGAATATAAGGTGGCAGCGGGATATGACCGATATCTTCTAAGATCGCCAAAATCTCATGGGGCTCAGCGCACTTGATATGGAACAAGTCGCCCGAGCGCCCTAAGACCTCAAAGCTGTACTTGGAAGGCTCATCGGGCGTGCCCACAAAGAGGACGCTGCCTGCTTTTGGGGCCTTGGAGGCCTTGATATGGCTTAAGGCCTCACGGGTATTGAGGATACGCTCGATTAAGAACTCGCACTTGCCGCCGGTGTCCTTATGACCGTAGATACGGGCTGGGATGACCTTGGTGTCATTGAAGACCAAGAGGTCACCTGGCTCTAAAAGCGACTTCAAATCAATGAAGATCTTGTCTTGCAAGGCGCCGCTATTGCCATCCAAGCACAGCATGCGGCAGCCCGTACGCTTTTCACTAGGGAAGTTCGCAATCAGCTCGTGGGGCAAGTCAAAGTTAAAGTCACTACGTAACACGCACGCGTCCTCGCATAACCCAAAAGAAATCAGAAAGCACCGGGCCCGACCCGGCCAAGTCTTGGGACTCGACCAAGCGCCAGGCCAAGCCTTGGGACTCGACCAAACGCCAGGCAAAGCGCCAGGCCAAGCCTTAGGCCCTACCCTGCACCGGGCCCAACCCAAAGGCCAGGTCAGAGCGGCAGCCCAAATCAGAGCAACGGCCCAAAACGGCTTATTTTAGCATGGCGTGGCTTACCCCAAAACCAAGAACCAGACATTGGCTAGAGACTTGTATGCAAGCCGCGCATGATTTGGTGGCCCGCCCACGCAAGATATTTTGTGGCCTTGCTCTAAAAGTGAGAGGGCTAATGTTGCTAGTTGCAACACTATTTTGCATGATGGGCGATGGATCAACTTGCTACCGTAGGTAGGGGCTCAGCGCCCCCAAGGCAAAGCCCACACACCGCCTGTTGAGCTCACTTCGTGGTGAACTCATGGGGCTGGATCGTTTCTGCGCTTGGGTCTGTGCTCTGCTACGGTCGATGGGGCCTAACACCATCAGGTCAGGGATAAGGGTTACCAAGTCCCGTTTGCGCATGCCTAGAGGCTTAGCCCAGACATGCAAGCATGGCCTTGCCTGGAGAAGGGAACAGCAGCTTAAGCTGCCCTTTGACAGGAGCAAGGATTAGTTTTTGGGAATTTTACGGGAAATAGCCATGCTGATAGGTATTCCAAAAGAAAGCTTGAAAGGCGAGACAAGAGTGGCAGCCACTCCTGATACCGTAACCAAGCTCATCAAGTTGGGCTTTGAGGTTGCTGTTCAGACCAACGCAGGTGCCGATGCAAGCTTTGATGACGCCGCCTATACCGCTGCCGGTGCCAAGGTTTTACGTGGCCGTGAGGTGTGGTCGAGCGACATCATCTACAAGGTCAATGCACCAACTGACGACGAGATCAAGCTGTTAAAAGAAGGCCAAACTCTGGTCAGCTTTATCCGCCCGGCGCAAAACCCTGACTTAGTCGAGAAGTTAAAGGAAAAGAAGGTCACCGTCCTTGCTATGGACATGGTGCCTCGTATTTCCCGTGCCCAAGCCTTAGATGCGCTCTCCTCGACCGCTAATATCTCGGGCTACCGTGCTGTTATCGAAGCTGCCCACACCTTCGGCCGCTTCTTCACCGGCCAGGTTACCGCCGCAGGTAAGGTTCCTCCTGCCAAGGTCTTAGTCATTGGCGCAGGTGTCGCAGGCCTTGCTGCTATTGGTGCTGCTCACTCCTTAGGCGCGATTGTCCGTGCCTTTGATACCCGTCTTGAGGTTGCCGACCAGATTAAGTCGATGGGCGGTGAGTTCTTAAAGCTCGACTTCAAGAACGAGGATGGCGGTTCGTCCGACGGCTACGCTAAGGTGATGTCCGATGAGTTCATCAAGGCTGAGATGGAGCTCTTTGCCGCTCAAGCCAAGGATGTAGATATCATCATCACCACCGCTGCTATTCCTGGTAAGCCAGCTCCACGCCTGATTTCCAAGGAAATGGTCGCCAGCATGAAGGCAGGTTCGGTTATCGTCGACCTGGCCGCCGCTACTGGTGGTAACTGCGAGCTGACCGTTGAGGGCAAGATCACCACCACCGAGAACGGTGTCAAGATCATCGGCTACTCTGATTTAGCTTGCCGTCTGCCAGCTCAATCCTCGCAGCTGTACTCGACCAACCTGGTCAACCTGACCAAGCTCTTGTCCAAGAACAAGGACGGCAACATCGACGTCGACTTTGAGGACGTGATCTTACGCAATATGTGCGTAACCCGTGACGGTGAGGTCACCTTCCCACCTCCAAAGATCTCGGTTTCGGCTGCTCCGGCTCCAACCAAGGCTGAGGCTCCTAAGAAGGTTGAGCAACGTCAGGTTTCGCCACGCTTCAAGGCTACCTTAGTTGGTATCTTGATTGTGGCCTTTGCCTTAATTGGCCTCTACGCTCCAGAGAAGTTCTTACCACACTTCACTGTCTTCGTCTTAGCCTGCGTTGTCGGCTACTACGTCGTCTGGAACGTTACCCACTCCCTGCATACTCCTTTAATGTCCGTTACCAATGCGATCTCGGGTATTATCGTGGTCGGTGCGCTCTTACAGATTAGTTCGGCAAGCCCAGTTATTGCCGCCTTCTCCTTTGTTGGCGTCCTGATTGCCTCGATTAACATCTTTGGTGGCTTTGCGGTAACACGCCGTATGCTGGCCATGTTCAAGAAACAGCAGTAAGGCTAAGGAGATATTAGAAAATGGTAGCAGGTCCAATACACATGGCCTATATTTTGGCCGCACTGCTCTTCATTATTGCGCTAGCAGGCCTGTCCAAGCAGGAAACTGCTAAGTACGGTTGCTTATCGGGTATGGTCGGTATGACCATCGCCCTGCTCGCAACCTTCGCTCAAGTAGGTAGCGCCACCGGCTTCTTACTCATCGTCGTTGCAATGTGCATTGGCGCGGGCATCGGTATTTTCGTCGCCCGTCGCGTTGCGATGACGCAGATGCCTGAGATGATCGCTTGCTTACACTCGTTTGTAGGTTTAGCTGCGGTCTTAGTTGGCTACAACTCCTTCTTAGAGTTAGGCACGATCGTACCAGACACCATCACGGTACCACTTGACGCTTCGCAAGCCACGATCGTGGCAATGATGGATGCCGCCAAGCAAGCTGCTGAGGCTGTCACCGAGCACGCTGCCGCTATGACCCCAGGTGAGTTCAACACTCACTTAGTTGAGATCTTCTTAGGCATCTTCATCGGTGCAGTTACCTTCACCGGTTCGATTATCGCCTACGGTAAGCTCAACGGCACTTACAAGCTGCGCGTCTTCAAGAGCGCTCCTTTAATGCTCCCAGGCGGTCACTGGCTCAACTTAGCTGCTTTAATCGCTTCGGTCCTCTTACTCATCTGGTTCATGGCTTCCCCTTCGGTTGTGCCATTAGTCCTGATGACCTTAATCGCCTTCGCCTTTGGCGTGCACTTAGTTGCAGCTATCGGCGGTGCCGATATGCCAGTCGTTATTTCGATGCTGAACTCCTACTCTGGTTGGGCTGCTGCAGCATCGGGCTTTATGCTCTCCAACGACCTGTTAATCGTCACCGGCGCCTTAGTAGGTTCCTCTGGTGCTATTCTGTCTTATATTATGTGTAAGGCTATGAACCGCTCCTTTATCTCGGTTATCGCCGGTGGTTTCGGCACCGAGGGTGGCGCTGCTGCTAGCGACGAGGAGATGGGTGAGTACCACGAGTTAAAGGCCAACGAAGTAGCCGAGATGTTAAAGAACTCGTCCTCGGTTATCATCGCCCCAGGCTATGGTATGGCTGTTTCGCAAGCCCAAAATGCTGTTGCAACCTTAACTGAGAAGTTAAAGGCTCGTGGCATCGAGGTTCGCTTTGCTATTCACCCAGTTGCCGGTCGTCTGCCAGGCCACATGAACGTGCTCTTAGCTGAGGCCAAGGTCCCATACGATATCGTCTTTGAGATGGACGAGATCAACGAGGACTTTGAGAACACCGATACCGTACTGGTTATCGGCGCTAACGACACCGTCAACCCAGCTGCGTTAGAGAATCCAAACAGCCCAATTGCTGGTATGCCAGTACTCGAGGTTTGGAAGGCTCACAACGTCGTAGTCTTCAAGCGTTCGATGAACGTAGGCTACGCTGGCGTCCAGAACCCATTGTTCTTTAAGGACAATTCGTTCATGTGCTTCGGCGACGCCAAGAAGACGGTGGAAGAGATCGTCTCCAATATCTAATCAGACCACAGGTCTATACGCGGCCTAGCAATCCTAGGCCCCAGCTTGCGGCCTAAGGCCGCAAGCCCACGAAAAAAGGGGAGCTTCACAGCTCCCCTTTTTCGTCCCTGCTGCCCAAGCTCAGCACTCAAGCTCATAGCTCAAGCTCATAGCTCAAGCTCATAGCCCAAGCTCAGCGTACAAACGCAGCGCCCGCCCCGCAGCCTCGACCAAACCCGCACTGCGAGCTTAGCGTTAGTTGGTTAAGGAAATCCAGACTACTGGATTGATACCGGCGTTGCACTTGCCGGTGGCATTGGTGACCTTGGCGATGTGACCCGAGCTTTTAATCACGATCATAGAGGTGATCGGCGACTTGATGCGGCTGGAGATAAGGCGCGCGTCCGTTTGAATAATCGGGTCACCGCGCTTGACGCTATCGCCTAAATTGACCTTGGTGGTAAAGCCCTCGCCGCGCAGCTCCATCGACTCGACGCCGAAGCTCACGTAGATCTCTAGGCCGTTGTCCATGCGCACCGAGAAGGCATTCTTGGTCGGCAGCAGGCGGCTAATCACGCCATCGCATGGCGCCACAATGCTCTCGCTATCTGGCACCACGGCCACACCCTCGCCCATGACCTTTTCGGAGATCACGATATCCGGAACCTCCTCTAAAGGCAGTAAAGTGCCGGTCACCGGTGCATAGAGCGTGACATCGGCATTGAGGTTACTATTGTTCTCAGCACTGAACGTGGCCTTAGGGCTCTCGTTAGACTCAGAGCTACGCTTGAACAATGACGAAAAGAATCCCATAGCTTCCTCTTAGGCATTATTGAAAGTCAGGCACAACGTTTTGGCCGGAAAAGGCGTACTCATCGTGGAAAAGCAAACGCTGCAAGTCGTGGGCTGACGCTACGTCCATCACCGCCTGGTAGAGCTTACTATCAAAGTGCGCACTGTAGTTTTGATCGTTTAAGCGCTGCAGCTCCTTTCTTACCTTATGGAGCGCCGTGGCGTCAGTGGTGAGATAGGTGACGCCCATCGCAAGATAGAACGGCAAGAGCTCAATGCGCATAGCAAAGCGTCCGGCCACGCCGACGGTTACGCCCTCAGAATGCGCCGCCTTGCAGGCAATGGCGATCATCTTAGCAAGCGCCGGGGTGAAGTAGTCCTCTGGTGGACGCGGGGCGGCCGCGTACTCAGCAAGGCTGCTGGTACCAATTAAGAACATCTCGCCAAATGCAGCAAAGGCGCGCGCCGACAGGACCGCCGCCGGGGTCTCAATCATCAGGCCCACGTGCGCGGTGCCAATCTCCTTACCTTGGGCTAAGAGCTCATCGATACTCTCGGCCAAGAGATTGTTTAAGGCCTTAGCCTCGCTGCAGCGGGTAATCAGCGGGAATACGATGTTGATATCCCGCCCCACTGACGCCAAGAGCAAAGCTTTGAGCTCCTTTTTCAAGAGCACCGAGCCGACCTGAGCGCCGTATTTGCGCAGCGGGCCGCGCTCGTCCATCTCTAAGGTGAAGAGCGGCTTTTTATCGCCCACAAAGTCAAAGGTGCGTGCGGTAAGCGGGGCCCCTTTCGGGACTTGATTGAAGACCTCAGCAAAGGTCTGCGTCATCTCCTCGATGCTCGGCTCGTGGTGGTAGTTCAAGAACAAGAACTCCGAGCGCAGCAGGCCTAAGCCGTGATGCAGGTAGCGGGCAAAGTGGGTCAGGCTACTGACCGGGCCCATGGCGCCCATCGATCCTGCCACCGTCATGCCGCAATCATTGTCATCGGCGTCGTCGCTATCTTCAAAGCGTCCTTGCGAGGCAATGAAGGCGCGAGCAGCGTCCTTAGGCGGCTCAACCAGAATCGAGCCGCGCGTTGCATCCACTAAGATGTGCTCGCCATTGGAGATAGTCAAAGCGCCCTTAACCCCATAAATAGCGGGGATACACAGGTCGCGCAGCACGGTCGCCAGATGCCCTGAGGCCTCACCGCCTTCGAGCACCACCGCCCGCACCAGCTCCGTGTGCAAGGAGAGGAAGCTTGCCGGCGTCAAATCTGCGGCAATGATGACGCTGGGCTCTGAGAGCTGCGGCATATCGTCGGCCGCGAGACGATTGTGGTTAATCGTGCTAATGAAATCGCGCATCAAGAGGTTGAGCTCATGGGCGACCACCTGCATATCATCGGCATCATCGGCAACGTGCACCGCCACTTGCGCCGCCTGCGCTGCCAACACCTCAGGGTTGATCGCGCCCATATGCTCAGGCGTGACCTTCAAGGAGCGCAGGCGCACATCCGCTACCGGCAGCTCGCGCAAGGTTCCCGCCTCTTGGATGGCGGCATAAGCGTCACAGGCTGCGCACTCGCCCTCGGGCGCGCAAGCCGCAGGAGCTTGCGCAGGAGCTTGTGCCCCGCCCGCAGCGTGCCCCCCGGCAGCCGCTGGATCAGCGCCCACCCCTGGAGCTGCGCCCGCCCCTTCCTGCCTTTTAGGCTCGAGCTCGACGGTAGGATGCGACAGACGCGCAATCTTGGGCAAGAGCACCGCTTGCGCCGCCTCGGCCGCCGACTTGCCCAGCTCAATCTGCAATTCAATCGCGCGGGTATTGTCGGCGTTGGTGATGTAGGCCGCGACCGCACCAAAGAGGTCACGCACTTTATCAGGTACCGTGCCTGACATAGCGTTATTGAGCTTAGAGGCAAACTCGCGGCTTACCCGCCGGTATTTGGCGATTTCCTCGCCGGGGTTGAGCCCTTGGCCTACCTCGGGCACATCTTCTAGCGTGCGTGGAATAATCAGGAAGGCACGACCTTCACTGACGCCTTCTGACACCGTAATGCCTGATAAGGAATACATGACGCCCTCCTAAATATAAGTCACACTAACTATGACGCAACTGCCGACCTAGGCCGCTGCCGCCTTACCTGCGTTCGGCTAACGCGCCGCCGACTTACCAGCGTTCGGCTAACGCGCTGCCGCCTTACCTGCGTTCGGCTAACGCGCTGCCGACCTGCCTGCGTTCGGCTGACCCGCTAATAGCCCTACTCTTGTCCTACTCTACCCTACTGCTGGAGGGTTGGGTTGTTGTTAGGATTGCGCAGGGCGCTATCTAAGGTGTAGCGCTTGCGCAGCTCTACGTAGTACTTGGTACCGGCACATACCGCAGCTGGTGGAATCAGTAAGTTTAAGACTGGGACGGTCATGGCCAGGGCAATCACAGCGCCAAAGGCAAAGGTGCACAGGCGGTTCATGCTCAGATCGTGGCGCATATCCGCAAATGGAATCTTGTGATTGTCGTACGGATAGTCGCAGTACTGCACCGACATCATCCAGGCGGCAAGCAAGAACCAGCAAATTGGGGCTACCACATTGACCACTGGAATCAAGGTGATAATGAGGCAAACCAAGACGCGTGGCAGATAAAAGCCGAGCTTTTGCAACTCACGCTTTAAGATACGTGGAATGTCCTTGATAATCGCCGCAATGCCGTCATCGGACATAGCCGCAAAAGGAGCCCCGCGTACCAAGCCTTCGGCCTTTTCAGCCAAAATGCCGTAGAACGGGGAGGCAATGATCGTGGCTACGGTCGAGAAGATGTAGCAGAAAACAAAGCCCACGGTGCAAAAGAGGATAAACCACAGAATATAGCTGACAAAGGACAGCCACTCGGGCAGGACATTGAGGTAATCGCTCAAGAGCGCCTTAATGGAGGTAAAGACAAAGTAGCCACCGGTGGTGAGCACTACGATGTTGATCAGAATGGGAATAATGACAAACATGCGGCATTGCGGCGATAACGCCAGCTTCAAGCCGCTGCCTAAATAGCCAATCGCCTCAAAGACGCTGAGTTCTTGGTTGGTACTGTCTTTGATCATCATAAATCCCTAATAAAGTCGGAAAAGTCCCACCCCCATCTTAGCCCAAAAGGTCAGGCCGTGCGCAATCGCGGGATGCAAAAGCTTTAGCCCCAGCGTTCACGTATAATGGGGGCAGTTTGTGCCGTAAGGAAGGTTGCAATGTTTGACCCCAGCTCTATTATCCTGTTTGTAGGCGCCGCCTGTATTCTCGCCTTCATCATTCATGGCCTGTGGTTTTCAGATCGCCCTAAGAATCGCAAGCTAGAAAAAGACAACGAGCGCGACCAAGAGCTCAGCAAGGCGCGCCAAGTAGGCAAGGTGCGCATTGTCTCTTCAGACTTAGGCAGCAGCGACGGTCAAGACAGCGAGAGCATCAAAATCTCCAAAGAGAGCAGCACGCACCAAGCCGGGAGCAAGACCAAGGTGCGCGTCTCGGTGCGCGTGCCAGAGAGCGCTGACAACTTTGGCATTGAGGATGTCCAAAACAACGCCAGTATCGCGGTCAATCCGCAGCGTCCTAACAGCAGCCTCTCGGTCCAGCCGCAAATTTATGAACCGCAAAGCAGCGTGCCTAATTATCCTGATGCCGATGAGTTCAAGCCCGACCGCGATGTCTATGAGATTATCTTAGCTGCGGACAAGGAGCGTCCATACTTAGGCGCGGACATTGAAGCCCTGTGCGCCCAGTACGGCTTTATCCAAGGCTATATCCAGGATAACTTCAAGATTTACTTCGTTTACGAGAACGCCACCACCAAGGACAACGAGGTGTTTCGCATCTGCTCGATGGAGTACCCTTATTACTTCCCAGATAATATGCAAAACTTCTCGACCTCGTCGATTGCTCTCTATATGAGGCTGCCGCAGCGCGGCAAGGGCTTTGCCTACTTCAAGGCTCTGCGTATGGCCAGTGAGATCTTTATCGATCAATTAGGTGGCGTGATGGAAGATCAACACCGCATGCCACTCTCAGCTGAGGCCCTAGACCAAATGGCCTTAGAGCTCCAGCGCTACGACGGTGGCCGCACCGCCCTCAACCAATAAGCGCGCCCCACACTGCGCGGCCCCTCAGCGCACTGCGCCCTCGCGCTGAGGGCCAAGTACCTGCGCCCTAGGCCCCACCGTTGAGCGCCCCCAAAGTACCTGGCCTAGAGCCTCTTATGGCCCAAGCGGGCTCTGATTCAAGTAGTCGAAGCCTCATTGCGCGCCCCCTGCTTTTCCCGCGCAGCATGCTTTTCCGGCACAGCCTTTGAACGCTGAAAGCACGCACTTTGCTCCGCAGGTTCTCAAACCAACTGGGGCGCTTTATGGGGCCTCTAGCTTAAGTCGAAATTTTGATTCAGATCACTCTAATAGATTAATTTAATCGCATATCTCTTGAATAATACCAAAATTAATTGACTTTCAAATATAGTCATCTACAATTAAACCATCGACCAATAAAGTAGCCGTTTTAACCAAATAGGCACTGCGCCCCTAAGCCTAATGAGTTGAGCTGGCGCCGCCGCCTTGGGGTCAGAACCTGCGTGTACGCTCTTGGTCGCAGATGGCAGATTTTGCTGCAGATTTCGTTATGGCATAAGCTGGGAGGCATTATGGCCGATTTGATTGACTTAATTGAGGCTGCTCCTGAGAATCAGGGCCTTGATTTAAGCTACGAGCACTACCGTGAGCTCGTGGAAACCCTAAATCGTTATAGCCGCGCCTACTACACCGAGGACAATCCGATTGTCCCTGATGCCCAGTACGACCGCCTCTACCATGAGCTCGTGGATATCGAGAGTCAGACCGACTTTCGTGACGCTGATGCGCCAACCCGTCGCGTGGGCGATGGCATCTTAACGAGCTTTGCGCCTGTCGCCCATAAGGTCCCATTAATGAGCCTGGGCGATATCTTCCACGATGAGGAATTACAGGCCTTCAATAAGCGCATGCTCGAAGCGGTGGGCTCTGAGGCCGAGTACTGCTGCGAGCCTAAGCTCGATGGCCTGGCGATCTCGCTCATCTATGAAAAGGGCATCTTAGTGCGCGCCGTTACCCGTGGTGATGGCACCACCGGTGAGGACGTCACCGCCAACGCCAAGACCATTAAGGCCATTCCGCTCAAGCTCACGCTCGCAGAGGGCTCTGGTGAGTTTGCGGCCCAAAAGGTACCTGACTACCTCGACGTACGCGGCGAGGTCTTTATGCCGCGCGATGGCTTTGAAAAGTGGAATGAAGCCTCCAAGCAAAACAAGGGGCGCGTCTTTGCCAATCCGCGCAATGCCGCCGCAGGCTCCTTACGCCAACAAGACCCTAAGATTACCGCGACCCGTCCTTTGACCTTTAACGCCTACTATATCGGTGAGGCGCAAGTGGGCGCAGGCGATACCTTACCTGACACCCAATACGGCCGCCTGCAATGGTGTAAGTCCTTAGGCTTGCCGGTCAATCCGCTGGTCTGTGTCGCGCAGGGTTTAGCGGGCATGCAGGCCTTCTACCAAAAGATTGGTTCCTTGCGCAGCAGCCTCAATTATGACATCGACGGCACCGTGATGAAGCTCAACTCGATTGCGCTGCAAGAAGAGCTGGGTTTTACCGCTAAGGCTCCACGCTGGGCCGTGGCCTATAAGTTCCCACCTCAAGAGGAAATGACTGAGCTCTTGAATGTCGACTTCCAGGTGGGCCGCACCGGCGTTATCACCCCGGTCGCGCGCGTCAAGCCAGTCTATGTGGGCGGTGCCACCATCTCCAATTGCACCTTGCATAACGCCGATGAAATCGCGCGCCTGGGCCTTAAGATCGGCGATAGCGTGATTATTCGCCGCGCCGGTGACGTCATTCCACAGATTACCGGAGTCGTGCTCGAGGAGCGCGCCAAAAAGGAAGGCCAACTCAAGGACATCGTATTCCCAACCACCTGCCCGGAGTGTGGCTCCAAGGTCGAGCGTGAGGGTGATGACGTTGCCTACCGCTGCACCGGCGGCTTAGTGTGCCCGGCCCAGCGCCGCTTGGCGATCGAGCACTATGCCACCCGCCCAGCCATGGACATCGATGGCTTAGGTGAGGCCATCGTCGATGAGCTAGTCAGCCAAAAGCTGGTCAGCACTGTGGCCGATCTCTACACCTTAAACGAGGCACAGCTGGCGACCTTGACCTTTGAAAATGAGGATGAGAACGGCACGGTCTCGATGCGCGTCTTAGGTGAGACTATTGCCAAGAAGCTGGTCGCGAACATCGCCGCCTCTAAGACTCGTCCGCTCAACCGCTTCATCTATGCCTTAGGCATTCGCGAGGTCGGTACCAACACGGCCAAGATCTTAGCCTCGAACTTCAAGACCATTGACGATCTGATGGCCGCGAGCGCCGATCAATTGCGCACGATTCCTAATATCGGTAAGGTCGTTGCCACCACCATCACCGACTTCTTATCCGAAGAGCACAATCGCGCCGTCATTGCCCGCTTAAAGGAGCTCGGAGTCGCCCCGACCGCTATTGAGCAGGTCAGCGAGATGGACCTCTCGACCAAGCCGCTCTTGGGCAAGACCTATGTCTTAACCGGCACCTTGGAGCGTTTTACCCGCGATCAGGCCAAGGAGCTGCTCGAGCAATTGGGCGCCAAGGTCTCAGGCTCGGTCTCCAAGAAGACCACCGCCGTAGTCGCAGGCGCGGCCGCCGGCTCCAAGCTCACCAAGGCCCAAGACTTAGGTATCCCGGTCTTAAGCGAAGATGACTTCGTCGCGTTCATGGCTGAGCACGGCCTCAACCTCTAAGGCAAGCCGCTATGCAATTAATGCAATTGCGCTACTTTATCGCGATCGTCGATAAGCACAGCTTCACCGAAGCCGCGCGCGAGTGCTTCGTGACCCAACCGAATCTCTCGCAGCACATGCGCGCCTTAGAAAAGGAGCTGCAAGTACCACTCTTTATCCGCCGGGGGCGCTCCTTTGAGGTGACGCCAGCGGGCAAGCTCTTGTATCAGCGCGCCTTGCAGATTATCCATGAAGTGGACAATCTAGTGGTGCAGGTGCAGCGCGTCAACCGCAACCTCGGCTCGACCCTGCGCCTGGGGCTGCTCTCGTCAATGGATAGGGGCGACCTGCCGCAGATCCTCACCGAGCAAGTGTTAAATCGCACGGGCCTGGAGCTCGAGCTCTTTTATGGCAGCCACGATGAGCTCTACGATCTCTTTGGCAATGGCAGCATCAACGCCTTTATCTCCGATGAGCGCCGCCTAGCTAACTCGCAATCCTTGCGCAAGGTCAGCCTGTTCTCGACCAAGCTACAAGTAGAGTTGCCAAAGAGCCTGGAGCTCAGCCCCGAAGAGCGCCAAAAGCCCAAGCTCGACCTAGGGGCCTTGCACGGCACCACCTTGCTCTTAGCCTGCGAGCCCGAGCACTTTGATGATGAGTGCCATGCGCTCGAGCAATTGCTGCACTTAGAGAAGATTGGTGGCAGCTATCAGCACGTGCCGTCATTAAGTGAAGGGCGACGCCTGTTGCAACAAGGCTTGGAGGCGGCACTCTTAGTTGACAAGTCCCTGCTCAAGGGCGCCCACGAGACTCCCGCCAAGCTCACCCGCTATGAGCTCACCAACCAAGGGCGCCCGATTAAGCGCCACTTATGCTGCTACGCCCGCAAAAATCTGGGCATGGCCGAGCTCGACGAGCTGTGCACCATCATCTTGGAGTTAGGCGCTAAGCAAGAGCTGCTCATCGCGCAACGCGAGCAGCGCTCCTACGACTACGAGCATCAAGAGCCAAGTCCGGAGCCGAGCTTCACCGAGCACTCCATCCCGCTTTAGGAGAAGCCTCTACGCCCGCTTGAGGATAAGACTCTGCTTCCGCTTGAGGAGAAGCCCCTGCTTGAGCATTCACTTCCGCTCAAGACGCGCCAGCCCGGTACCTGCGAAGGTACCGGGCTGGTCGTTATATGGCAGGTAGCCTGGTTGGGCTCCAGCCGGAGTTAAGCTTCTCAGCTGTGGCCTAATTCAGGGCTACGTCCTGGGTCTGGCCGCGCGTAATGCTGGTGGCATTAGGGTCGATCGGCTGGCGCGTCGAGGAGCTTGGTTGCTCGGCTAGCTGAGTTTGACCCTTAGGCTGCATCATAGCGATGGCAGTCTCAAGCTTGAGCACATTCTCAACTGGGACTAACAGACCGTGGTCCTTATTGGTCTTTAAGGAGTCGGTGAGGTAACCGGCATTGAGGTGCTTTAAGGTCTCAATGTCGACGCCCGTGATTTTTGCCACTTCCTTCATCGAGGTGACCGAGCCTGCGACCTCAACGCGCTTAAAGGCGGCGTGATCTGGGACCTCGGGGTGCTCTACCCCATAGGCCTCAGGGTGGTGCAGGATGTCGGCATAGCAGCGGACGCGAGCTAAGTAAGTACGCGCGGTCTTGGTCAGCGGAATGGTGCGCGCATTGATCTTAGTGACGCCAGCGGCCTTAGCGCGGCGAATCGACTTCTTAACGCCGAACTCACCTTGGTTGTAGGCGACAAAGGCCAGCTCCCAATCCTTATCTAAAGCCTGATAAAGGTGCTCTAAGTAGGTCAGCGAAGCCTCGGTCGAAGCGATGAAGTCATAGAACTCATCGTAGCTGGAGGTCACAGTAAGACCAAAGCTCTTACCGGTGCGGCGGGTGAACTGCCATGGGCCGTGGGCATTGGCATGCGACTTGGCGCGCAGCTTAAAGCCACTCTCGACCAAAGGAATGGCCGCCAGTTCGGCCGGCAGATCGCGCTTTTTCAGCTCGGAGAGCAGATAGTGCATGAAGTACTTACCGCGCTCCATATGCGACTCAAAGGAACGCGCTAAGATCTTAGCTTCCTTTTTCTCGGAGGCACTAAGCTTGATCTTGAGCTTAAAGCGGCTGTCATTGAACAGATCACTCTCCCACAGGGAGCCGTACTTTTCGTTAGGGTTGTACAAGACCGCGCCACTCTCATTCTTCACGACATTAGCTGCCGCAATCTTGAGCGTAGCCGCATCCTTCTTACCCTCACTTGAGGCTGTCTCAGCTGACGACGCAGCATTCTCAGCAGGAGCTGCGTCTTGCGACTTAGCTACTCCCACTGAATCCGCATAGACCCGCTTGCCATTGTTGTTTTCACTCGAGCAGCCGGTCAGTAATGCCAGAGAGGCAAGGATCGAACAGAAAAAGACGGTATAAGCTTTCTTCATGAGTCCCATATATTTGGCCAAAGCCCTACCAAGTCACAGCACGTTGACACGCGATAAGTTTTTTTTGCCAAATTTGGCAACTTATCACAGGAGGCTCAGTCCAAGAGACAACTTGCCACAGTTTTCTCTTAACACCGCGCTCCCTGCTCGTGTCGTCACGCCCTGCGGCCTGACTACTTTGCGAACACCTAATGGCGTCAGCCTAAAAGGCCGGGCCCTTAGTCGCTGTCCCACAAAGCAAGGGAAGAAGAGGCAACATCCTTGTTGCCCCCGTTCTATAGCTGGGGCTATAGCAAAGGTAAAACTAAAAGTACTCTTAAGTCTAACGCGCGCCCTTAATTTGGGACTTGCGCTAGCTCAAGCTTTGTTAAGTAAAGTGCCTGCAGTGACAACTATTTGCTAAAAATTTGAGCTTGGGCAAAACTTAAGTCGTACCATGCACCAGAGCGGTGCAAAAATAAGCTATTCCCCAATTACTGCAAAACCAGCTGTTACTGCCAATCCTGCTGTTACTGCAAATGTGGGTCAGTGTCGTCGCGCTGCAACTCCTCAAGGGGTTGGCTCGCGGCGCTGCGGGCCAGACGGTCACACTCTTCATTTTCAGCGTGCCCGGCATGGCCTTTGACCCAATGCCAATGGATATCGTGGGCTGTAGTAAGCTCATCTAAAGCCTGCCACAGTTCAATATTTTTGACCGCTGCCCCTTGAGCAGTGCGCCAATTGCGGCGCTTCCACCCAGCAAGCCACGACTCAATACCTTGTTTGACGTATTGGCTGTCAGTGGTGAGCTGAATCAGGCAGGGTTCAGTTAGACAACGCAGGGCTGCGATTACCGCAAGCAATTCCATGCGATTATTGGTGGTGTGACGATAGCCGCAAGAAAGCTTTTTCTCGTAGCTCTTATAGCGCATGACCACGCCGTAGCCACCAGGGCCAGGGTTGCCAAGGCAGGAGCCATCGGTGTAAACGAAAACCTCTTTCTTGGGAGCCATATCCTTCCTAAAGTTAGCGCCGTAACTGTTTACGGCAACGTCCCAGTGACGGCAGCGCGAATAAGTCCGAGCGGACTTATATTTTAACGGCCGCAAGAGCATGCAACTTTAGGGCAAAGCTTACCAAAAGCGCATATCTTTGCGGTTTATCCCGTAAATTATAGCAAAAATGGTCCGCGACTAGTTCCAACTGCAAGGAAATCTCAGCTCCTTTGCTAAGAAATCTCACCTACGGCCCCCATTATATCAAATATTATTTTTAAACTCTAACTAACTTGTCTGACAACATCCAACACCCGCACCTGACTATTAATATCATTTCACGGCGCACTACCCCACGCTGCTGCTTGCGACCCAAGGAAGTTTGGTATTATGAGAGCCAATGCTGACCAAAATGGAGGGGCCGGGATGAAACGCCAAGTTGCGCTCGATACGGAAACAACGGGCCGTGCCAATGATGGTACGACCACCGGAGATCACCGCATCATTGAAATTGGCTGTGTCGAGATTGTGGATCGCAAACTCACCGGGCGTGAGCTGCAAATCTACCTCGACCCCGAGCGCCCGGTTGATCCCGAGGCCACCCGCGTCCACGGTATGACCTGGGATATGTTAAAGGGCAAGCCGCGCTTTCGCGATATTGCGCCGGTCTTTATCGACTTTATCCGGGGCGCGGAGCTGCTCATTCACAATGCCAAATTCGATACCGCGTTCATGGATCGCGAATTTGCCCTAATGGGGCTACATGAGCGCACCACCGACATTTCTACGGTCACCGACACCGTCGCTCTGGCGCTCAAGCTCTTACCAGGCCACCAGGTCAACCTCGATAACCTCTGTAACTTAATGGGAGTTAGCAATAAGCACCGTACCAAGCACGGCGCTTTGCTCGACGCCCAGCTCTTAGCCGAAGTCTATCTAGCCATGACCGGCGGTCAGCGCGCCTTTGATCTGACGGTCGAGAACGCCCTAAGCGAAGGCCCCGCCTGGCAGCGCCCGCAAGGCTTAAAATTACCGGTGATGGGCGTGGAAACGGCCCGTCATGCGATGCATGTCCACACTATGTTGGGGCTCGCCCAAGGGGTTAAATTCAAGACCGAAGGCGAAACCGCAATGGCCGGTAGCGCCTGGGGCCCCGAGTACGACATGCCGTATTTAGCCAAAGGCAAGGAAGAGGATAAAAAGGCCTACAAGGCACGCCTGCAAGCGCAGCATGACGAGATGCTGGGTCAGCTGTTATCTGCCTCCGAGCAAGAGGCCTTAGAACAAGCGCTCGCCGCCGATGCCGCAGCCTACAAGGAATGGGAAGATCGCGTCTTAGGCCGCGCCCCTAAATAAACCCAACCAAAACACCAACAAGCACGTCACCCCAAGGAGATGCCCATGGCACAGCTCAACTTTAATGTAATGGACGATTTAATCGAGTCCCGCCGCACCTTTGATAATTTCATTGCCGCCCCTAATACCCGCGAGGTCATCGAGGAGGCGATCACGATCATGGCCGAGTCGATTAAGAACGGCGGCCAAGTGATCTCGGCCGGTAACGGCGGCAGTATGTGCGACGCGATGCACTTTGCCGAGGAGTTAACCGGACGCTACCGCTTAAACCGCCCATCGCTGCCTGCCGTCTCGATCTGCGATCCGTGCCACATCACCTGCGTGGGCAATGACTACGGCTTTGACTTCATCTTCTCGCGTTTCTTAGAGGGCGTGGGCAAGAAGGGTGACGTGTTCTTAGGCATCTCGACCTCCGGCAACTCGCGCAACATCATCGAGGCCTGCCGCGTGTGCAAGGAGCGCCAGATGAAGAGCATTTGCCTCTTAGGCAAGGATGGCGGCAAGTTAAAGAATATGTGCGACCTGCCAATCATCGTGCCGCATGAGGGCTTTGCCGACCGCATCCAGGAAGTGCACACCACCATCATCCACATCTTCATTCGCGGCTTAGAGGCCTTGCTCACCGCCGAGCAAATGGGCCAAGCCTAAGAGCAAGCCTAAGCAGCAGGCCGAAGCCACCAGCCTACGGCCCCGCCCCAGCGCGCTCCAACCTAAGCGCTCAAGCTCACTAAGCGCTCCAAGCTGAGCGCCTTAGCGCGCTGTCCTTTAAGTTCACCTGCCCTGCTCCAGCGCTGCACTCACCTGCGACGCTGGGGCTTTGCTTTTTGCTGCACCGTGTAAACGCTTCCATTTTGAGAATTGGTTCTCAAAATGAGCGCCCGCTCAATAGTGCTCCAGCGCAAGTTTGCTATGATCTTTGACTGGATAGATGATCGCCCTGCGATCACTCGGTTTGCCATAAATTAGGGAGTTGCGCGCCCCTAAGCCCTGACTTAAGGCCGCGCTCGAGTACGCGATGAAATTAAAGTCCACTTTTGCTGCCCTGGTTGGCGGCGCAATGTTAATGGGTGCTACTGCTGCTTCGGCCAACACTGAACTTAAGGTTTGGTGCTGGGATGATAACTTCAACGTACCAGCTGCCAGAATGGCCGCTGAGCGCTATCAAGCTAAGCACCCTGATGTCACCATCAAGGTTGAGTCCTTAGCCCAGGCCGATATCGTCCAAAAGCTCAACGCCTCGCTTGGTGCTAACAACGTACGTGGTCTGCCAGATATCGTCTTAATCGAAGACTATCGCGTCCAGAATTTCTTAGTAGGCTATCCTGACTTCTTAAAGGAAGTCGGTGACAAGATCGACACCAAGGGCACCTTCGTTGACTATAAGGTTGCCGCATCGAGCTCCAAGAGCAAGAGCTACGGTATTCCTTTTGACTCGGGTGTTACCGCTACCTTCATTCGCTTAGACCTCTTTGAGAAGGCCGGTTACACCATGGATGATTTCAAGGACATCACTTGGGATCAATTCATCGAGATGGGCAAAAAGGTCAAGGAGACCACCGGTGCTTACCTGATGGGCTATGACCCAAGCGACTTAGGCGTACTGCGCGTTATGATGCAGTCGGCTGGTGCTTGGTACACCAACGCCGATGGCACCAAGGTCACGGTTGAAGACAATGACGCCTTAAAGGAGGCGATGCTGGTCTTCAAGAAGATGCAGGATGCCGATATCGTCACCTACTACAACGGCTGGAACCAGATGTTAGCCACCTTCCAGACCGGTCAGGTTGCTGCGGTCATCCAGGGCTGCTGGGTCACCCCATCGATCGAGGCCAACAAGGACCAAGCTGGCAAGTGGCGTGTCGTTCCATTACCTAAGCTTTCGACCGTCAAGAATGCTACCCACTACTCGAACTTAGGTGGCTCGCAATGGTATGTTAACGGCTACTCGGCTCACGCTGATGTCGCCACTGACTTCTTAAAGGAAACCTTTGCTTCGGACACCGGGCTGTTAAACGAGTTAGTCACCAAGATCTCGCTGGTTAACTCCTTAAAGGACACCACCAAGATCTCCAACTACAACGTCGCCAACGACTTCTTCGGCGGCCAGAAGATCTACACCGAGTTTGCTAACTGGAACAAGCAAATTCCAGCTATCAGCTACGGCCCACACACCTACGCTATTGAGAGCATCACCACTGAGGCTCTGCAGCGCGTCTTAGGCGGTGAGGACGTCGACGACGTCTTAAAGGACGCTCAGGTCAACGCTGAGATGCAAGTCGGCCTAAACTAAGCTTCGACTTCTTAACTAAGATCAGCCCGCTCTCACCGAGCGGGCCCCCTAAGCCCCAAGGCCCCCGGCCCTGGGGCTTACTATTTTTGAGGCCTCAATCCCTCTAATGGGTTGGCTCGGCCGCTGACTCATTATGCGCGGCCGCACTTTGTTCTTTGGCCTCGGCGCTGTGACGCTTGCCGCTGCGCAGCACCAGCTCAATGCCGCCACCGCTTAGTTTCACCTCGTCATAGCCCTTGAACACGGCCACAATCAAGGCCACGCCAATGGCAGAAATAGCGGCAATGGCAGAAGCGGTCAGGGCCGCGCCCACCGTGCCCATGACGGTACCGGCTGCCCCTAAGGACACACCGCCAGTAAAAGGCGCAAAGAGCGCCGCGCCGCTTAGCACCAAGGCCAGGGTATTGAGCGAAGACGCGCTTAAGTTGCGCAAGCCCTTAAACGATGCCGAAATCTTGGAAGCAAGCTCGCCCTTGACCACGATGCGCCGCGCCTTACGACGCGTAGCATCCGCCAGCTCTTCCTTGGTGTAGACCACCACCGGATACAGCACCTCAGAGCTCTCTTCTGACGGCGCGTCCCGTCCTAAGTCCCGCTGCAAGCGTGATTTACTCAGCGCCGCCGAAGCCCCTGGCTTAGTTACGCGCTCGGGGCGCCGTAGTTTGGCAAATCTTTTGGGCACCTTCATCGGCCATCCTCCACGTCCCATGATCCTGCCCCTATTATCCTAAGCAGGGCTTAGCGCCAAGACAGCGGCTATTAAGCTGCTACTGAGCAGCATCCGCGCTCGCAGCAGGCTTGGTCTTTTTGCGCCGATTGATCACCCGCGTCAGCACCTGCGACTCTGAACTCTCAGGAGCCTGAGCCTCACTTTTGGCCGCAGCACTTTTAGCCGCAGACTTGGTCTCAGCCGGGGGCGCAGTTACCGGCTCGGTCTTATCCCCGGTTTGAGCGGCAGCTTTGCTCTTAGGCGCGCGCTTAGGCTTGGCCTTGGGAGCCGCTGTCGGAGCCGTAGCATCAGCCTCATCAGGCGGCGCGGCCTCAGGGGTGGCTGCTGTAGCCGCAGGGGTGGCCGCAGCAGCGGCCTCCAATGAACTCAAAGGGCTCTCGTGGGTAGCGTGATGGCGGAATTTGAATTTGTGGTGCAGTGGCAAGACTAAGCGCAAGGAGCGCAGATTGCGCTCGCCTTGGGCGGTGGTCGGCTCACCGGACCGCAGGCTGTAGATCAACTCTTGGCTGCCGCCATTGAAGCTTTGGACCCGGTAGTTGCGGCGCACCTTGCTTAAAGTGCGTAAGGACACTTGGGCTATAAACAAGAAGATGATGGGCAGGCTAAACAGGCCTAAGAGCGCTAGGCAAATAATGACAACCGGCACCATGAGGTTGGGGCGGTATAAGGCCGAGAAGAGCGCCGTAAAGAGCACGACGATAGTGATGCCAATCAAGCGCAGATTGCGGCTGGCGTAATAGAGGTTATTGGCCAAGGACCCCGTGACTTTGAGCGTGGGCACTTGGTCGTACAAGGCCAAAATAAGCTCGGTAATATTGGTGACCGTGCGAACTTCTTTGTCCATAGCGCTTCTCCACACAACCAAGAGCTGCGACCTCTGGGGTCAGATCCCTTCCTTTAGCTTAGCAAAGCCAAGGCCAGCCCAAGCAAATTGGCCCCCAAGGTGTGAAGTACATCGCATCGTGTGAAGCGCCGCCTGCGGCTCAGCGCAGGTTGGTGGAGTGCAGGTTGGATGGATCTGTACGCCCGAAAAAAGAAAGGCACCCGTAGGTGCCCCTCTTTTAGTAAGCAATTAGATGCTTAACGTGCCTAATTAGGCTTGCATGTTCAGGATTTCAACCTGAGCATCGTCGGCGTTGGCCTTGGTCTTGATGGTACCGGCCAGCCATGCCTTTTGACCTGCGGCCTGTAAGGTAGCAATGGTCTTCTCGACGTCAGCGCTATCGACGACAGCGAACATACCGACGCCGCAGTTGAAGGTGCGGTACATCTCGTAGGTGGAAACGCCACCCTTCTCCTGTAAGAAGGAGAAGATCTCAGGCCACTGCCAGGTAGCTGCGTCGATCGAAGCAACGGCGTTCTCAGGCAGGACGCGTGGGATATTTTCCCAGAAGCCGCCGCCAGTGATGTGAGCTAAAGCGTGGACGTCAACCTGCTTTAACAGCTCTAAGACAGGCTTGACGTAGATTACGGTTGGAGCCATCACGGCATCAGCAACGCTCTGACCCGATGGCAGCTTGTCATCGTGAGCATTAACACCAGCCACCTTTAAGATGTGGCGGATTAAGGAGTAACCGTTGGAGTGTGGGCCCGAGGAAGCTAAAGCGACGATCGCGTCACCTGGCTTAACCTTGGAACCATCGATAATCTTGGAAGCCTCAACCACACCGACGCTAAAGCCTGCTAAGTCGTAATCGCCGACCTCGTACATACCAGGCATCTCAGCGGTCTCACCACCGACTAAGGCGCAGCCTGCCATCTCGCAGCCTTGAGCAATGCCGGTGACTACGGTGCTGGCGACATCAACGTCGAGCTTGCCGGTAGCGTAGTAGTCCAGGAACAAAAGAGGCTCAGCGCCTTGCACAATCAGGTCATTAACGCACATGGCCACTAAGTCTTGGCCGACCGTGCTGTGACGCTTGAGATCAATTGCTAAGCGCAGCTTAGTGCCTACACCATCGGTGCCTGATACTAAGACCGGCTCGGTGTAACCCTTAGGGATACGGGTTAAGGCGCCAAAACCGCCTAAGCCGCCAATCACCTCAGGACGGGTGGTACGCTTAACCGGGGCCTTAATGCGCTCGACTAACTCCTCACCGGCGTCGATGTCGACACCTGCATCTTTGTAGGTCAAATTGGTTGCCATAAATAGCCTCAATTGCTGAGAAAAAAGATGGCCAATTATAGCGGAAATCGCGCAAAAAACGCGTAATTTTGCCTTTTCTTTCACCAAGCAAGCAAAAGCGCGCTCCCAAGCTGGCACAAAGCCCGCACCGCCTCAGGCTCAGGCAATAACAAGCAAGCCCTCACTGCCACCAAGCAGCCCCAAGCTTGCAACAAGCTCCCTTGTGCACGGCGCAAAATGAGGGGCTGTGCTATGATTGACAAAGCTGTGTCCAGCACAGCAAAGTCTTAAGAACAAAAAGGACGCATTTGGTATGGCTCACTCCAAACTCTCGCTGCTTAGTGCAGCCCTTGTAGTCGTGCTCGGCTCTTATAGCGCCACGGGTATCGCCGCTCCGCAAGACGCTCCTTACTCTAATCAAGCCCCAACCAATGCGCCTACTCTCGCGCGTGGCGGCAACGTCAACTACTCAATTGACTACGCCGCCCCAGCGCCCGCCCCTGCTCCGGTAGCCACCAACCAAGCTGCGACCGCAGTAAACCAGGCCCCAGCTGCAACTCAGCTCCCAGCTGCGACCCCAGCTCCCGCTACGCCTGCGACCACTACCAGCGTAGCCCCTCAGGCGCCCGCTGCTCCAGCCTATGAGACAAGCGCTCCGGCCCAAGTCTATGAACGTCCAGTTCCAGCTCATTACTATGAGCAAGTGCTGCCTAACACCAATAACACTACCAACTACACGGTAAGCTACGGCACCACGGAACCTGCTACTCCAGCTGCCCCAGTGCAGCCAGCGGCGCAACCGACTCAAGTCGCCCCTGCCACCTCCGTAGCCCCAGCAGCTACCACTGCAGCTTCAACCGCTGCCCCTGCTACTACGGCAACCTACGCCCCAGCTACAAACCAGGTGTCCTATTCTTATGACAGCACTACTCCCGCTACTGGCACTGCGTCCTACAACTATAGCAGCCAGCCGGTGATGGAGGAGCTGGGCGCTAGCCCAACGAGCGACGCCAACAGCTTTAATATCGCGCAGGGCTCCAGCACGGCTGGCACTCCTGGCGCCACCTTTAATGAGCAAATCCAAGAGGTGAGCGTACCGCTCATTTCGACCTTGGATAACGCCCTGTTAGATGGCTTTAAGAGCTTGGCTTCGGGCCTTACTATGGGGATGGGGGTTGAGGTCGATACTGGCAGCAGTTCCAGCTTCAACTACACCTTAGACGACATCGCTCCAGCCTTACGTGGCTTTAACTACGAAGCTGATGGCAGCGTGGTCATGAGCTTTAGCGTGCCTATGGTGGAGAATATCTTAAAGAAGCAAGGCGACGTGGCTTGGAGTGGTCTGTCGAACCCAGTTCTAGTCTGGATGGTTAACCTCGACGGCACCTCGATGGAGCTGACCTCAGGCCAGGAATTAAATAGCTTTGACCAGGCCTTATTAAGCGCCGCCCCTGAGTACAAGTATCGCCTGATGTTCCCGATCTTAGACCTCGAAGAGCGCAGCAGCATCAGTGCCACCACGATCTTAGATCACCAAGCTGAGGCCTTAGCTATCGCCACTGAGCGCTATGGCTCAGACTACTTCATGATTGCCACCTTAAGCTCAGTCCCAGGTGAAGAGGGCGTCACCTTAAAGTGGAGCCTTTATGACAAGGCTGGCGGCGAAATTGGCTCGTCGAGCTTATCGGGTATCGCCAGCGAGGTCGCGGCCTTGAGCGTCGGCGATATCGCCCGCACTTTGATGCGCTATCAGGCCACCTTAACAGAGCAAGTTACGCCATCGCGCCTTAAGGGCAGCAATGTCGATATCGACATGTTAGGCCCAGGCGAGGGCTTCGTGCGCTTTAAGCTGACCAACGTCAAGAGCTTGCAAGATCTGCAAGCGATGCGCAATGCCTTTGTCCGCTATGGCTTTGACGGCTCGATCAACATTATTGGCTACCAAGAAGGCGCCTACGTGGTCGAGATTGTCACCAACTCCAACGCCACTAACTTAGAAGGCACGATGCGACGCGCTGGTGACTTTGTTTATCTGGCCCCATGGACCTTTAGCTTAAGCGAGAACGTCACCTATCGTCCTCCGCTCAACAACACGGTGGGCCCACAAAACCCAGATCGTCCAAACTCTCAGCTCAAGGCCCCAGGCTCACACTTCTTCAATCAAGGCAGCCAGCCGACGGCCCAGCCTGCCGTGCCAACCGCCCAGCGTGCTGTGCCAACCGCCCAGCGTGCTGTGCCAGTTGCGGCCGCAACTCCAACCGCTCAACCAGCGGTTCCAGTAGATCAACCAACCGCTCAACCGGCCGTGCCGGTTAGTGCTGCGGTCCCGACCTACCAAAACCGCCCGGCACCACAAGGCGCGATGAGCCAAGTTGGCCCGTATCAGCAAAACACGCCTGATTTGCCTTTTTAGCCCACGCTAAGCTAGATTTATTTCAAAGAGGCTTTCATACCGCCTCAAGCCTCAGGGCTTGGGGCGGTATGTTTATTAGAGCGCTGCTTAAGAGGTTCTCTACTTGGTGAGCTCTTCGTCAAAGGAGCGCTGGGTTGCGATTTGCGCCACGCGTGCCTTGATGCGCTCACGAGTGAGCAAATTGTCACAGGCACTCAAGGCTGTGTTGTAAGAGCTGATAGCTTGGGCATAGGCTGCGCTTTGAGCGTAGATTTCGCCGCGCGTTTGCATCAGGCCGCAGCGATCGCCTTGCTTTTGCTGCACGGTGGCGAGGAGGTTTAAAGCCACTACGTCTTCGGGCTTGCGCTTTAAGTACTCATCGAGCACCTTTTGCGCAGGCTGATACTGCTGGCTTTCCGCGTAGGCGTTAGCAAGATTAACCGCCAAGACTTGGTTTAAGGGCTCACGCTCATAGCGCGGCTTTAAGCGCGCAATCGCGCTACTGGCCTTGCCCGTTTGCAGGTCGATATCGGTCTTGAGGTCGAGCACAAAGAGGTTGGAATCTAAGTGATCGGGCAGTTGCTCTAAGTAGCTGCGGGCCTCATCGTATTGCTTTAGCTCAAAGCAGATGAGTGCCAGCGCGTAGTTTTGGAACACCGGACGAGCGTTCTCAGCATTGACGATCAGGCTTTGCTTTAAGTTCTTGAGCTCAGCGTCAGTGGGGTTGCCGTTGTAGCGCACCAAAACACGCGCCCGCGCCAGATCGTAATCAGGATTGGTGGAGTTCTTGCGCCGCCCCAATTGCGCCACACGGTTTTGCGCTTCGGCCACACGCACTTCCGAGAGCGGGTGGTCGATTAACAGGGTAAAGGCGGGGTTAACATTGCCTTGCATGCTCGCAAGACGCCGGAACATATCAACCGTGCCTTGCGGGTTGAGTCCGGCTTGATAGAGCAAGCTGATGCCGATGCGGTCTGCCTCATACTCGTTGTCACGGGTGAAGTTAATGCGGCTTTGGGCCATGGCGCCGACCGTGGTCGAGACCGCAGCCATACCAATCGCAGGATTTAAGATCGACATCGCCACCGCACCGATAAGGCCCGCCATCGACAGCTGGTTGGTGATACTGGTGCTCTCAATAAAGCGCGCAATGTGGCGCTGGGTCACGTGCGAGATTTCGTGGGCGATAACCGAGGCAAACTCATCTTCGGTTTCAGCGTATGAAAACAGGCCGGTGTTGATCGCCACCTTGCCCCCTAAGAAGGCCGAGGCATTGAGGTTGCGGTCATAGACCACAAAGAACTCAAAGGGAAAGTTAACATTGGACGCATGCGCTAAGAGCTTGTTGCCCAGGGTCGTCACGTACTCAGTGAGCACCGGGTCGTCAACCACCGGCATGTGGGCGCGCGCCGAGCGCATAAAGAAATCACCAATGGCTATTTCCTTAGGCACGCTAATGCCCAGAGAGCCTGCAGTACCTATACTCGGCACCAGGATGTTGTTCGCTTGTACCGGGCTTGCTGCCGCCAGCATGAGGCTGAGCGTGCCGACGCTGAGCAGAGTAGTCAACTGGTGCTTCAGACCCGATGAAGCATGAGGGTGGTGGCGCTGCGACATGGCTCACTCCTGACAATGGCTGATTATTCCCTGAGGCAAAAGCCCTAGCCATTATAGCTAAGCTCCCTTAGAGCAAACCTGAGCGCGCATCGCAAAACGCTGGGCCGCACTGTGCTAAACTCACTTCCACGTTTTGAGATTGTGCTTTCGTTCTGGGCAGCGCCCTTAGGTAGTTATGATCAGCTTACTTCAGCGCTGGTATCAGCGCCACTTTTCGCAACCAGGTACCATTGAGTTTGCGCTGGTACTCTTGGGCGCCTTTTTAATCGTTTACTACCTGATGTGGCTGGTAGGCCCGATCGTGGTCGCACTATGCCTGGCATTCTGCCTTGATTGGCCAACCGAATCGCTGTGCACCAGATTTCGGATCGGGCGCCACTTGGCCTCGGTCATTGTCATGATCTTATTCTGCTCAGCGGTCATCTCGGTCACGGTGCTCATCGTGCCTAATGTGATCAAGCAAGGCGCTGAGTTCTACAACTCGATCGTGGCCTTCAGCTTAGAAAGCCCAAACCACGCCAAGCAAACCACTACCCCAGAGCCGGTCGTGAGCACGCAGGCGGCCCCGCAAGCTGCCACCCAGAGCGCCAGCCCTAACACCACAGGGCTCAATCGCGGCATGCCGCATGTAGTCCCAGCCGCTGCTGCCCCGATGGCCGCTGCTGCTAAGGCGGCCGCGCAGCGCAACACAACCCAAGTAAGCAGCGCTCCAAACAGCACGCTTAATGTCACGGCAGTGAATGACGCCGCCCTTAATAGCACGCCGACTCAAGACCACGCAACTAACACCATGGCAGTTCATGGCATGGAGCAAAGCCTCAGCGCAACTAATGGCGCAGAGCAAAGCGCCCCTGTCCTTAATGACAGCGCCCAGCAAGCTACTGCAGGCAGTGCCGCTCAGACTACGCTGCTAACAGCAGACATGGCTGTTCTGGAGCCGCAAATTGGGATGCAATCGGCGCACGTCGACACCCAAAAGCGCATCGCTCAGGTTGCGACTACCGGGCCGCGCTTTATGCCGAACCTCGAGGTTAACCGGGAGCCATCGGAATTTACCCTGACGGTACGTGACTTCGACCTGCGCATCGCGCGCGAGCTCAACGATATCGTGATCAAGCTCCCTGAGCCGCTACCAAGCATGGTCACCTTAGACATGCTCGAGCGCACGGTAAGCAGTTTGCGCCGGGGTGCCACCAGGCAAATTGCCACCCTCATGAGTACCCAGCTCATGCCATCGGTGGTCAATGCCTTTACCTGGCTCGTGTACCTCATCGTAGTGCCGATCTTTACCTTCTTGATGCTCTACAACAAGCATGAGCTGCAAAACTCAGCCCGCCTGTTCTTGCTGCCTAACAACCAACAGTTGATGCGCAAGTTCTGGCCGAGCATGCATCAGCAGATCGCAGGCTATATCAGGGGCAAGCTCCTGCACATCATCATCATCTCCATCGCCAACACCTTGGCCTTTATGGCCTTGGGGGTCAATTACGCCCTGCTCTTAGGTGTGGGCGTTGGTCTGTCGGTGGTCATCCCGTACGTTGGTGCCGTCATCATCGCTGTGCCGGTGGTCTTGGTCGCGATCTTCCAATTTGGCTTTAGCACTGAGCTGATGTGGGTGCTCATCATCTACACGGTGATCCAGCTCTTAGATAGCAACATCCTCACTCCAATGCTCTTTGCTAAGGCGATGAGCCTCGATGCCTTCTCGATCTTAGCGGCTATCATGATTTTTGGTGGCCTGTGGGGCTTCTGGGGCGTGTTCTTTGCCATTCCGCTGGCAACCTTTATCAAGACCCTGATTACGCGCTGGCCTAACGCTGATACTCAACCGCCGAGCGCCGCAGCGGACCATACGCTCCCGGCTCCAGCTGCGCCTGCCCCAAGCGCACCTCCGACCGAGCCTGCGCCTAAGACACCACCGAAAAAACGCATCTAAGCGCCATCCTTTCTTTAGCCCCCAGGCTCAGCCGCGCTGAGCCTGGAGCGTCTTAACGCCCCATAATAATATCGAGCTGGCACCCTTGCCACCTGCCAACCATTCCCGCCGCCCTTCGTTCTCCACTGAGCCGCAGCTCAATCGTACCCCCTCATCTGGCGCCCGCCGCGCCGCCGCCGATGACTTTCCCCTGGCGCGCGCAGCGCGCCCTTTTGGCATATGCGTAAAATTTTAATAAATTAGCTTTTAAGTGGATTGATTGATTGATTGATTGATTGATTGATTGATTGATTGAGCATATTGCGTGCCAGCATGACAGATTTTAGGTCAATGCAACTTAAATTTAGATCTGATAACATTTTCGCCGTTCGCCCGCTCAGCCAGAATATAGGTTGGGGTTCGGGCCAAGTTTGGGCGGCTATTCTTAGTTCTAAGCCGCGCCAGCTGAGTGCTCTGGACGCACTCAAAGGAAATTCATTGGCCTAAGGCCACTGTCGCGCATAGTCCGTCCTCAGCACTGCTTCGTTTTTACCTGCATTGATGCTTGGGAGATTCCAATGAGCGATTGGTCGATGGGCTATCGCACCGATGTCCTTTACACCTACGGCTATTACCGTGAGCTTAATCCTTTATTTGTGAAGTTCGTGCTCACGAGCCAAGGCTACGCTTGCCCTGATTTTGGTCCAGGGGCTTGCGCCTGTGAATTAGGCTTTGGCCAAGGCGTGTCGATTAACATGCACGCCATGAGCTCGGGGGTTAATTGGTACGGCACCGACTTTAATCCAAGCCAGGTGAACTTCGCCCGCACCATCGCTCAGCTCAGTTCCTGCCCTGTCACCCTGAAGGACGATGACTTCGCCTCATTTGCCCAGCGCCCTGATTTACCGGACTTCGACCTTATCGCTCTGCACGGCATCTGGTCCTGGATTTCTCCAGAGAACCAAGACGTCATCATCGACTTCGTGCGCCGTAAGCTCAAGGTCGGCGGTGTGCTCTACATTTCCTACAACGTCTCACCAGGCTTCATGCTGATGGAGCCTGTGCGCCACTTGATGCGCGAATTTGACCAGGAAATGGTCGCCGCCAAGGCCAACGCTGATGAGCGTGTTGCCACTATCAGCAACTTCATCAATGCCCTCTTAGGCACCAATCCGGACACCATCAAGGCCGTACCGATTTTACGCGAGCGCATTGCCGGGGCCTTAGGCGCTCCAAGCTCAGGTGACGGCAAGGTCGGCGCGGGCGCCAAGGACACTCATTACCTAATTGGCGAGTACCTCAACACTTATTGGGACATCTCGCACTTTAGCACCCTGGCCGAGCGCTTTGACGCCGCCAAGGTCAGCTTTGCTTGCTCGGCCTCGCCTAAGGACTTGCTCGACAGCATTAACTTAAGCGCTGCCGACCAACAGCTCTTAGCGCCACTTAAGGGCAAGAATATCTACGAGACCACGCGTGACTTTATCGTCAACCGCCAGTTCCGCCGTGACTATTTCATTAAGGGCCCAATGGCCTTGAGCCCAGCGCAAAGAGAGCACGAGGTCGACCAGCTGTGCTTCATCCTGATGACGCCGCCATCGGAGGTCAAGTACACCATGGAGTCGCGCTTAGGCGAGGCGCACTTGATGGAGAGCATCTACCACCCAATCGTCGAGCTGATGGGCGACTTCAAGGTTCGCTCCTTTGCTGAGATCTTAGCTGAGCTCAATAAGGATCAGGTCACCATTGCGCGCCAGAACCTGTTAGAGGCGATCTTGACCTTATCGTGCAATGGCACCTTAAGCCCAGCTGTTAAGCTCGATAGCGTCGACCCTGAGGTAGTGGCCCGCTGCCGCAAGTTCAACCACGCCCTGCTCGAGCATGAGCACATCGCTCAGATGAAGTTCTTAGCCAGCCCAGTGCTGCAAGGCGCCTTTAGCTTAAGCGATGTCTTCAAGGTCCTGCTTCAGATCAAGCTGCAAGAGCCAAATATCACGCGCGACGCGCTCTGCCAAAAGCTTTATGACATTGCGCTCTCCAACGGCAAGACCCTCAATAAGGACGGCAAGCCGATTACCAAGCGTAAGGAGCAAGAGGCGATCTTAAGCGAGCAAGTCGACCTGTTCTTAAAGCACAGCCTGCCATTAATGGAGGCTATGGGTACGCTCTAAAAGCGCAACCGCTTAGCCCAGCTGTCCCATGGGCTAACCGGGCCTGTGGTGAGCACGCCCGCTTTAATGAGCGGGCGCTTAAGCAAAGGCCTGACGCCGTAGGCGTCAGGCCTTTCTTTGTTAGTACCTTAAGGTGTAGAGCTTGCGGCGGGATGGGACTTAAGCTTCATGCTTTAGGTTTCGTGCTTGATGAGGCTGACGCTCGGTCCAGTTTAGTCATGCGGATGTCGGTGCGCTTCATGACTTTTGACCGTGCTGGCGCCGGGTTTCGTTACCGGTCAACTCAATCTTGTGTGGCAGCACAAGTTGCACTAGAAATCGCGATTCTATCTTGTTTCTGCGCGGCTTAGGGCGGTTCAAATCGGCGCTAAGCTGCCTATATGTGGTAAAATTAGGCTAGTTCGATGTCTCTTAAGATTCCCTTTAGGTTAGGGGCGGGAGGTCAAGATGGATTTTGACGATTTAGAAAGCCGACTGCCTACGGCTATGGCATCTTTTGCTGAGTTGCGCAAAGATGGTTCTGTATACGTGGACAAAAGCGCTTTTGTGCAAAAAATTGCAGGCACAAGAAAGCCCAAAATCCTGACCCGGCCGCGTCGCTTTGGCAAAAGCACGCTGCAATCAACCATCAAGGAGCTATTCCTTCATGGGGTCAAGCCCTATGATGGGCATGATTCCTACTTTAAGGGACTGGCCATTGAAAAGCTGTGGCACGACGACGGCGCTTATCTAGTACTGCATCTGGATTTTTATAACTTAAGTTCAGGACGTACGGTGACGCTCTTTACGAATGAGCTGATGAAGGCTATCGCCTCATTCTGTCGTGCCAACGAGCTCGCTGAACCAGATCAATCAAGCGATTTTGGGGCTTGTTTTAACTCAATGCTGGAGCAGTTGGCCTTTAATTCCTTGGTGCTCCTGATCGATGAGTTCGATGCACCGCTGCTTCGTCACTACAATCAAGAGCAAGAGCTTGAAAGATGCAAGGATCTAATGGATCAATTGTTTAGCGCGGTAAAAACCCAGGCAGATAAATTCCGTTGTGTCTTCTTTACTGGGATTACCCGCTTTCAGGATCTTGGTTTAGGTACGGCAGGTAACAACTTCACCGATATCTCCTATGATGAGAAATTTGCCACCTGCTGTGGCTATACCCATGATGAGCTCAAGCAGTATTTTGCACAGCATTTGCGCTATGCAGCCGCACTCAGTAACGGCTGCGCTATGGAGGCAGTGAACGACGCTCAAGTGGAATCCTTGCTCAAGGACATGTCGGATTGGTATGACGGCTACTCCTTTGATGGCACGGAGCAGCATGAAGTCTTTTCTACTTGGTCGGTGCTGAGGTTTTTTGCTAATGCCAAAGCCACACTTCGGCCATATTGGGTCACTGAAGAAGGATCGGGCTTGCCGCAGTTGCTTAAGATCTCTTTAGATCGGATTGATCTGGAGCCGCTTATTGCCAAGATCTCCAAGGGTGAGGTGTTAATCGGCGGGCAAGAGTTTTTGAAGTCCTCTTTAATTAACCCAAATGCTAATCCTTATTCCTTGCTATTTCAGGCGGGTTATCTCACCTTTAAAGAGCCTTATGACTCTAGTGATAACGTGCACCTAGCTTGCCCTAATAAGGAGATCATTTGGGGTTTCACTAATTTGCTAGTTCGTCACTTCTTCAATCTTGAGGTTGATCTTTGCACTAACACGTCAAGTCGTAAGGCCCTCGCTGCAATGAGCAGCCTTGACGCTGAGCAGATTCTTGATTTTTTCAATTATGCCATTGAGTTCTTGCCTTACACTCACAACCCCGATAATGAGTTTTGGGCGGCGGATCTGATCATCCTCCTCTTGTTTGGCTTGGGGTATAAGCCCCGCGTTGAAGTCATGTCCCTTCATGGCCGAGCCGACTGTGTGTTTGATGTGCCATGGCTCCATACCACGATCGTCTTGGAATTCAAGTTTGAGTCAAGTCCTGACCCTAAGCAGCTTGACGCCAAGCTTGCCGAAGCTTTGCAGCAGATCAAAGACCGCAAATATGCTCTTAATGGCACCAGTGAACCACGGGTGGCTCGTTTTGGCCTAGTCTATTGCTCGGATCCATCAGAGCGTCAGTTTGTGCGCATGGCCTTAGCCGACCAGATCGAGCTATAGCCCGGCACGTGCTTAGCACAAGACAGTAGAAGATCGAGCTACTTAGGAACAAAGGCGCGTAGTCACCGCTCCAGCCCCAAGGGCGGGTGGGTGGGCCACTCAAGGCGTGGTTAAGATCGCAGTAAGGAACGTAGTGAGCACGCCCGCTTTAATGAGCGGGCGCTTAAGCAAAGGACTGATGCCTACAGTGTCAGGCCTTTCTTTGTTAGTACCTTAAGGTGTAGAGCTTGCGGCGGGATGGGACTTAAGCTTCAGGCTTTAGGTTTAGTGCTTGATGAAGCGGACGCTCGGTCCAGATTAGTCATGCGGATGTCGGTGCGCTTCATGACTTTTGACCGTGCTGGCGCTGGGTTTCGTTACCGGTCAACTCAATCTTGTGTGGCAGCACAAGTTGCACTAAAAAGCGCGATTTTATCTTGTTTTTGCGCTGCTTCGGGACAGTGTTAGGTCAGAGCCAAGCCACCGATATGTGTTAAAATTATGGTAATTCGATGTCTCTTCAGATTCCCTTTAGGTTAGGGGTGGGAGGTCAGGATGGATTTTCGTGATCTAAAACTGAAGCTGCCAACTGCCAGTCAGTCTTTTGCCAATCTGCGTAGCAATGGCAAAATCTATGTGGATAAGACTGACTTTGTGCAAAAAATTGCAGGCACGAGAAAGCCCAAAATCCTGACCCGACCGCGTCGCTTTGGCAAAAGCACGCTGCTTTCTACCATAGAGGAGCTGTTCCTTCATGGGGTCAAGCCTTACGACGGTCATGATTCCTACTTTAAGGGGCTGGCCATTGAAAAGCTGTGGCATGATGATGGCCAGTATCTGGTACTGCATCTTGATTTTCATGAGCTCAACTCGGACAGTGACACGGTTGCTGAATTTGAACAGAGCTTAATGGAGACAGTTGATGACTTCTGCCAAGTCAATAAGATCACGATTCCGGAAAAGAGCTCTTTTAGAAAAAGATTGAAAGCTCTGCTCGAACAGCTGCCCAACCGTTCCCTCGTGCTGCTGATTGATGAGTTCGATGCACCACTGCTTTACCACTGCGATCAAGAGCAAGAGCTTCGTGCCTGCAAATTGCTTATGCGGGGCTTATTTAGCACGGTCAAAAGAAACGCAGAGAAATTCCGCTGCGTCTTCTTTACCGGAATTACCCGCTTTCAGGATCTGGATTTAGGCACAGCAGGTAACAACTTCACCGACATTTCCTATGATGAGGAATTTGCCACCTGCTGTGGCTATACCCATGATGAGCTCAAGCAGTATTTTGCACAACATTTGCGCTATGCGGCCGCACTTAGTAATGGCTGCGCTATGGAGGCAGTGAGCGACGCTCAAGTGGAATCCTTGCTCAAGGATATGTCGGAGTGGTATGACGGCTACTCCTTTGATGGCACGGAGCAGCATGAAGTCTTTTCTACTTGGTCGGTGCTGAGGTTTTTTGCTAATGCCAAGGCCACACTTCGGCCATATTGGGTCACTGAAGAAGGCTCGGGCGTGCCGCAGTTGCTTAAGATCTCTTTAGATCGGATTGAGCTGGAGCCGCTCATGGCCAAGATCTCCAAGGGAGAGGTGTTAGTCGGCGGGCAAGAGTTCTTAAAGTCCTCTTTAATTAACCCTAATGCTAATCCTTATTCCTTGCTGTTTCAGGCGGGTTATCTCACCTTCAAAGATCCTTATGACGCTAGTGATAACGTGCACCTAACTTGCCCTAATCAGGAGATCATTTGGGGCTTCACTAATTTGCTGGTTCGTCATTTCTTTAATCTTGAGGTTGATCTTTGCACTAACACGTCAAGTCGTAAGGCCCTCGCTGCACTGAGCAGCCTTGATGCAGAGCAGATCCGTGCATTCTTCAACTATGCCATTGAGTTCTTGCCGTACACCCACAACCCCAATAATGAGTTTTGGGCGGCGGATCTGATCATCCTCCTCTTGTTTGGCTTGGGGTATAAGCCCCGCGTTGAAGTCATGTCCCTTCATGGCCGAGCCGACTGTGTGTTTGATGTGCCATGGCTCCATACCACGATCGTCTTGGAATTCAAGTTTGAGTCAAGTCCTGACCCTAAGCAGCTTGACGCCAAGCTTGCCGAAGCTTTGCAGCAGATCAAAGACCGCAAATATGCTCTTAATGGCACCAGTGAACCACGGGTGGCTCGTTTTGGCCTAGTCTACTGCTCGGATCCATCAGAGCGTCAGTTTGTGCGCATGGCCTTAGCCGACCAGATCGAGCTATAGCCCAGCATGCTCTTAGCACCAGACAGCAGAAGATCGAGCTACTTGGGAACAAAGGCGCGTGGTTAGCGCTCCCAGCCCCAAGGGCGGGTGGGTGGGCCACACCAAGCGTGGTTAAGGCTACAGAAGGGCGCGTGGTGAACACGCCCTGCCCTATGGGCGGGTGGGTGGGCCACTCAGAGCGTGGCTCAGGCCACAAAGGGTGCGTGGTTACCACTCCCAGCCCCAACTGTGAGGCGTGGTGAGCACGCCCGCTTTAGTGACGGGCGCTTAAGCAAAGGCCTGACACCGTAGGCGTCAAGCCTTTCTTTGTTAGTACATTAAGGTGTAGAGCTTGCGGCGGTATTGGCCTTGGAGCTTGTCACCGTTCATGGTGCTTAAGATATCGAGGAAGGTCTTTTTAACCTCGTCCTTGCTTAAGTCTTGCTTGAGCTTGGCAAATAAGATTTCTAAGGCCTCGTCCTTGCGCCCGGCCTCGGCTAAAGCCACAGCGTAAGATACGGCGTGCTCGTCGCTTGGGTCCTCTTGGAACTTGTGCTCGAGCTCTTGCAGCTCTGGGCTGTTTTGCGCTTGCTCGGCGATAGTTAAAGCCGAGATTAACTGCTGATACTCGGCGCTGGCCTTTTCCTCACGCCCGGCATTGTCTAAGAGCTCGTGAGCCTTCTTAAGGTTCTTTTGGGCAATGAGCAGACGGACGTAGATAAACTTGAACTTGAGGTTGGACTCGTCCATGGCGTAGGCTTGACCGGCCTTAGCGCAAGCGGCACTGACGTCACCTGCGGCCTCAGCTTGCAGCGCCTCACGCATCATGAGATCAGCCTGCGATGGCATGAACTTATTTAAGAGCTCTTGGAGCCCTGTTACCACCTCATCGCCCTCGAGCATGCCGACGGGCTGGCCTTGATCGACGACCACTAAGGTTGGTACCTGCTGGAGACCAATTTGGCTGGCAACCATCAGGCAGGCGCGATCGGTGAGCGGGAATAAGCCTAAGGTAACATATTCGTTGTTGTCCGAGATCGCCGTGGTGACCGCATTCTTGGCCGCAGTGCAAGCATCAGTCTCGTCGTAGAAGAAGCAAAAGAGCGGCTTTTGCATCGACGACTGTAAGACTTGCTCCAGATTGTCTTGTGTTACCAGCATAGTTAATTGTCCTCACTAAAAATCTTTGGGGGCCATTGTAGGCCAAGTTGCGCGTCGTGCTTGCGTTATTGCACAAAACGATTCAAATCGCGGGTGGCCTCAATCAGACTCTCTAATTCTGGGCGCACCTCCAAGCGCACACCATCGCGCTCAATAAAGGAGGCGCCATCTTGGACGAAGATGATGTTATCGCGCGGCTCGACCAAGATTAAGGCGTCCTCTTGGTCAGCCACCAAGTATTCGCGCTGGCGTAAAGAGCGCAGCGTGTCACCTAGGGTGAAGTTACCTAATGGCGAGGTGATATTTAAGACCTCGCGCGCGATCGTGGCGTAGATATCCTGCGATGAGGTGAGAGCGCTGCTCGTTCCTTGCGCAGCGGCGCGTTGTGGGAAAAAGACCAAGAGCGGCACATGCTGCTGGGCGCGCTCATAGTGCAAGCCCAAGGATGGGAGAGCTCGATTGCCCTCGTTGGCGGTAATGATCAGCACCGTGTTATCAAGCACGCCCTCTTGCTTAAGCTGCGCGACAAATTGCCCGATCGCCGCGTCAACCTCACTTAAGGTGCGCTCGTAATTGAGCTGCTCGCGTACCTGCATATCGGTTTGCGCCATCAGGGAGTTTTCGCTTAAGCTCAGGGTCTTCAGCACCTGGGCTTGGGCCAGAGTGTCCAATTCACTCTCACTTAAATCCTGATGCTGCGCTTTAAGCTCGGCTTTTGCCTGCTTGAGGGCTTGCTCGAGGCGTAACTTGCTTAAGGCATTAGCTTGGCGCAGATCGTTAATTACCACGGTCAGGGCAAACGGACGCTGCGCTTGATCGTGGAAGAAGCGCACTTCAGTTAAAGCTTGGGCTAAGGCCTGCGGCGCCGTGAGCGTGAGATCGAGCTGATTGCGGCGCAAGGCAGTACTTAACACCAATTGGTGGAGGTAAGCGCGGGCACGCGCGGCCGCCGGATCCGTATTTTCTTCATTGACCGTAGCGCCAGCGGACACAGTCGGCTTAATCTCAGCCTCACTGGAGGCAGCTTCATGATGCTTGGTGCTAAGCTCTGCCATCAACGGCTGCAAGCTGATATCACTGACAATGAGGCGTCGGACATAGTCTTGACGCAGCATCTCACTGACCATCACCGGCAAGGTGTTGGTGCTGTAGAAAGCCGGGCTGTACTTGATCGGCAAGCCGAAGTTTGCGCTAAAGGAATTGCTGAGCTCATCAGGATAGAGCAAATAGTTTTGCTCAAAGTTATAGCCTTGCTCGGCTAAAGCCGCAATCTTAGGGGTCTGCTCAGAGTTTAAGTTCTGGTAGGACCAAGCATTGACATTGATGGTGATGACATTGAGATCTGGGTGCTGTTCCTCGACCGTAATTGGGCTTAACGGATAGTCGAGGTAGGCGGTGAGGTTAGTTGGGGCGCTATCTGCGTCACTAAACCAGCCATGGTTGTTTAAGAACGACTGCGCGGTCATCGGGTAGTGCACTGGGAAGGTCGAGCGCAGCAAGGTGATACGCTCATAGTGGGTGGCATCAGCCCAGATGTGGAGCAAGTGCGAGCTGATAAAGCAGCTGCCCACAATAATGAGCACAGTGCGCACAAAGTACGGATGGTGCTCGCGATAGAGCGAATGGGTCGTGACCTTGGCAAAGACACACTCTAAGGCGATGACCAGCGGCACCGCAATAAAGAGGAAGTTGTAGTTTAAGCCCGTGTCAAAGTCGAGCTCACGCACAATCAAATTTAAGGCGGTGACACTTAAGTGGACCTTAACCATCAAGAAGATCTTGAGATCAAAGAGCAAGATCGAGTGCAAGACCGAGGCGATCGCGACCGCACAGACCCGATAGAGGCGGTAATTACCGATGAAGGCCAGCGGGAAAAAGAGCACCAGGTACGCCACCACGGTCAAGAAGCTCATGTGACCCAGCCAGCTGACATGCAGGTAAATAAAGGACAGGAAGTCGCTGGTCGGTGGCGCGGCGTAGACGTAGCCGTAACCTAGCAGGCAGGAGAGCAGGATGTTGATAAAGATAAAGTAGTGGCCCCACGTAATCGAACGCGAAACTTGCTCTTTGTACGTAAAGTGTTTGCGAGTTTGAGAGTTTGCGCTCATGGCGAGCCCTATCACTACCAAGGCTGGACTTAGCTTGAATCCAGCAGCCCCATCCCGGCGGCGCCCCCTGCGGTCAGCCGCAACATTGTGCGCTAAATTCTAACACAGCTAGCCTAAATCAGGCCGCAGCGCGCCGCGTGCCCCGGATTATCGCACGCACAGTTCCAGCGCCCGCACGGCACAGGGCACGCCCTATGGTTACGGTCCTCAGCCTGCCCTTTTCTTGGCCCCATGACCAGTCCTTTTCTGCGGTCCACCGCCCACCCCTATGAGCACGGCCTCCGACTTAGAAGCCAGATCCATGAGATCACTGCTGAGCCCATACACTTGAGCCATTTTTGTTTGTTAAAAACTATGCGCAATCGCCATTGCTCGCGCACACAAAAACGACCCACCAAAATTTCCTTGAGGCTTATTACGCGGTATCTAGCTCACAGTGGCAAGCCTGATGGGCGGCGGGGTGCGGCGTTTTTTCTTAGGGGGTAAAACCATGTTTTTTGCCCTTTTTAGGCCAGGTGCTAAAGGGCCATTTTGCGCTGTCCCTACTTCATCTATTCCATGATGAAGGTAGGGTCTGATGTGTTTTTAACTCGCTTTGAGTTAACCACGAAAATTCAGCGTTAGCTGCATCAGGCCCTCCTCCGCTGCGGCCGGTCTTTTTTCTAAGTCCGCTGCAGCTTGATCAACATAAGGAGCGCATATGCCCGTACCAAGTTCTTACCGCGACGCGTTACCATTTATGGTGCGCAATTACGCCCGCCAGTTTGGCGTAACCATTGAGGTTAAGGGCGCTCATGCCTACAGCACCCACAACAGCATTGTGATCCCGGAGCTTGATCTGCGTGATCCGACCTTGGCGCGCCTCACCTACGGCTTTTTAGCCCACGAGGCGGGACATTTGCGCTATAGCAATTTCGAGATCTGCTCACAGCTCAAGAACGAAGTGCTGCTGCGCATCGTCAATAGCCTCGAGGACGGGCGTATCGAGTACCTGATGGCGCGCAACTTCGTGGGCGTCTATGAGAACTTAGAGCTCTTAAACCAGTGCTTGATGCGTGACAACCACCAATTGCTGCTGCAAGGCCACACCTGGAGCAAGATTGACCTCTTGACCACCACCTTGGTGCTCTTAAGCCAAGAGCGCTTTAACAACTACCCTGGGGTCGCCGTGTTAAAGCGCGACTACCTCAATGAGTTAAGCTGCCTCATGAACGAGGCCGATCTCCATGAGATCGTCGCCTTGACCTATCGCCTGCCTAATTGCCACTCGACGCGCGATATCATCGACCTGGCCTACGAGATCTACGACATCATGCAGCGCCCAAGCTGCTTTGTCCCCAACTTCACCCGTTTTGCCCTGCGCTATCAATGCACCTCGCGCTATGACGTGCAAAACTGCCAGCGCCTCGCGGCCGCCTATGGCCAGACTTTCAGCGCGCCCGTGATCTGCCCATCTCCAGATCTCAAGCTCAATGCCGCTCAGGACTTGGTAGCGGCCGCAGGCATTGAAGCGCCGCTCTCTGAGCTCACTGGAGACTACGTCCCAGACTTTCTCGCCCCGCGTGAGCCCAGCTTTATGCCCCAGAGCAATAGCGCCGCGCTCTTAGAGCGCGTCGGTAATGCGGCCCTGTGCTGCGCCCAGGACTTGAGTGACAACAGTGCTGGAAACTCCACTGAAAGCGCCCGCCTCTTTGCTCATAACCGCTCGATGCGCGCGCAAAGTGCCGCTAATTTGGGGCGCGCCTTAAGTGAGCTGATGCCGTCCATCAGCACCACCAGCCGTGATGGCCAAGAGGTACGCGCCGCGCTCAAGGCCCGTCAGAGCAAGAGCCCGCCCCCGACGGCTGAGAACGCGCCCTTTGAGCTCACGGCCTTAGGCCATGCCTTAAGCTTCAATCCTGCTTCCTATGATGTCTATTTAGCTCTGGGGGCGCAGGAGGCAGTGCCGTTCTTTGGCGTGAGCACGCAACCGAGCCCCTACCAAGGACCCTACGCCACTTGCGGCGAGTGGGCCCAAGCGCTGAGCGTAGGCCAAATCAAGGCCCAAGACCAAGTGGGAGTGCGCCACGAGCAGCTGCCGACTCGCTGGGCGGCGCTTGAGAGCAAATTAAATCAAAGCGCGCCGAGCGAAGAGCTTTACTGGCGCTTAAAGCAACGCGACCTCGCGCCGATTGCTGCCAACGCTCACTTAACCGGTGAAGAAGTAAGCAAGCTCGGCCTTAATCGCGTCACCCCGTCCTTAGAGCTGTGCACCCGACTCATCTTAAACGCCTGGGCTTACCCGAGCTTAGAGCAACCGCTCTTGCCGTGGCTGGAGCTGCGCAATCTGCCCCCGCAGTTTAAGGAGCTGATGCTCACGGCCTTAGCCGCGCAAGATGAGCGTATCCAAAAGCTCAAGGCCCTGCGCGCCCCGATTGTCGGCCTCGCCGCCACCCCCGACGAGTGCGCGATGCAAACCCAGCATGCCTTGCAAGTCTGTGCCGACTTCTTTCAGGGGAGTTTAACTTGCACCAGCTTAAGTCGCGCTATCACCAATAGTAATGCGGTCCGCGCGCAGCGCGGGCTGTGGCCGGTAATTCAGCTCACGCAGGAGCCCCTGGAGCTTGCGACCTTGGACTGGGGTAATGCCCCGCAGCAGGCCAGCACCTTGCCTCCCGAGCTCTTACATGGCGATAGCTCGAGCATGGCCACCCCAGTCTTAGACGTGGCCGAGCACTTAGGGTCGTTCTTTAAGCAGTACTTATTGCAGCGCCGCCGTGAGGTCAAGTTCCAGCGCAGTGAGGCCATCTTAAGCGAGCTCGGCTTGTTAAACAGCAAGAGCTTGGACGCCGCGCCGAGCCTTAACCTCGCCACCTATTGCTACGACCCAGCGTCCGGGCAAAGCTTTGTGCGCGACTTATTGCTGCGCCGCTTAGTGGCGCAGCGCGCGCTGCTGCACAACTGCCCGACCACCATCGCCCCGACCGTCCACCCCAACCACTATCTGGGCTTAATTAACGCCCAATATAAGCATTGCTCGCGGCACGACTTAAAGCAGCCTGCGACCACCACGGTAGACTTCACGCGGCCTAAGGGCGAGCTCGAGCTCTTACCTAATGACCGCTGTGGTCTGAGCGAGCGTCTGCAAGCGCTCTTCAAGAACCCGCAGCTTAGTACTTGGGACGACGCCCCGGCTGCCTTTAACGCTGCCAACCCCGCTTCAGGAGACCCAACTAAAGTCGAGGTGTTGCAAATGCTGCTCTCGGCCTTACCTGAGCCCGTCAGCTGTGAGCAGCAAGAGCAGTTCATGCTCTGGCTTAAGGGCCAGACTTCAGCCACAAGCTGGAGTCATCAGCGCGACCCGCGCCTTGAGTGCACCTTAACCGATGCCCTGCGTGAGTTTTGGTATGTGCGCAGTGACAATTGCCCTGAGCAAGACGTACCTGCGACCGAACCGTGCGCGGTGCTCGAACGTATGGCCAAGCGCCAGGGCCTGTCTGAGAACGGACAAGGGGGCTTGGTGGTGTGCCCACACCAAACAAAGGATCCGAGCGTCGACATGGTGCCCAGCTACTATCAGCTTGACCTCAAGCAATTTGTCGCTGAGATCAAGCGCAAGTACGACCCGCTGCGCCGCAAGTTGCGCCAACGCCTGCAAAGCTACCTCGAGTGCCAACAGGAATATGGCCGCTCGGGCCGATGCCTTGATGTGCGACGCGCCGCCAAGCTCTGCGTGGGTGAAACTCGCATCTTCAAGCAGCGCTCCTATCTTGCCGACGAAAGCACCGCACTCCATCTCTTGGTGGATTGTTCCGGCTCGATGGGCCAGTGCGCCACCAACCAAGGCAACGCCGCGCGCTTAGAGGACACCCGCATCTACCAAGCCTGTGCGGCGGCACTGACCTTAGGCCTAGCCTTAGATCGCTTATCGGGCCTGGAGCTCATGATCACTTTCTTCCCGCACACGCTCGAAGATCAACCTTACTTCAACGTGATCGCCAAGGGCGAGCATGTCAGCGCTCATCCTGAGCGACTGTGGCATCCCCCTTATGGCGGTACCCCTATGGATCAGGCCTTAAATTACGCCGCTGAGAGCGTACTGCGCTGCAATGCCACGCGCTCGATTGTGGTGGTAATCACCGACGGCCAGCCCAATAAGCCTGAGGCCTTATTGCGCGAGGTGCACCAAGCGCAAGACTGCGGCATCGAAGTCTATGGCATTGGCATCAACGAAAGCGAAGGCCACAAGTACTTCGAGCACTTCTACGACCTCACCGATTTCTCCAACCTCACCTACGAGCTGTGCACCTTGGTTGGCCAAGTGTTCAAGCTCCCTGAAGTGGCTTAATTGCTCTCTCAAGCTTAATCGCTCACAAAGGAGACGTTATGACTAACCTCTACGATCTCGAAGAGCTCAACCCGCTCATCACCAACATGCCCCCGGAGGTCCAAGTGCAGTACTTCCAGCGCTTTGGCCCAGGGCTCATCCGCCCCTTCAAGCGCTCGGTCCTCGACCAATTGACGCGGCGCCCGCTCCCACGCCCGCTGCCTCAAGTGAGCGAGCAGCTCACCGCGCAGCCTGGGCTCCGCCTGATC
>CALXOW010000107.1 GCA_944390115.1 uncultured Anaerobiospirillum sp.
AAAGCTAACCCACTAACGCTAAGTCAATGATGATATCCAAAGTGTGATCTAAAACAGGCGAGGCAAGTTTGCCATACAAAATTAAAGCACAATTCATACCGTGCACGCTAAGCGCCGCACTATTCTCCGCGCTACGAACCGCGCTACTCACCGCGTGCTAAGCGCGCCAAGGCATACTCGCGCTCGGCCGTTTCAAAACCGCGCCGTCCTAAAAAGCCGTTGGCCTTAACCCGCGTCTTGTAGTCAGAAAGATCGGCGGCGGTGTACTTCTTACACAGGCACTGATAGGCCAGCTCGTACCAATCAAGCGCATTGTTGACCAGCGCCGCCTCCACCAAGTGCCAATCCACGCCCTTACGCTGCGCTTCCAGGCGCAATTTATAGCTGCCGTACAGGGCCAGGCGCATATGGCGCACCAAGAGATCGGCATAGCGCTCATCGCTTTGAAAGCCCTGCTCTTGGCAGCGCGCCAAGGCCGCCGCGACCGCCGTCGGCGCAAAGCGCCCGGTGCACTTGCGCGTCAGCTCATAAGCGGAGTACTCGCGCGCGGTCAACAGCCGAATCATTTCGTTATAGGCCAGCGTCACCTCATCGCTCCCGGCCGCATCTTGAGCGACCGTCGAGACAGACGCATCTACAGCAGCGACAGCCGTCTCAGGAGCGTCAGGCTCAACCGAGCACGCCCCTAAAGGCAAAGTCACAGAGCTGGAGAGCTCATCTAAGCTACTAACCTGAGCGGCCTGAGAGCGCCGCGAGTAGCGCGAGCTGCGGCGCTTAGTTGTAGCAGGCTCCTCATGCGGCTCATCAGACTGAGCCCCCAGCGGCAAGGTCACCGAGCTGGCACTCTCCTCTAAGCTCGGGGCCTGACGGACCCGCCGATACTGCGAGCCTCGACGCTTGCCGCGCGGCGCGCTCTCAGCCGCGCCCGCCCCAGTGGCATCAAGCTCCACACTATAACCCGATAGCGCCTGCTCATAAGGCATGGACACGGTGCTGGCACTACCCTCAAGATCTTTAACCTCAGGGCCGCGCCGCCCCCGCCGTCCGGCCAAGGCCTCAGGATCGTATGGGTGCAGCCCGACCGAAGATGAGACCTCATCTAAGTCCTTAACATAGGACTCGCTCGCCTCTGGTGCTGCAGCCGCACTCCTCCCGTGGGCGCGCGCCGCCCGTGGTGGCGCCGCGCCTTGATTAGGCGCGCTGCGTCCCTTGGCCCCACGCGCCAGCGGACGGGCCTGAACCGCCCCAGAACGTCGCGCAGACGCGCGGCCCGCACCTACCTGAGATAAGGCAGGTGCCAGGGTCTGGGGCTTCTCGCATTCATGGCTCCAAGGGGCGTCCCAGCTCTCAGTAGGCGCCAGTGCTGGCACTGCATCAGGCAGGGGCGGCTCATCCCCAGCCCACGGCGGCAGGTCATAAGAGGCATAGGCCTCATCGGGCAAAGGCGGTGGCACCCAATCAGCTGCACTCAGTTCCTCAGGCGGTGCTGGCGGCACCCAAGCATCAAGCTCAGGCGGCACAGCTTGCGGAACCACCGGAGCTAAGTTCTGAGCTAAGGATGAAGTAGGCGCAGCTTGCGGCGCCCAGGACGTCTGATGCTCAGGCGTGCCAGAGCGCGGCATAGGCGCTAAGGCCGGGCTCGCTCCTACTGCCGCGTCATAGGCTGGTCCTAATAAGTCCCGCAGCTCCTCGTCCTCATTGCGCTCAGGATCCACAGACGGCGCTGACTTCGTGGCGCTGGATGCTAAGGCCGTACTCTCACCGACCGCCGCGTCATAAGCTGGCCCCAATAAGGCGCGCAACGCCTCGTCATCATTAGCTTCAGGCGGCGCTGGCTTCGGGGCACTGGAATCTAAGAGCGTACCCGCATCTACCGCCGCGTCATAGGCAGGACCCAATAAGGCGCGCAGCGCCTCGTCCTCATTGGCCTCGGGCGCTTCAGGCGGCGCAGGCTTCGGAACGCTGGAATCTAAGAGCGTACTCTCACCTACCGCTGCGTCATAAGCCGGCCCCAATAAGTCCCGTAGCGCCTCGTCGGACTCGGGCGCTTCAGGCGGCGCTGGCTTCGGGGCGCTGGAATCTAAGAGCGTACTCTCACCTACCGCCGCGTCATAAGCCGGGCCTAACAAGTCACGCAGCGCCTCGTCCTCTAAGGCGTCATGCTCTGCAAAGCTCACAGGTGCCGCAGCGGTACGCTCAGGCTCAGCGGGGGCCTCCTCTACTAACGCCTCTGGTTCAGCAGATACTGCGGGCACAGTGGCAACGGCTGGCTCTGCGAGTAAGGCTCCCATAGTCTTAAGGCCACGCAGCGTCTGAGCTTGGCGCTCGGCCTTGCGGCTTGCGCGGTGCGGCGCCGCATCCTGAGCATCATCCTCGGCGCCATAGGCATCGTAGGCCGCTTCAAGGGCCGCATCATCCTCCCCATAGGCGTCATAGAGGGCAGCTAGGCTCTGCGCCCGTGGGTCTTGGCTCTCAGGCTCATCCCAGTCCGCATCTTGCGCGGTGGGAGCGTAGCCCTGCGCCGCCATTTGGGCGCGCAAGCGCTGCTCGCGCTTTTTGCCTGAAGGCCGGTAAGTGCTAAAGCCAGAGCTGACATGGTCAAGATCGCTCTCGGGACGGCCTAACTCCGCCTTAGAGGTCAGGCGCCCAAAAGCTGCCTTAGGCGCATCATCAAGGCCCACCTCGCGCCCTACGCTCAAGCCTGAGACGGTGGCGCTGACGCAATCATCAAGGCTGTGTGCGCCCTGATAGGAGGCCTGACGCTTGGCCTTACGGCCGGTGAGTTTGCGCTCTTTCTTCGGTGGTAACGCCATCTGCCCTCCTCAGGCTTCAGCCTTAACTTAGCTTAGCATTGAGCTGCGCTCAGCGCCCTCCGAGGGCACGATAAGCTCTGGAGACCGAGCCGCTCCAGACTAAAAAGGCAGGCTCAGGGCGCGCCCCAAGTCTGCCTTGAGCCTATGTGCGAAGGCTCTTTTTAGAGATCTTCTGGGATCTCGGTGACTAATTCCTCTTCACCCTCGTCGCTTAATGGTGGTAAACCATCTTCGCTCTCGCTTAAGGCAACTCCGTCTTCAGGGGCTGGAGCCGAGCCAATCTCGACGGTCTCAGCGTAGTCGGAGTGCTGCTTGAAGTACTCGCGAATCTTGCCTTCAAGCTCGTCGGCGACCTCTGGGTGCTCGTCTAAGTAACGCATGGCGTTGGCCTTACCCTGGCCAATCTTGGTGCCATTGTAGGCAAACCAAGCGCCGGTCTTTTCCACCATCTTGAGCTGGACACCTAAGTCGATAAGCTCGCCGGTCTTGGAAATACCGTAGTTAAAGAGGATCTGGAAGTTAGCCTGCTTAAATGGTGGAGCGACCTTGTTCTTGACCACCTTAACCTTGGTCTCGTTACCGATCGCCACGTCCTTATCCTTGATCACCGCGCCCTTGCGGATATCAAGACGGACCGAAGCGTAGTACTTCAAGGCATTACCACCGGTGGTGGTCTCAGGGTTACCGAACATAATGCCGATCTTCATACGCAGCTGGTTGATGAAGACCACCATGCAGTTGGCTTGCTTGATGGTGCCGGTGAGCTTACGTAAGGCCTGGGACATCAGACGGGCTTGCAGGCCGACGTGGTTATCACCCATATCGCCTTCGATTTCAGCCTTAGGCACTAAGGCCGCAACCGAGTCGACCACGATTACGTCGACACCGCCCGAGCGCACTAAGGTCTCGGTGATGTCGAGGGCTTGCTCGCCGGTGTCAGGCTGCGCAATTAAGACATCGTCGATCTTAACGCCCAGCTTCTTAGCGTAGATTGGATCTAAGGCGTGCTCGGCGTCGATGAAGGCGCAGACCTTACCGCGCTTTTGGGCCTGGGCAATCAGCTCTAAGGTCAAGGTGGTCTTACCGGACGACTCAGGACCGTAGATCTCGATAATACGGCCCATTGGTAAGCCGCCCACGCCCAAGGCCAAATCCAAGGTCAAGGAGCCGGTGGAAATAGCTTCGATTTCCTCTAACTCGCCTTGGCCAAAGCGCATAATGGCGCCCTTACCAAATTGGCGCTCGATGTGCTCCATCGCCGCCTCAATGGCCTTGGCCTTCTTTGGGTCGGTGGTCAAGTTAGAAGCTAACTTGCTCGAGGAGCTAACAGCGGCTCCTTCTTTCTTCGTCTTGGTTGGTGCGGCCATACTTAACCCCTACACTAGCAAAAAGATTATCCGAAATTCTTGAATAAAATTATAAGTCTGATTTTGATTAGTGTCAAGCACTTACATCAAATTTATTAGACCACTAACCCAAAGCGACCGTAATGACTAAGCGCGAGCCCCAAACTCAGCGGCCCGGCGCCGCTGACCACCATTGCACAAAGCTTACCGCGCGCCTAACCCCGGCGCCCCGCCTCAGCGCGGCCTGCTGCACTCAAGCGTCCTGCTGCGCTCAAGCTACCTGCTGCACTCAAGCAAACAGTGACCGCTCGTCGCTTAATCGGCATCGCTATCGCGCGGCCCGATATCCTCTGGCTCAGGATGATAGCCCGCCGCGACCATAGCAGGATAAATTTCGCCCTCCGGTAACTCCAGAGCATCGCCATACTCATCCCGCTCAATGCAAGGGGCAAGCAACATCAGCCCCCGCAGGGCCTCATAGACGGTCTGAGCGCGCACTGCGCCTCGGTCGCCCGAGAAGTGGTAGGTCTTGACCATAACGCAATCAGGCGCGCGGCAGGCTAAGGCCATACAAACCGTGCCCACTGGCTTATGCGAGCTGCCGCCGGTAGGACCGGCAATACCGGTGACTGCTACGGACAGCTGCGCCTCAGAACCGCGCAAGGCGCCCCAGGCCATTTCGCGTGCGGTAAACTCGCTTACCGCGCCATAGCGCTCTAACACGCGGGGCCGCACCTCCAAGAGGTCGCACTTTGCCCCATTGTTATAGGTGACAAAGCCACAATCAAACCAAGAAGATGATCCCGAGATCGCCGTGATCATGCCCGCGATGAGGCCACCGGTACACGATTCGGCGGTAGCCACATCAAGCTCGGTTGCCTCGAGGACGGAGCCTAATTGCGCCGCCATTTGTTCGAGCTTGATAAAGGATTGAGCTGGATCTAACAGTTCCGGCACTTTATTCCAAGGCGGTAACACCATCTGAGCCATTCTTGCCCCCACGACCTAAAATCACTACCCCGATCTTAACAGCCTCCATTGCCTTGCGCACATTTCCCCCGCTTAAAGCACCTGCCCCGCAGCCAGCCATGAAACCAAGCGCCGCGCGCTCCACCCCAGCCCCAGGGTAAACCTAAAACGGATGGTAGCCCATGGTGCTGAGCGCAGAGGTGCTGCGACCTACGAGACACCGGTACGACGGTACGAGACACCGGTACGACGACCAGCATGACAGCGATGAGCTGGCGGGCAGACAGCGGCGGGCTAGCCACTCTGCGCGCCACTCTGCGCGCCACTCTGTGCGCAGTGACGGCGTGGTACTGAGATGGCGTTACGCCGTGACCGCGTTGTGCCGTAGCGTACGCCAGTTGGGGTACAATGGCGCGGCTTACGTGATGTAAATCACATTTTTCGCAACAAATGCGGCGCTAAGCGGCAATTTCCCCACTTGCGCGCGCATATCGCCTAAGTTACGGCTACAAGCCAATGTGCGTAAATCAAGCGCACCGGCTTGTGCGAACCTCCCGACGCTGTTAGGTACGGCGCGGGTGAATCATTGACTTGCTCAAATGCGGAGTGAACCTGATATGGCTGATATCAACGCTGCCGACTTGTCGCCGATGATGCGGCAATACTACGAGGTCAAAAAGCAGTACCAAGAGAACTTGGTGTTCTACCGCTTGGGCGACTTCTATGAATTGTTCTTTGAGGACGCCAAGATCGCCGCGAGCGTCTTAGACCTCACCTTAACCCGACGCAATCACCAAAACAGCGAACCGATCCCGATGGCAGGTATTCCCTACCACGCCGTGGACAGCTATGTGGCACGCCTATTAAAGGCGGGCTACTCGGTCGTGATCTGCGAGCAGATGAGCGACAAGCAAGGCGCGGGGCGCAATATGATTGAGCGCAAGGTCACGCGCATCATTACCCCTGGCACCGTCACTGAGCCTGACATGATCCCCGAGCGCGAGGTCAACATTATCGCCGCGCTCTATAACGATAAGGTCAACTTTGGCCTGGCCACCATGGATTTGAGCTCGGGCCACTTCACCACCGCCGAGGTCAGCTCGATCGACGATCTGCTGCTCTTAGTCGATAAGGTTAACCCAAAAGAGCTGCTCTACCCTGAGCGCTTTGCCTATTACGAGCGCTTAAAGGACGTCTTGTGCCGCAAGGCCCTGCCGCTGTGGGACTACGATTACGACTCGAGCTACCGCAATCTGTGCGCCCAATTTAAGACCCAAAGCCTCTTGGGCTTTGGCATCGATAAGATGAAGGCTGGTATCTGTGCCGCTGGTGCCTTATTAAACTACGTGCGCACCACCCAGCATGCTGCCGTCGAGCATGTCAGCTCGATTCAGCGCGATGAGAGCTCCCAGATTGTGCTCTTAGACAAGACCGCGCAAAAGAACTTAGAGCTGCTGACCAACTTAAGCGGCACCCCGCAAGGCTGCCTCATGGCGGTCTTAGATGACACCCGCACCCCAATGGGCAGCCGTCTGCTCAAGCAGATGCTGGTCAATCCGCTGCGCGACAACGCCGCCTTAGAGCGCCGCTATGATTTAATCGAGGCGCTGCAACAAGCCCCGCTCACAGGCGAGCTCGACTCGATCTTGGATGCGATCGGCGACATCGAGCGCATTGTGGCGCGCATCGGCCTGCGCACCGCCAAGCCGCGCGATCTTGCCAAGCTGCGCGACGCCCTGGCGGTCGTGCCGACCATCAAATTTCTCTTGCAGCTCACCCCTGAGCAAGCCGCCAAGGTCGACCGCTCGGTGGTGAACCAAATCTTAAGCGTAGTGGGCGCCAATATCGGCCAAAGTGAGAGTGTCGACCCAAACCTCGATTTGACTAAGCCTGCTACCCTCTTTGGCTTTAACCCTGAAGAGAATAAGACCCAGGACGTATCCCAGGAAATCAGCGCCGAGGAGTGGCGCTGTGGCATCATCACGCAATTTATTGAGCAGCTCCCTGAGCTCAGCGCGCTCTACCAGCTGTTAAAGCGCGCCATTAAGCCGTTTCCATCGCTGCTCATTCGCGATGGTGACGTCATCGCCGCCGGTTATCACCAGGAATTAGATGAGCTCAGAGCCCTGCAAAACGGCGCCCAGGAAATCCTGCAAACGATCGAGGAGCAGGAAAAGGCGCGCACCGGGATCCCGACCCTCAAGGTACGCAGCAACAATGTCTTAGGCTTCTTTATTGAGATTACGCGCAATGCCTCCATGAAGGTCAGCGCCCTGCCTAATGACTACGTCCGCCGTCAATCCTTAAAGAACGTCGAGCGCTATCTCACCCCTGAGCTCAAGGAGCTGGAGGAAAAGACCTTATCGGCGCAAACGCGCTGCCTGCAAATTGAAAAGGAGCTCTACGACCAAATCTTAGAGCAACTCATCAATGAAATCCCGCAGCTCAGTGCGCTCGCCCAGCACTTAGCCCAGCTTGACGTCGCCACCGCCTTAGGACGCGTGGCGCAAAAGCGCGGCTACACCAGACCAAAGCTCACTTCAGACAACACCCTCAAGATTGTGGCCGGGCGCCACCCAGTAGTGGAGGCCTTAAGCTCGAGCCAATTTATCTCCAATGGCATTGAGCTTAGCCCCGAGCACAATCTGGCGGTGATCTCAGGGCCGAACATGGGCGGCAAGTCGACCTTTATGCGCCAGACCGCGCTCATTGCCATCATGGCGCGCATGGGCTCCTTTGTTCCGGCTAAGGAGGCGCTCATCGGCGACATCGACCGCATCTTCACCCGCATCGGCGCCTCCGACGACTTAGCGGCCGGACGCTCAACCTTTATGGTCGAGATGGAAGAGACTGCCACTATCTTAAATAATGCCTCGCCTAAGAGCTTGGTCATTATGGACGAGGTGGGCCGGGGCACTTCAGGCGCCGAGGGCGCGGCCATTGCCGAGGCCATTGTCCAGTACCTGGCCAAGGACCTCAAGCCTAAGACTATGTTCGCGACCCACTACGCCGAGGTCACGGCCTTAGTTGAGAACTACCCTAACGCCTTTAATCTGTGCTTTAACGCCAAGGAGTTCCAAGGGCAAATCGTGTTCTTGTACCACGCCGAGCGCGGGCGTCAAGCACGCTCCTTTGGTATTGAGGTGGCGCAACTGGCGGGCGTCCCTAGCAAGATCACCAAGAAGGCCTTAGGCTTTTTCAAGGCGCGCGCCAAGGAGCTCGATAACGCCAACCTCTTTACCCCGCCTTTAGGCCTTGACGCAAGCGCCAGTGACTTGGGCTCACTTAACAGCGCCGAGGGCCTTGCTGACCAAGAGCACAGCGCTAAGCTACAAGCCCAAGAGCAGCTCATTGCCAAGCTGCAAGCCCAGCTGCAAGAGAGCGCCGCCGAAAAGGCCCAACTCGAGCACGAAGGGGAAAAGCTCAAAAACCTGGCCCAAGAGCTCACCGAGCTCGACCTCAACAGCCTGACCCCGCTCATGGCGCTCAATGTCCTAAGTGAGCTCAAGGCCAAACTCAGCGCTCAATAACCGCCACCGCGCCGCCACATCCGGCGCGCGCGTCACCCGCGCTCCGCCACAGGCGGCACTGAGGGCCGCCCGCCCTGGTAGCCAGCGCCCGAGCAGACTGGCCCCCAGAGCGCAGCTCAGACCCACGCCACCGGCCCTGCGCCCCAGCGGGCGGAATGTGGGCTGGAGCTCAGATCCGCGCCACCAACCCAGTGTTGCCCACCCCAGCGGGTAAATAGAGTAGGCCTAAAGGCGCACGCCGCCTGTAAGGACGCTATGACCGCGCTACCCCGGCGGCGCCAGGTGAGCGCAGTGGCGGCCAAACGCACACTCGTCCTTAAAAATAAAAAGAACCGTCTCGGTCACCCCAAGGCGGTTCTCTTTTAGCATCCAGGAATATGGGGGCTATTTCGGCAGGTAGCTTACCGGGTTAACCGATTGGCCGCGATAGCGGATTTCAAAGTGCAGACGCGGCGAGCTGGCGTCGGTGCTGCCCATGCGCGCAATCTGCTGACCGCGCTTAACCTTTTGGCCTTCCTTGACTAAGAGCACGTCGTTGTGGGCATAAGCCGAGAGGTACTCATTGGTGTGGTTGATAATGATGAGGTTACCAAAGCCACGCAGTGCGTTGCCTGAGTACACGACCTGGCCATCGGCAGCGGCGATAATGGCCTGACCGCGCTTACCTGCGATATCCACGCCCTTATTGCCTTGCTCGGCGGTCGAGAACTGCTCGATCACGCGGCCCGTGGTTGGCCACGACCAGGTAACCCCGGCGACCTTACGGGTGGCGGTCTTAACAATTGGGGTCTGAGCCGCATTAGAGCTCGTAGGCTTAGTCGTAGTGGCCTTAGAATCAGAAGTTGTCGGCTTGGTTGCGGCGGTAGTGGTTGGGGCCTTTTGGCCGGCAACCGGCACCACATCTTCCTTCTTGGCGGTAGCCGAAGCGCTCGCACTCATCGAGTTATCGCGCGAGAGCAAGATCTTTTGGCCGACCTTGAGGTTATAAGGCGGCTCTAAGTTGTTGACACCGGCTAGGAACGACACGCTCTGGTTGTTTTTGCGCGCAATCGAGTACAGGGTATCGCCCTTTTGCACCACGTAGCTTGGGGCCTCTTGCTGCTTTAAGTTAAGCTGCAAGACTTGACCGACCTTGAGGTTATAAGGTGGCTCAATCTGATTGATCTTAGCTAAGGCGTGGTAATCAAGACCGTAGCGGAAGGCGATCGAGTACAGGGTATCGCCCTTAACCACGGCGTAGCGATCAGGACCTGCGGTGGTGGCAATCTTATTTTGATAGACGGTGCGGGCGCTGTCGTCAACCGCCTTTTGCGCCAGCACCTTTTGCTCTAAGGCCGTGTTATTAACATCAGCTTGCGCCTCTGCGCTATCAACTAAGAGCCAATTGCCCGACGAGCTCGAGGCAACCGGCTCAGGCTGAGCCTGCTGCACGGCAGGCTGCACCACCTGCTGCGAAGCTGGCTGCGTCGCTGGCAGCGGCTGATTCGGCACAAAGCCGTCGAGCGGATCAGGCGGCATGCTGGCAGCAGAGTTAGGAGCGGCAACATTAGACGTGGTCTGATACTGCGGCATCGGCTCGTCCGGGACGCCGCCGATCAAGGTCCCAGGGGCGGCCGGGGGCGGGGTCTGGGTATTGAGGCTACCTTGCGGGGCCGGGGTCAGGGTGCTGACATTACCGCTTGCAGCATCATAGACCGGAGCGTCGGTTAAGACCTCAGGGCCCGTGGCGCGCATAGGCTGCGCGGCACGCGCGGCCTGCCCTGCGGCATTAGCGCCAATTGATGAGGCCGAGCTCACCTCGGTCGCGTCGATCACGCGATTGGTGGAGTAGGTTTGATTGGAGGTCTCGCAGCCACCAGTAAGCACAGCCACCACGGCTGTCAGAAGAGATAAAGTAATGGTCATTGCTTGCATCTACACACAACCTCCAACGCCCACTAAAGCCAAAAGGACATCCGAACAGCTGGAGCAAAGTCTAGACCGCACTCAGCTCATGCGGCACATCAATGACCTCATTGTAAGCCAAATGGGGGCGTCCGAAAAAACGAACGCCCCCATTTGAGCCTGAGACGGTGAGACGCCGCAACTTTTAGGCGTCAGCGCAAGCTGAAGGGAGCTGCCGCCCACAGCAGAGCAAGCGCCCCTAAACCCATGATGCTCATGCCCGCTCAAGCCGCCTGCGGCCCTACCTCCACGCTAGGATGAGCGCCGCCGTCGCCCCGCAGCGAAAGCCGCAAGCGGCAGTGGCGGGCCAGGGCGCAGCTTTGAACCGGACGCAGCACTACGGCGTCATCATCTCGTAGGCGATGTAGATGACCACTAAGATGACGCAGGCCCAGCCGATATAGTCGATATAGCGGCGCAGGGCGTGCTCCATACGCTCGCCACCGAGCATAATGATGCCCGCGACCAAGAAGAAGCGCAGACCACGGCCGACCAGGGAGATTAAGACAAAGTTGAGGAGGGTGAGCATGCCCACTGAGCCGGTGTTGGCCATACTCTCAGCGGCGACCACGCCGGTGGTAACAGCGATCACCTTATAAGGTACTGGGGTAAAGGCGCCGATGAAAATCATTAAGACGCCGTACTCAAGGGTAAACCACTCACGTACCGTCTGCATTGAGCTCTCATAGCCTAACCACGAAATGAGGTCAGCGATGTACGGGTCGTAGATAAAGTAACCTAGGTAATAACCGCACACCGCACCCATGACCGAAGTGATCACGGCTAAGGCAGCGTAGTACATCGAGCGCTTGGGGCGCGCCAGGCACATTGGGGCGAGCATGACATCAGGCGGAATTGGCCAGAAGATCGACTCGATAAAGCTGTTGATACCCAAGAACCACGGAGCTTTAGGGTGCTTTGCTAACTTAATGCATAACTCGTAAAGAGTTGAGAACACGTTTATTTTCATAACGGGGGCACTACGCTCAAAGAGGAGTGAGTGGAATAAAACCAAACCAAGCAATTGCCAACACGTAAGGCTAGCGCGCCCATCATACCAGCCCTTGGCTTAGATTGCCCTTAGTGGGCCCCCAACCTGCCCCGCAAAACAGCACGCCCCCGCTGTAGTACAGCGCACACCACTAAAGCCCGTCCCGCCGCTTGCCGCGCCCGCAGGCGCGCCATCAAAGCCTGTGCCCAAACCCACAGCGCAGTTAGGACCAAGCCGGAACGCAGCTCACGCCTAAGTCGGCGCCACAACGGGCTCCCAAGCCTTACTGAGCCCCAAAGTTCTATGAGATCCCCAAAAGGCAGTCACGCCCCAGTCGGCCGACAAGGGTCCAATCAAAAGCCGCGCGAGCAGGGCACACCTATGCCCTTACGACACCGCGCCGCAAACCGCGCGGGACGGAGCTCACCTAAGCTCAGCAGGCCCGCTGCCCCAGCGGGGCTGAGGGCGTTTGCGCCAAAGACGACGAAGCCTGAGCGCGTCCCCGCGCTCAGGCTCCTTAAAGGCTCAAGCAGTGCTTGGGCTAATTACTTGCGATAGGCCTCGGCGGCAAACTTCTCTAAGTCGGCCTCGGTGGTGTCATCACCAAAGGCGATGAACTCTAAGCCTAAGAGCTTAGCGAATAAGGCGATGTCCTTACGGGTTAAGGCGGTGGAAACCACGCTGTGGTGAGCGCCACCGGCATAGCACCAGAAGGCAGTGCCGATATTGAAGTTTGGCTTGTGGCGATACATGATGCGGGCTACTGGCAGCTTAGGCATTGGCTTAGGCTGCTTGACCAGCTCGATGTCGGCGCAAATGACGCGGAAGTGGGTGCCCATGTCGACCATGGTGACCTGAATGCCATCACCCTCAACGCCGTCGAAGATGAGGCGAGCAGGATCGGACTTACCGCCGATACCTAATGGAATGACGTCGATCTCAGGCTTGGTGGCAGCAAAGGAAACTGGTACCTCGAGCATGTGCGAAGCCAGCTCTAATTCCTGACCCTCGGTTAAATCGTAGGTGTAGTCCTCGATAAAGCCGGTGGCACCAGGGCGGCCTTCTGCCATCTTCATTAAGACGGCCGATAAAGCGGAGATCTTGTAGTCACCCTCAGGACCAAAGCCAATGCCCTTGCCCATTAAGTTCTGGCAAGCGATACCTGGCAGCTGGTTTAAGCCCCACAGGTCTTGGAAGGTATCGGCAAAAGCACCTAAGCCACGGGAGCCTAAGAACTTCTCGAGGCCTACCTCGTACTTAGCCTGCTCGCGGACGACCTCGACGCGGTCGGTCTTCATAGTGTACTTGCTTTGGTACTCGGCCATCTTGGCGTCAACCTCAGCCTCAGAGACCTCGTTGATAGTCTTAACTAAGTCGCCCACTGCGTAGTAGTTGCACTCCCAGCCTAAGCGGATCTGCGACTCAACGCGATCGCCGTCGGTAACGGCCACCTCACGCATATTGTTACCAAAGGAGGCAACCTTGAGGTGACGCGAGAAGTTGATAGCGCGGGCCACATCGATGAAGCGGGCCATCTCGTTTAAGACATGCTCATGACGGTAGTAGCCTGCGACCACCTGGTGGGCGATCTTGAGGCGGGCTACGATAAAGCCGTACTCACGGTCACCGTGAGCGGCCTGGTTTAAGTTCATGAAGTCCATGTCGATGCTGTCATAAGGCAGCTTCTCATTGGCCTGGGTGTGTAAGTGCAGTAAAGGCTTTCTTAACTCTTGTAAGCCCTTGATCCACATCTTGGCAGGCGAGAAGGTGTGCATCCAGGTAACGACACCGATGCAGTCATCATCGCAGCTGACCTTACGCATATCGGCGATGCAGGTCTCGGAGTTGACGACGGTTGGCAGAAGCTCGAACTTGACGCGGGCGCCGAACTTCTCATTGAAGAAGTCGTTCATGACCTGAGCGTCAGCAGCAACCTGCTTTAAGCACTCATCACCGTAGAGGTCCTGCGAGCCAACGACAAAATAGATTTTTTCCATAAAACAACCTAAAAGATAACGCCCTAGGCCCAATCAGAGCTAAGCCTGCATTCAAAGCTAAGCCTGCATTCAGAGCTAAGCCTGCAATCAGGCTGCCGTGCGAGGCAGGCCTGCAATCAGGCCGCAGCCTCATGCTGCCAGCACTCTGAAAGCCTTAAGCGCCACCCCCTCCCTTGAACACTAAAAACAAAAACCGGAGCGCGCATGCCGCCATTACGCCCAAAGTAGCACAAGCGGCGTGCGCACCAGTCTCACTTGCGATATCGACGCAATTACGCGTGAGCGACACAATTACCAAGGCAAGTGAGACCGACAAAAGGATGAACGCGGCGCTATTTGATAACCGACTGCGATTGACGGTCAGCGAAGATCGCAACGAAGGCTAAGAAGACCACGCCTTGGATGAGCTGCATCATCTGAGTGCTAAAGCCCATCATGGTCAGACCCGAGGTCAGAACGACGTAGAGGAGCGAGCCCACGATCACGTTGTAGAAGCGGGCCATCGCACCGCCGGAGATTGGCATACCGCCTAAGACCAGAGCAATTAAGATCTGAGTCTCGAGCTGGTTACCGCCGTTGGAGGTAACCGAACCAATCTTGATCGCGGAGATAAAGGCGGCAAAGCCGGTGATGGCGCCTGCTAAGACGTAGACTAAGAACTTGACGCGGTCGGTGCGGATACCGGCGAACATCGCGGCCTTTTCACCGGCGCCGATAGCGCGCAGGTAAATGCCGAACTTAGTGAAGTTAAAGCAGATAAAGCCAATGCCCACGACGATAACCGTAGCGGTGACCTTAAAAGCGGTCGAGTCCCACATAACCAGCATCGGATCGCCTGCAACCGGGGCCTCAGTGGTGAGGAACTTAATGAGACCACGGAACAAGAACATGGTGCAGATCGTCACGATGAAGGATTTGATCTTACGATGCACGTAGAAGTAGCCGTTGACCGCGCCCACCGCCGCACCAGTTAAGATGCCCGCGAGGATCGACAGCTCGATACTGTAGCGTGAGACGTAACACACCACGATCGCCGAGAGGCCTAGGATTGAGCCTTGGGAGAAATCAAGGCCGCCGATGGTCATGATAAAGAACACGCCCATCGCCGAGATCATGATGACGTAGACCGTACTCATCGCCAAAGGCAGACGCGTGATCAGACGGCCATTGGTCAGGTAGCTAAAGAGCGCAAAGATGATGACTAAGCCCGCAATTGGTAAAAGGGCACGCACCATGCGCATCGTGTTTTGCTTCTTTAAGGCCACTTCCTTGGCCGAGGCTGCGCTGGCAGCCGAAGCTACAGCCTTATCAGCTGGAGCATTGTTATTTGCTTGAGTCATGGCAGCCTCCTTAAACCATCATGGCAATGAGCTTTTGCTCATCGAGGTCTGGGCTTCTCAGCACCTCACCTGAGATGGCACCATCCTTCATGATAATGATGCGATCGCACATACCGATGAGTTCCATCAGCTCTTCGGAGATCATAATGATCGACTTGCCGCTCTTACGCATCTTGTTCATGAGCTGGTAGATGTCCTGCTTGACGCCGATATCGATACCACGGGTCGGCGAGTCGAGCACGACGATATTCGAGCCCTTGCCGATCCAGCGCGCCAGCACCACCTTTTGCTTATTACCGCCGGAGAGCTCCGAGACGAATTGATCAGTGCTCTGCATCTTGACCGACATTTCCTTGGCAAATTCGTTGGCGAACTTGCGTGCCTTAGCCCAATTGATAAATGGGGTATGGCCGTAGTCCAAGGCATTTAAGGACGGCATAATGATGTTATCGCCGATCGATTGGTTTAAGACCACCGACTCATTGTCACGGTCCTTGGAGGTATAGGCGATCGAGTGGCGAATGGCATTAGGAATCTCATTGATCGCGGTGCCATCAGCCAAGGTCACGGAGCCCGTGCGATCGTAACTTGCGCCAAAGATCGCCTTGCCGATCTCGTGCATACCCGACTCGGACAGACCACCAAAGCCTAAGATTTCGCCTCGGTGCAAATCAAAGGAGACATCGTGAATAAGGCCTGGCACGGTCACGCCCTTAGCCGAGAGCACTACCTCATCGGAGATCGGCTCACCGTAGTCAGAACGATAGTAATCGCCGGTGACCTCACGACCCACCATCAGCTTCTTAAGCTTGTCTTGGTCGAGGTCTGCGGCCTTTAAGGTATCGATATAGATACCGTCACGCAAAATGGTGATAGTGTCGGACTTGGACAGAATCTCGGACAAGTCGTGGGAAATGAAGATCACGGTGCAGCCTTCGGCCTTGAGGCGCTCCATCTGCTTATAGAGCTCTTCACGGCCTTCTTGCGACAGCGCGGTAGTGGTCTCGTCGATCACCACGATCTTAGGATGGAAGTAAGTCGCCTTCACAATCTCGATTAACTTGCGATCCTCGAAATTGTAATCATCGACCATCGCGGCGGCCTTGATATGGGTGAAGCCATACTCTTGCAGCAGGCGATTGGCCTCAGCGTTCATCGCGACGGTATTGCGGAAGCCGTGCTTGATGAAGCGATCTTCGTGGCCTAAGAAGATATTCTCGGCGACGGTTAAGCCCGAGAGGGTACCCAATTCCTGAACGATAATCGAGATACCCATATTGTTGGCATCAACCTGGTTTAACGGGTGGATCTCCTTACCATCTAAGATAAAGGAGCCCGTTTCCATTGGGTAGATACCGGTTAACATATTGGTCAGGGTCGACTTACCCGAGCCGTTCTCACCGATCAGGGCGTGAACCTCACCGGCGTTAACATCAAAGGAGACGTGTTGCAGCGCCTTGGTGATACCGAAGTTTTTGCTGATGTCTCTGACCTGTAATCTTACTTGACTCATAGCCACCCTCCTACTTCACGATCTCGCCCTTGTTCACCTTGGTGGTGAGGGTGATGATAATAAGAAGTGCCAGACCAGAAATCATGTCCTGAATAGCCGTTGGGGCGCCCAAGGAAATGAAGCCGAAGAAGATGATATTGACGATGAACTCACCTAAGATAATGGCCTGCAATGGAATGCCGTAGCGCATAAAGGCCAGACCAAAGAAGCAGCCCATGGTTGGGATGAAGTTACGGCTCATCGACTGCATACCGGTGACCGCGACGATCGACGAACCATAGCTGATAGTCAAGATCGCCATGGCACCGAAGAAGGCGCCGCTCAAGATAAAGGCGTAGACCTTATAGCGGTCGACGTTGATGCCCATATTCTTCGCTACGAACTCATTAGAGCCGATGGCGTAGGTGTAGGTACCGAACTTGGTGTAATTGAGCATCAAGTAAGCGATGATAAAGCACAGGACGGCCAGGATGATATTGCCTGGCATCTGGCCTAAGCCGCGCATATCAGAGGGCAGAGTTTGGCCCACGCCGCCTGCCATATAGTTAGCGATCGACTCATAGATTAAAGCAAGGCCCGCCGTCACAATCATCGATGGAATGCGCAGGCGCACATAGAACACGCCATTGCATAAACCCACCAAGGCGCCGGTGATAATGCAGCCCATGATCAGGCCAAAGTAGCCCAGCTCAAAGGTAGTAGCCAATTGGCAGCCCACCACCGCCGATAAGATGATATTAGCGCCGATCGAGAAATCGAACAGGCCCATATCCATCACGAAGTAGAAGCCGATGGCACCGACCGTGGCAATTAAGCTCGCCTGGAAGTAAGCCAAGAGGTTCTCGGGTGAACCGAAGTTATCTGGGGTTAAGATCTTGAAGATCAGCCACGACAACACCACCAGCGAGATTAAAACTATGTAGCCTTTGGTCGCGCCTGATAGATTCTTAAATCCACTCATCGCAAACTCCTGCCTGACAAGAAAGTCACACTGACACGCAGCACCCCAACCAAGACCAAGCTCACCACAACAAAAAGAAAAGAGAAAACAGAGCTTCCATCCACTGACGCAAACTTAGTCTTGGTTGCGTGCGCCACGCACGCTTACGAACAATCGGGCGCGCGCTCCAAACCTCCAGCGCCGTGACCAGACTTAATTAAGTAAAGTCTCGCCCCGCTTGTCCATTTCCCTAGCATAGAAAGAGAGCGCCGTAAAATCACGCAAACGTTTACGATAATTGAAGCTATAGCACGTTTTTTAGCATTTACATGCCAAAAACTTGAGCTAAATCGCATTGCGGCCACCCCCAATATTGCAAATTTCCGTAAACGTTATTAGGACTGACCACCCGCGCGCCACAACCCCTCCCCACGCCCCCATCAAAGCACAGCAAAAAGGCACAGCCCCAGCACAGCCCAAGCGAGACCCAAGCGAGACCGAAGCGAGCCCAAAGCACCGCCCCAAACGCCGCACGCCCGAGCGCATGCCCCACCGCCCCCCAAACTTGCGCCCCAATGCCGCCCTGCCCGCGATCTAATAATTGCCAGTGCCCTGGCACACAAGCCCACCCGTAAACTTGCGCTCCAAGGCCCGTCCCGCGCCACACAAACTCAAGGCGAGCGCATACCAAAAGACCCCCTGCTGCCCTTAGGTTAGCACTGCGCTCAGCGCAGGACGGCGCTCTGGGTCACGGGTGCGGAGAGGCGGGACAGCACTTATGCTGAAAGTGTGATTAATGCGGCATAAATAAGCGGGCTGTGCTACAATGAGCGGTCAAATTTGGCGTTAACATCGGAGCTTTTTCATGACTGCAACACCTTCTCCTGCCAAGCTTATTTTCGTAACTGGTGGCGTGGTTTCATCCTTAGGTAAGGGCATTGCGGCCGCCTCGCTTGCTGCCGTACTCGAGGCCCGTGGCCTGAAAGTGACCATGATGAAGCTGGATCCGTACATCAATGTCGATCCAGGTACGATGAGCCCAATTCAGCACGGTGAAGTTTTCGTGACCGAGGACGGCGCAGAAACCGACCTCGACTTAGGTCACTACGAGCGTTTCATCCGCACTAAGATGTCGCACCGCAACAACTTCACCACGGGTCGTATTTACTCTGATGTGATCCGCAAGGAGCGCCGGGGCGATTACTTAGGTGCCACTATCCAGGTCATCCCGCACATCACTAACGCCATCAAAGAGCGCATTTTGGCAGGTGCCGAAGGCAATCAAGTCGCGATTGTTGAGATTGGCGGTACCGTCGGTGATATCGAGTCGCTGCCTTTCTTAGAGGCTATCCGTCAGCTCGCCGTTGAGATTGGCCGTGAAAACGCCATCTTTATGCACTTAACCTTAGTGCCATATCTTGAGACTTCAGGCGAGGTTAAGACCAAGCCAACCCAGCACTCGGTCAAGGAGCTCTTATCGATCGGTATTCAGCCAGACGTCTTAATCTGCCGCTCCGATCGCGTCATCCCAGCCCACGAGCGTCACAAGATTGCGATGTTCTGCAACGTTCAAGAGCGTGCCGTTATTTCGCTCAAGGACGTCGACTCGATCTACAAGATTCCAGCTCTGCTCAAGAGCCAGTACTTAGATCAGTTCATCGTTGAGCGCTTTGGTTTAGACTGCCAAGAGGCTGATTTAAGCGAGTGGGAGCACGTAATTTACCAGCAGGCCAACACCGTAGGTGAAGTCACCATTGGTATGGTCGGCAAGTACACTGAGCTGCCTGACGCCTACAAGTCGGTCAACGAGGCTTTAAAGCACGGCGGCTTAAAGAACGGCTTAGCAGTTAACATCAAGTACATCGACTCCGAAGACGTCGAGTCGCGCGGCGAGGAGATGCTCCAGGGCTTAGACGCGATCTTAGTTCCGGGCGGCTTTGGTTCGCGCGGTGTCGAAGGCAAGATCATTGCGGTCCGTTATGCCCGTGAGCACAATATCCCATTCTTAGGCATTTGCCTGGGTATGCAGGTCGCCATCATCGAGTACGCCCGTGACGTCGCCGGGATGGACAAGGCCAACTCGACTGAGTTTGACCCGAACACCCCATACCCAGTAGTCGCTTTAATCACCGAGTGGACCGATGAAGCCGGTCGCGTTGAGAAGCGCTCGGACAAGTCCGACTTAGGCGGCACGATGCGTTTAGGTGGTCAGTTATGCCACTTAAAGCCTGATTCCAAGGTCCGTGAGCTCTACGGCCAGGACGATATTGTTGAGCGTCACCGTCACCGCTACGAGGTTAACAGCAACCTGATCGGCAAGCTCACTGACGCAGGCCTCTCGGTTGCAGGTCTGTCCACTGACAACAAGTTAGTGGAGATCATCGAGATCAAGAACCACCCATGGTTCATCGGTGTCCAGTTCCACCCAGAGTTCACCTCGAACCCACGTGAGGGTCACCCATTATTCCGTGGCTTTATCGCCGCTGCCAAGCGCTACCAGGACCAGCAGCACTAAGCGTTATTCTTAGGACAGCGCTAAGCTGAGCACAAGCTAAACCCACAAGCCGCGTGCAGGCTCACCTGCAAGCGGCTTGTGCGCATTCAGAGCCGACTATGCCTAAAGTTTCTGTCATCATCCCGCTCTATAACGCCGTTCCCTACCTCCCTGACCTCAAGCAGCTGTGGGAGCAGACTCTACAAGATTTTGAGCTGATCTTGGTCGACGACTGCTCGACCGACGACACCTGGGCTAAACTCACGGAGTTCAAGGCCCAAAACCCAGAACGCACGATTATCCTGGCGCGCAATGAGCACAACTTAGGCCCCGGCGGCACCCGTAATCATGGTCTTACCAAAAGCTCAGGCGAGTACGTAATTTTCCTGGATGGCGACGACCGCTACGATCCGACGCTGCTTGAGAAGATGAGCAAGCGCCTTGATGACACCCACGCCGACTTGGTGTGTTTTGGGATTCGATTGCACGAAGGTGAACAGACCAAGGACTTACTCTATGAAGATCGTCTGATCAAAGAAATTGCACGCTACAACGCCGCCCAAGGCGATCCTAGTAAGCTCGATGTCTGTACTTTAGAGGCCGTGCTGCTCACACCATCGCTTCATCCAGCTCCGTGGAACAAGATGGTACGGCGCGACTTGCTGATTCAACACAACATTTCTTTTCCCGACCTAACTTTCGGCGAAGATCGCTGCTGGGTCATACACACTGCGCTAAATGCACATCGCATTGAGATTGTTAATGAGCCCTTATATCACTATATTTCACGCTCAAACTCACTAACCCATACATTTAATGAAAAATACACTTTATCTTCAATTGAGTTATTAAAGTTTACTTTTAATATACTGTTATCTCAAACTCCCTGAAGGTTATACGCAAAAAGGCACGCAGTTAAAGCTAAATACGATATATAAGCCATTATATGCC
>CALXOW010000108.1 GCA_944390115.1 uncultured Anaerobiospirillum sp.
AAAGCTAACCCACTAACGCTAAGTCAATGATGATATCCAAAGTGTGATCTAAAACAGGCGAGGCAAGTTTGCCATATGAAGTAAGGAATCACATCATTGGCTGGGGCCGACTCTATGATATCGTTTAATGCTTGGGCATTGTGTACCGTAGTCTCGTCAGATGGTTTTTTTGAGGTCGGGTCAGCTTGAGTTTGGGCGGAAGCATCACCTTCAGGCACGCTTAAGCTGTCCTTGTCCATAGGGGACAGGACACTATCTACGTCACTTGAGTGGGGTGATACCTGGACCAAAATCGCAGTCCTCCTTAAATCCATTAAGCATGTTGTGTCAATGGTTAGACACAGTCATTATAGTTAAAGCAATTTTTATGCCATCAAATTCATTTTAAAAGATGAGATTTGTGTTAAATTACTTTTGACAAAAGAAAGATAAATTATTGATTTTATATTTACCTTTTGATAACTTTATTTTATATAAAAATAACCAATATGAGAGATACTAAATTTTATGAATTTATGATAAATACAAAAACAGCTGTACGCCGACAGCTTGGCTGTTTGTTTTAATTAGAAATTTTGATAAATAAAACTTTAGTCACCGCTATTAATAAAATTCGATTTACATAATTATATGGCGAGGCAGCTAAAGCGCTTGTCGACTAAATTGATCTAAGCCGTGCAGCAGAAGAGATGCCCAATTTGGTGCAAGATTTAATTTGTAACAGCTCCCATAAGTGCTCCTTAGTCGATGTGAGATTGATTGTGGCGCGCCTTGGTGCACCCAGCAAGCGGCTTAGGTGCACTTTGCGAGCGCTAGCGCTTTTTGCGCTTTGGGCGCACCCGCTTGCGTTCTTGAGTCTTGCGCGTCGGAGGCTGGGTCAGGGTCTGACAGCCTCTAAATAGCAAGCGGTGGGATTTCCTGATTGCTGGAATGACTTTAATTAATTCGGCGCGCCGCTGGTCCAACAACCACTCACAATGGGCGTAGAACTCCAAGATTTTTAGCCATGGCTCGCAACCATACTGTTGCGTAAGTTCCATGACTACTTCAGGAGGAGGTAGATTCATGAGTTGGTCGGATAGTTCATCTATGGTGTGCCCATATTGCTCTTCTAGCATGTAGATGAATCTATCGATGATGGTCGTGCGCAAGAGTGGGATTGGCTCTTCATTAGCATCTTTGTGGCAGTGGTAGATTTCTTTGAGGTCGACAAAGCTCTCATTGAGCCACTGCTCGCAATAGTCGGGTCTGACGCGCACGGCCAGCTCTTTGATTTCGCTCAGCAGCTCGTAGAGTGGCTGATCAGCCTTTTGGGTTGCCTCAAGAAATTTGTCCATCATCTCCTGGCGCTTGGGAGTGACGTACTGCGTGGGCAGCAGATCAATGAGACGCTGAGGTGGGCCGAAATTAGTCATGATGTGCTCCATAGGCTTTGGTGCGGGCGTGGAGGTAGTAGATGGCTACTAAGAGCGCACCTAAGAGGCAGAGGCCTGCTTGGAAGTTGAAGGCGCCGTCAAATTGGCCGTCGCTGTGCTCGATGATGAAACCTGCGATCATCGGGATGAAGGTCATACCGGCGGCAAAGATCGCTTGGTACAGGCCTAAAGCGGTCGACTTCTTCTTGGGGTCAACGCCCTTTAATGCCTCGCTGTTGGAGACCGTCAGGACAAAGCCCAGACTCGAACCCATTAAAGCTTGCAGCGCAATGAGCTCATAGACGCTGGTGACGTGGGGCGAGGCCCAGCAGTAAAAGGCCAAGAGAACTAAGGTCACGCCCATCAGCACGCCGGGGTTGATGCGGGCAATCAGGGGCTTGGCCACCAAGTAGGACGAGATGACGCAGAAGGCGATAAAGACGATGGTCATAAGGCCCATTTGGACCGCCGAACCACCCATTTGGCGCGCCACTTCTTGGGAAAAGGACATAACCGTTCCCATAGTGATGCCTTGCTGGATGGTCGCCAAAAAGGCAAAGAACCAAAGACGGCCGCTGAAAATAACGCTGAGGAGGCTCGTCAGGCCTGGTTTAGCGGGGTCAGCTGGTTGCTCAGGGCTAGGTTCGCGCTTGATGTCACTAAGACCCAAGGCCAGGATGCTGGCTAATGTGCCAGCTACTACCGAGAGGGCACAGAGTAAGGTCATGCCAAAGTATTGGTAGAGCACGGCCGAGCTGATGAAGGAGAGCATGATGCCGAGGTTATTAGCTGCAAAGACGTAGCCTAGAGCTTGCAGCAAGTTGGCTTTGGCCACGCTCGAGGTGTAGAGGAGCATGAAGCAAAGCCAAGTGGAGGACGCAAGACCCGACATCAGGTTCGCGGTCAAAAAGCCAGGGCCAGTCGGGACGACAATGCGTACCACCGAGCTTACGGCTGCAAAGATGCAGCCTGCGACAATGATGATCTTGTAGCGGCCTAAGATGTCCGAGATGAGGCCGATGCCAAAGCGTGCGGCCATTTGGGTGAAGCCGTAGGCGCCGACCACGATGCCGACAAAGTCAGCACTGACCTTCTGGGCCAAGAGGTACGGGGCAGTGTTGGGCATGTAAACGTACTGGGCGTACCAGAACAGGCCGACGATCAGTAATAAGCGCTGGGCTTGGCTCAGGCGCATGGAAGTCTCCTTAGGGTTAGGTTGATCTTAAGTTAGGTATCAATGCTGGGTTAGGCGTCAGGGTGAATGCCGTGCCGCTTTTGGTGGCGGCGGCGCGTGTAATAGAGCGCGGTGGCCAGGGCGCCGATTAGGGCGAGCACTGCTTGGAAGTAAAAGGACGCGCTTAAGGTACCGGTGTGGTTAAAGAGGTAACCTGCCATGATTGGCACGCCGGTCATGCCGATGGCAAAGACCGATTGGAAGATGCCCAAGGCGGTCGAGCGCCGGAAACTCTCGATTTGGCTTAGGGCCTCGGCCGAGCACCAGGAAAAGACTAAGCCGCCGGTCGAGCCCATTAAGACCTGGGTCAGAATCAACAGGTAGATGTTGTCAAAGGTCACCATCAAGACGCAGTACAAGGCCATAAACAATTGGGTCAATGTCATGAGAATGCCTGGTCCAATGCGAATGGCTAAGGTGGTCGAGGAAAGGTAGCAGGAGGCGACGTAGGAGCCGGTCATCATCATGTTCATCAGACCGATCTGCCACGGCATTGCGCCTAAGCCGGCGGCCACAGCGTTTGAAAAGGACATCGCCGTGCCCATCAAGACGCCTTGCTGAATCAGGCCGATCACAGAAAAGAACCACAGACGCTTATTACGTGCGACCTGAAAGAGCTCCTTGAGCTTAGGTGGGTTAAAGCGCTGCTCTTCTTTTTCGCGTAAGGTTAAGGCTAAGGTGAGGGCGAGGGTACCGGCACCAACCGACAGGGCGCACATCAGCATCATGCCAAAATGCTGGTACAAGGTGGCCGAGGCTAAGAAACCGCACAGAATACCGCCATTGCAGGAGGCCATGACGTAGCCCATGCCGCGTTGCAAATTCTCCTTGGTCAGGCTCTTGGTGTGAAAAAGGATGAAGCACATCCACATCGAGGAGGAAAAGCCTGAGATGATGTTGGCGATCAAAAAGCCGATGCCGTCGGGGCGATAGAGGCGGATCACCGAGGCCAGAGCGGCGGTGGCGCAGCCTAGGAGGATCATAGGCTTGAACTTGCCGATGAGATCTGAAAACACGCCGATAAAGATGCGGGTAAAGAACGGGACCGCACCATAGAAGCCAACCACCAGCCCCACAAAGTCAGCACTGACTTTCTGCGCGAGCAAATACGGCGTGGTGTACGGCACATAGACATATTGAGTGAACCAAAATAGGCCAATGACCAACAAGAGGCGTGCGGTGTTGCTCATCAAAAACTCCAATTCAGTTAGCTTTCCCATTTTAACCCGCTTGCTCTGCGCTGCTCATTTTTGCGGGATTAATGCGCAGGAAGCTTGGATCTTGGTTGCACTTATTTGGCGCGCTCTTGGGGCGGGCGCGCAATTGGCTTTGACTTGTTCAAGCGCCCTTAAGAAAATACGTCCCAAAGGGGACGGGCCCCAGTTTGTGCTTTCTCCTGTGTGCTTTCTGAGGATTTTTTGGGTATGAAGGGACTGATTGCCTTAGCTTTTGGTGCCTTGGGTTTCGGCGTGGGCGAGTTCGTGGCGATGGGCTTGTTGCCTTACTTTGCGCACGACTTTGATTTGGACATTGCCACGGCCGGACATTCGATCTCGGCTTATGCCTTTGGTGTGTGCTTCGGCATCATTTACATGGTGTTCACGCGCAAGCTCAACCTCAAGGTCTCGATCCTGATTGTGGTGAGCTGCTACACCATCGGTATGGTGCTCACGGCGCTCGCGCAAAGCTTTGGCATGGTCATTGTGGCGCGCTTCATCTCCGGTCTGCCGCATGGCTGCTTCTTTGGCCTGGGTGCCATTATCGCGATGCGCATCAGTGCCGCCGGTAAGGGCTCCTCGGCGATGGCCTTGATGCTGGCGGGCCAAACCACCTCGATTGTCTGCGGCGTCCCTTTGGGTACGGCGCTGGCGCACTCGCTGTCGTGGCGTGCCATCTTTATCTTGATGGCAGCTTGGGGCGTGGTGGTCTTAGTCTCGCTGTGGCGCTGGCTGCCTAACCCCGGCAAGCTCGAAGATCACGGCTTCTGGCATCAATTCCATTTCCTCAAGGACAAGGCCCCATACCTGGTCGGTTGCAGTATCTTCTTGGGCAATGGCGGCATCTTCTGCATGCAAAGTTACGTCAGCCCAATTCTGACTGACTTTGTCGGCGTGCCGCTAGCACTGGTAGCCCCGATCTTAATTGCCATGGGTATCTCCATGACGGTCTATAACCTGATTTCAGGTCGTCTGGCCGACAAGTACACCCCAGGCAAGGTTTCCTTCTGGATTTTCGTCTCGTGCATTGTCGCGCTCTTAGCCGCCTACGTCTGGGGCGATATGATGGTGGTGGGCATTGTGCTCTTAACCTATGCCGCAGGCTGCCTCTTTGGCTGCGGCGGCCCGCAGCAGGTCTCGATTCTGCGCACCTCGCCTGGTGGCGAGCTCATCGGCGTGGCCTTTGGTCAGGTCGCCTTTAACTTCGGCAATGCGATCGGTGCCTTCTTAGGTGGTGTGCCGCTGGAATTGGGCTATGGCGCAGAGGCGGTGCTCTTAGTGTCCGCTGGTTTAGTCTTCGTCGGCTCCGGCTTTATGCTCGCCTATATTCTCCTCAGTGAAAAGATTTTCACTGAGCGCTTCTTTGCCGCGCAAAAGCAGCGCCTCGAGGCAGCGCAGCAAGAGGCTCATGCTGCGGTGGCTCAAGTGGAGGCCGAGCGCCAAGCCAAGCATGAAAATGAAGTGGCGCAGGTCGCAGCGGCTCAAGCTGAGGCCAAGCAATAAGAATCAGAGGCTGGTCGGCCCGCCTTGATTAGAGGGTGGGGGCCTGCCTGCATTGATCAGAAGGCGTGGGCCTGGTCTTAAGGGGCGGGGATGACCTCGCCTTTTTTCATGCCTATTTGCGTGCACGTGCACGCAAGTGGGCATGAAAAAAGCCCCAAATGGGGCCTTTTTCCCTCCGAACTTAGGTGCGGAGCACCAAGTTACACCAAAAGCCGAAGTAGCCATGCTCAAGCTTATGGGCTCATCCCGGTTGAGGGAGCTACTTCACCTGAGGTCCGGCCTGCTTGCCACAGGCTTAAGCGCTACGAACCAGAGGCGGTGGATGTTAAGGGTTGCATTCCTAGGCCTGACGAGACCTGATTTAACATCTGGGTTCTTGGCACCTACAGGGACCGCTTGTTACGGTCATAAGCTCTACCTGCAGGTTAGTAGAGGTTTAAAGTATTAAGCTTCGACTTGCACGGGGTCTTGTCACAACCTTCAGTGCAAGGAGGCACTTGCTACTGTGATGGCTTTACCCTTCCATCACCAAGGTCCACAAGCAAAATCGTAAGCCTTCAGGAGAATTTGCGGGCCAAGCATAGCTTCATGCTTGGGGGTAACAACAGTTACCAGAGAAAAGGCCTAAGCTCTTACTTGTACTGACGCTAAGTTAGGTGCGCTCAAATGAGCCTTAGCCTCAGGTGCCGTCGCTAAGTACGCACGCCTTATTCGTGCTTTAACTTATCCTTGTACTTAACGAGCTGGCGATCAACCTTATCGATTAAAGCATCAATGGCTGCGTACATGCTCTCGTCTTCAGCCTCGGCGTGTAACGAACCTCCGGCAACGGCTAAGTCAGCTTTCGCAATTTGCTGGAGCTTCTCCACCGTTAAGGTTACCGTGATGGACGTTACGACCTCGCTCTTACGCTCGAGCTTATCAAACTTGTCTTGGACATAGTCGTGTAACGCATCCGTAACCTTGAGTCCTACACCTTGGATATTTAGTTGCATATATTATCCTTAGTCCAAATACCTTTGGACACTTGAAGTGAGGCTATGTGACGTCCACAGCAGCAAGCGAAGCTTACTGCCGCCCGTTAGGGCTTAACTCTAGTGTTATGCATTGTTTCCACAATTTGGAGAATCACTATGACCAACCATCAGCCCCAATGCTCTTTGGCACCATCAGCCTAAGAGAGCACCGAACTTAACCCATTGACCTATCTTTACCTAAGGAGTACTTCAGCTAGAGTCAAGGTGGTTCCTTGTTACGTAAAGCCTGACATCACGCAAGCGCAGGAGCGTTCGGATATGCCGAGCTTGCAGCTAACAAGCGGGTGCGTCGTCACCCTTCAGACGAGTCGTTGTAAGACAACCGCGTGATTTCATCTTAACCAAAACCGACCCTTTTTGTTACAAAATCTTTGACCTTTTGCTCAGATTTTGATGTAGCTCATGGATTTGAAATCTTATCAGTGCTTTGCTGCGGCTTTTTCCCCGCAAGGGCCAAAAAAGATCCTAAAATCTTGTGTTTAGGATAGCCCCGAGTTTCCGCTCCTCCCGCCTTACTTTCCCCCGCCTCCCATCGTTAATCGCAGTGTGCCTTCAGCTCACGGCGCGTTTGCCCGCATCTGTTAGCGAATTTCAGTGTGCTCTTACCCGTATCCCATTACGGCAGCCTAGGATGCTTTTGGGCTGGTCTCATGCGCCCTTGTTGGCGTGCGAGCTCCTGCGCGCAAGCTACGGGGGCCTCAAAGCAAACACCCCGGCAGGGCCGGGGCGTGAGCTTGGGAGCTTTTGGGGGTTGTTAGATCAGGCGCTTGCGCTGCGAGGAGGAGCCGATGCCTAAGGCCTCTCGGTATTTAGCGATGGTGCGGCGCGCCACGCAGAAGCCCTTTTCCTTGAGCAGACTTGCGATCTGATTGTCCGAGTATGGGCGACGCGGATTTTCCTGCGCGACTAAGGTCTTGATCTCAGCGCGGATCGCGGTCGAAGAGGCGGTGCCGCCGTTTTCGGTGCTGACGTGGCTGGAGAAGAAGTACTTGAGCTCAAAGGTGCCGCGCGCGGTGAAGAGGTACTTCTCAGTGGTGACACGCGAAATCGTGGACTCGTGCATATCGATTTCTTGGGCGATATCGTTGAGCACTAACGGCTCCATGCGATGCTCGCCGTAGTCTAAGAAGCCGCGCTGGTGCTGCACAATGCAGCGTGAGACCTTAAGCAGGGTGTCGTTGCGCTTGGCAATACTTTGGATAAACCAGTTGGCCTCTTGCAGATTGCTCTTAAAGAACTCCTTCTCGCGCTGGTTCTGGGCGTAGCACACTAGTGACTTGTAGCGGTCGTTGAGCCGGACGCGCGGCAGCGCATCTGGGTTTAACACCACGTCGTAGTCGCCGTTCTTGTCCTTGACCACTAAGACATCAGGGATAATGAAGTCGTTCTTTTCCTTGACCGCACCGTGGCCAGGGCGCGGATTGAGATTGATAATAATCTCGTTGAGGCGCTTTAAGGTATCTTCCTTGATGCTCATGCGCGTGCACAGGGCGCGATAGTCGTGGTTGGAGAGCAAATCTAAGTACTTGGATACGACGTCGTAGGCCAGCTTGAGGTCAGGGTTGTCGTCGTGGCGCATCTTATCGCGCAATTGCAGCATCAGGCACTCTTGGACCGAGCGTGCGCCCACGCCTAAAGGATCGTAGCTTTGGACCAGCTTTAACACGACCTTCAAGTCATCCATCGAGGCGTTCGGATACTCAGCCTGCACTAAAGGCAGGATGTCGTCTAAGCTCTCAGTGAGATAGCCTGAGTTATCAATGCCATCGATGATAATTTCGGCCATTAAGCGATCGGCGTCCTTAAGCGGCGAGCAGTCAAGCTGCCAGCGTAAGTGATCGTGCAGATCGATTTGGGTCTCACCCTCATAGACATTGTCTTCGTCGGTGAAGGTCGGCTTGCTGCGGGACTTGGCGCTGTAATTGTCCTCGCGTGCCATAGTGTCGTAGTTTTCTTGGGTCGAGGTGACTCCAGGATCGATCGCCGCTTCGGCGATCTTATCGGGCAGGTCACTGCTCTTTGCTTCGACGCTGGGATCAACTTGCGCCAGGTCGCTGGCCATATCCAGGTACTCGCTGTCAGACATACTCAGGGCATCAGCTGCAGCGCTGATGTCAGGTAAGCTCTCTGAAAGCGCGCCATCATCGCCAAAGGCGCCGTTTTTGCCGTCCCCTGCGACCTCTTGGAGCAGGTGATCATTGCTGGCCGCGTCGTTGGGGTGCATTAAGCTGTCTTGGCTTAAGATATCGGCGGTGTTGAGCACGTCATTGTGCTCGTTGATCCCGGCCATATCGATATCGGTGCCTTGGTAGGAGGCATCGTCGTTAAAGGGATCGTAGCCGTCGCTATCATTTTCCTGGCGTTCTTTTTCCGCTAAGGCTTCGAGTGATTCGAGATTGGCATTGGCAATACTCTCATCGATCTCCAGCAGGGGATTCGACTCCAAGGTCGCTTGAATCTCTTGACGCAAATCCAAGGTCGACAATTGCAGGAGACGGATCGCCTGCTGCAATTGCGGGGTCATGGTCAGAATCTGGGATTGCGTGGTGCGAATTTGCAGCGAGTTTCTTAAACCAGCCATATCTTCTCTTCCTGCGTCGAACGCTGTTTATGAGCTCCTTTAGCAAGTTACGCTGGGAGTGCGCTTGTTAAGCACGGCTTGTAAGTGCGCTCCCCAGGGCTGTTCTTGCGGGGCGGCTCATGGGCCCAAAGCCCTGAGTCTAAATAAAATCCCGGCCTGAGCAGGGGATGATTAAAGCGTGAAGTTGCGGCCTAAATAGACCTCCTGCACCTTCTTGTTGTCTAAGACCTCTTGGGCCGTGCCCGAGGCGATAATGCCGCCTGCGTTCACGATATAGGCCTTGGCACAGACATCCAAGGTCTCACGGACATTGTGGTCGGTGATAAGCACGCCAATGTCGCGCTCCTTGAGGTGCCGAATGATGTCCTTAATATCGGAGATCGAAATCGGGTCAACGCCAGCAAAAGGCTCATCCAACAAGATAAATTTAGGGTTGGCCGCGAGGGCACGCGCGATTTCCACGCGACGGCGCTCACCGCCTGAGAGCGACATACCGGTGTTGTGGCGGATATGCCCGATATGGAACTCCTCGATTAAGCTGTCGACGCGCTCTTGGCGCTGGGCGCGCGTTAAGTCCTTTTGCAGCTCGACTACGCCCATGATGTTCTCTTCCACCGTGAGCTTGCGGAAAATCGAGTTTTCCTGCGGCAGATAGCCAATACCTAAGCGCGCACGCTCGTGCATCGCCTTGTGGGTGATGTCGATGTCATCTAAGGTGACATTGCCCGCTTCGGTCGCGATAATGCCCACGATGATGTAGAACGAAGTGGTCTTACCGGCACCATTTGGGCCCAACAGACCAACCACCGAGCCACTTTCGATCTCGAGGCTGACATCATTGACCACCACGCGGCCCTTATAACTCTTCTTGAGGTGCTGGGCTTTGAGCAAACTCATAGGCTACCTTACTTGTTCTTGAAATCAGCCGGGACAAAGGTACTGGAGACACGGCCACCTTGGCTTTGGGTAGCAGCGCGCATGCGCTGGGTAGCAATGTTGTACTCAATGCGCTCACCGGTCATGCTCGACTCGCCTTGCCAAATGGTGGCGCGGCCTTGGAGCACGACCTGAGTTGACTCGGGCAGATAGCTTACGGTGTTGGCCCGTCCGCGAATGTACTTGCCATTGTCCTGTTGCTGCTCGAAGGTCACCGGCTTGCCATAGGCGATGATGGACTCTAAGGCACCTTGGGCGTTGCGCGTGACCTCAACCTTGTCGGCGTTGAGCTTGATCGAGCCTTGGGTCGCGACCACATCACCTGAGAACACCAGCTTATTGGCCTGCAAATCAGCACTTTGCTCTTGCGAAACCACATTGATCGGCTGGTTTTGATCGTCCTTTAAGGCATGAGCTGGGGTGCAGATAAGACTCAAGGCCACCACACCTAAGCTGACCGTCAGGAAGCGCTTAAGATTCTGGGTAGTAGACGACATGAGGTTGGTCCTTAATAACGAAGGTGTCTTGATTGAGGTCAATTTCGTAGTTGGCACCGGAGTTGACAAAGTTTCGGCCGCGTACGGTGATCGTTTCCGGTGAACTGATGATGTTCTGAGGTAAGTCAAAATAGACGTAAGGGGTGACAACCTCTTCGATCGGGCTGGTGGCAAAGTTAGGTTGCACATGGACATTGCCCGTGAGCTTAGCGTAGGTATCAAAGACGATTTCACCTTGGTCGGCGATGATTTGCCAGCCACGTCCTGGTTGGTTGACTAAATCCTCGTGATCGTAATAGAAGCCTGCGAGGTAATTGGCTTGAATCAGGTCGCGGCTTTGGTAGAAGCTCACATCTTTAGCAAAGATGCTGTAGTTCAAGAGCCCTTGCTCGTTGTAGAGCTCAGCGGTGAAATTGGTGGCAACAAAGCTCGGGAAGCGCTCGTTGATCTCATCGGCCGAGAGCTTACCGGTACTCGATGAATAGCGATATAAGAGAGCCGCTGCAATTGAAAGCAACGCCGCGATAATGATAGATCTGACGGTTACGCTCATGCGCGATCTCTCCTGTGTTTGAGGGGAAGGGCTGGCTTATATATGCCACTTAGGCTTGGCCCATTGGAGCTATTCTAGCGCACTTGTACGTGATTTCCCTAGTTTTGGCCTAAAATTTGCCTATCAAGCGCACATTATTTTCACTTCACGCGCACAAAGCGCTTATCTGTGCGCTCTCTCCCCTCCCCTCCTCCCCCAAAGCACCAACCCCGGTATCAGTGCCAGGGCCGGGCTTATTGCGTCCTGCGCCAGCCCTGACTTAGGCGTGCCCTCAAGTAGGGCAGGGGAGTAGGGCCGACGGGCTTAGGGCGGGGCTATTGGGGCTGGGCTATTGACCAATGGCATGGAGCTTGAGCTGACGCTCCTTGAGGAAGGTCGGGTTACCCTCAGGGGTGGTCAGGCCCTGCGCCATCAAGATGAGATCGGAGAGCTCACGCACGGCACCTTGGCCGCCTGGGGAGGTCAAAACCAAGGTGGCAATGGTCTTCATATAGTGATAACCATCGCTTGGGCAGGCGGCGACGGCCGAGTGCTGATAGAGCGCCAGGTCGTTGATGTCATCGCCTAAGACGGCGACCTCATCCTCAGTCAATCCGCACTGAGCGATTAAATCCAGTAAGGCCGGTTCCTTTTCCATTTGCCCTTGGATCACATAAGGAATACGCAGCTCTTTGGCGCGACGCTCGGTCAGAGGCGAAATACGACCGGTGAGTAAGGCCACGTCAATCCCGGCCTTGAGCAAGAGCGATACGCCCATGCCGTCCTTGCAGTTAAACTTCTTGAGCTCGTTGTCGGTGCGATCGAGGTAGATGCCACCATCGCTGATGGTGCCGTCGACATCGAGCACGACCAGCTTGATCTTCTTGAGCTTCTCGACCGTGGCGTCAGGCAAGTCTTGGTAGAAAGTGTGCAACATGGGTGTTTCCTTGTCTCAATTGGGGTAGCGTAACTTAGATCAGGCCAGCGCGCAGCAGATCGTGCATATTGAAGGCACCGACCACCTTGTTATGGTCGTCGACCACAATGACCGCGCTGATCTTCTTGTGCTGCATTAAGGTTAGGGCGTCAGCGGCCAAGGTCTGGGCCTTAACCGTGATACCGCCACGGGTCATGACCTGGCTTAATTGGTCGTGCACCGAGAACTCTTGCTCTAAGGTGCGGCGCAAGTCGCCATCGGTGTAGACGCCCACCAAGGTTTGATCTTCGGGCTTAATCACCGCCACAATGCCCAAGGTCTTGGCAGTCATCTCCAAGAGAGCTTCCTTAATCGTGACATCGCTCGAGCACATCGGGATATCCTCGCCTGTGTGCATGATGTCGCCACAGCGCACCAAGAGCTTGCGCCCTAAGGCGCCGCCGGGGTGTGACATGGCAAAGTCACGCTCGGTAAAGCCGCGTGCCTCTAACAAAGCAATAGCGAGGGCATCGCCGATGGCAAGTTCAGCGGTCGAGCTTGAGGTTGGGGCCAGGTTGAGCGGGCAGGCTTCCTTTTCCACATGCGCTGACAGCGTGACATCGGCCGATTTAGCTAGGGATGACTCGAGATTGCCCGTGATGGCGATGAGTGGGATACCCCGACGGCGTAAGAGCGGAATCATAAGCTTGAGTTCGGAGCCTTCGCCGGAGTTGGAGATAGCAATCACCACATCGTTTGGGCCTATCATGCCCAAATCGCCGTGGGCGGCTTCACCTGCTTGGACAAAGAACGACTGGGTGCCGGTGGAGGCGAGGGTCGAGGCAATCTTGGTGGCCACGTGGCCGGACTTGCCTACGCCCGTTAAGATGACTTTGCCTTGGCAGTGGATTAAGAGATCACAGGCACGGGCAAATTTTTCATCGATCGTTGGGACTAAGGCTAAGATCGCCTCAGCTTCCTCGCGCAGTACGCGCTGACCGGCTTGAATACAGGTTTCGTTAAACATGGGAGCACATCCACGGAAAAGAAGAAATCTTGAGGCATTATAGCCGCACTGGCTACTAAGCGCCGCACCGCTGTGTGCTTGCGGCACGGGGCACGCTCACAAAGCACGCGGCTGTGACTAGCGCCCAACTTGAGCTGGTGCGACAATCGTATCTAAGTGCGAACTTGCGTTCTCGAGCTTAGTTGCGAACTTGCGCTCTTAAGCTTAGTTGCGAACTTGCTCAAGCTTGGTCTTGGACTTGCGCTTTCAAGCCTAGTCTCGGACTTGCTCAAGCTTGGTCTCGAACTTGCGCTCTCAAGCTTGGTCTAAGTGAGGTGCGCTAAGCTTGAAGAGGCTGCTTTTGTGTGGGGCAGCGTGCTTTTGCTGGGAATTTTGCTTATGGAAGAAAAGACAACGCCGCAGGCTGTGACTCCTCCTGAGGTGACGCCTCCAGAGAAGACTCCTTTGGAGATGACGCCTTCTGCGCTGACGTCGCCTGAAGGGACGCCTCCTGGGGTGGCGGTGCCTGATAATGCGGCCGAATTTGGCTATGCCCAAGTTAAGGCGGTCGATCCCGGCGTCTTGGTGGAAATCAACGACGTGGTGTTCGGCTATGGCCGCCGCAAGATTTACGATGGCCTGACCTTGAAGATTCCGCGCGGCCAAATTACCGCGATTCTGGGCCCGTCCGGTACCGGTAAGACCACGATGCTGCGCTTAATCGGCGGTCAGTTAACCCCCGAGCGCGGTCAGGTGCTCTTTGATGGTATCGACGTCCATAAGTTAAAGCGCGCTCAGCTCTACGAGCTGCGCAAGCGTATGAGCATGCTCTTCCAAAGCGGCGCTTTGTTCACCGACCTCGATGTCTTTGAAAACGTGGCCTTCCCAATTCGTGAGCACACCAAGCTCCCTGAGATCTTGATTCATGACATGGTCATGATGAAGCTCGAGGCGGTGGGCCTGCGCGGTGCGGCGCGTTTATCGCCCAACGAACTCTCAGGTGGTATGGCCCGTCGTGCCGCCCTGGCGCGCTCGATTGCCTTAGATCCTGAGCTCATCATGTACGACGAGCCTTTTGTCGGCCAAGACCCGATTACTATGGCGGTGTTAGTTAAGCTCATCGGCGAGCTTAATGTCTCGCTGGGCCTGACCTCGATTATCGTGACCCATGATGTGCAGGAAGTGCTCTCGATTGCTCATCACGTGGTGATTGTGGCCGATGGCAAGGTCTTAGGTGAGGGCAGCGCCCAAGAGATTCGCCAAAGCAGCGATCCGCGCATTATGCAATTCATCAATGGTGATTACGACGGCCCTTATGCCTTCAAGCTCAAGGCCGAGCGTGATTACCTCGACGAGCTTTAGGAGCAGCCTATGTTCAATTTTGTCGGGGAGTTAGGCCGCTACGTTATCCACAAGGTAACGGCATTAGGCCGCTCCACCATCATGCTCTACCATGCCTTGGTCGGTCAGCCCAACTTCGGCAAGCATTTCCCACTGCTCATCAAGCAAATCTACTTTGTAGGCGTGCAGTCGGTCATCATCATTATTGTCTCGGGCCTCTTTATCGGCATGGTGTTGGGCCTGCAGGGCTTTAATATCCTCAAGGACTTCATGGCCACGGGCTCCTTAGGTCCTTTAGTGGCCTTAGCTATCATCCGTGAGCTGGGACCAGTGGTCACCGCCTTACTGTTCGCAGGTCGCGCCGGTTCTGCCTTGACCGCTGAGATTGGCCAGCTTAAAGCCTCCGAGCAGCTCTCCTCGATGGAGATGATGGCGGTCGATCCGCTGCGCCGCATCATTTCGCCGCGCTTTTGGGCCGGTGTGATTTCGATGCCGATCTTGTCCATCATGTTCTGCTTGGTCGGCGTCTATGGCGGCAAGCTGGTGGGCGTTGATTGGTTGGGCCTTGATGACGGCATTTACTGGTCGGGCATGCAAAGCTCGGTCGACTTGGTCGACGATATCGGCTGCATGCTGATTAAAGCTATCATTTTCTCGATCGCCTGCGTCTGGATTGCCCTGTTTAACGGCTACGATTGTAAGCCGACCTCTGAGGGTATCTCCAATGCCACGACCGCGACCGTCGTGCAATCGTCCCTGGCGATTTTAGGTCTTGATTTCGTGTTAACGGCGCTGATGTTTTAGCCGATAAGGGTGCAATGTCAACTACCCCGGTCTTACGACCGGGGCTTGAGCAATCAAGCCCAGGTTGACTAGCCTCAGTCCACCTATGGTGG
>CALXOW010000109.1 GCA_944390115.1 uncultured Anaerobiospirillum sp.
GGGCTTTGGTTTTTGTCAGCGCATCACTGCGTGACAACGGATGCGTATTTTAGAGATTTTTTACAGCGGGTCAACACCTTTTTTAAAATCCCCTAATCGCCTAGCTTAATCTTAGCCTCAAAAAACCTCAAGAAAAAGCTATTTTATGCGGTTTAGTGACACACATCACGTCATTTAACTTTATTTTAACGCCAACATCCCCAACAATCGGTTACACTGGAAAGTTAACGCCGCGCAAAGCTCCCATGCCCCTCACGCCCGCCCCTACCCCGACCTTAAGCACCAGCTCTGACCTCAGCGCCCCCAAAAAAAGAACGAAGGGCTTAGGTCACCTCATGGTGCCCTAAGCCCCTAATTCTGGATTCGGGTATGAGCTTAAGCTATGGCTTCAGCAGTATCTTCAGTTGTGGCTTCAGCTTACGCCTTTCCGCTCTCCTTTAGGCTGTTACGCAGCACGCTACGTCACGGCCCTAACCGTTACTCTTAGCCCCTACTCACTAGAGCCTAAGCCCCGGTTCTTTGCCCTACTGCTCACTTTGCGCGCTCAACTCAGCTAAGCGTGCCGTTAAGCCGCTCGCACGCTCCACTGAGTGCTCGAGTGCGTAGTAAAGCGCCTTAGTGCTCGTAACCATCGAGACGCACTTTTTCGCGCGCGTGATGCCGGTATAGACCAGCTCCTTGGTCAGCACGCGGTTAATGCGCTCTGACAGCATGATCTCCACTTTGTCGTACTCTGAGCCTTGTGACTTGTGGACCGACATGGCATAGCCCAAATCGTAGTTGGTCAAAAGCAAGGTACTGATGACATTGACCTTGAGAACCGACTTGCCGTCGAGCTCTTCGGCGCCCACTGGGATAAAGACACGCAAAACCCGCTCTTTGCTTGGTTGAGCATCCGTGCCCTGCTGGGCTTCGGTACTTTGCTCAGGCTCGGTGCCCTGCTGGGCTTCGATACTTTGCTCAGTTTCCGTGCCCTGCTGGGCTTCGATACTTTGCTCAGTCTCCGTGCCTTGCTGGGACTGGGCCTTCTGTTCCGCCTCCTTGCGGCGTTTTTCCAAATCTTCCTCAGTCGCGACAAAAGCGCAGAAGCCCACGTTACCATTTACCAGACCCAGTACCGGATCGTTCTTGGTGATGATAATGATTTGGCCGGGGAAAAATTTCTCCTTAAGCCAAGGCTGCAATTCTGCATGGGGCTTGAGATAGGTGTTCTTGACCTCTTGGGCAATCGTCTCATTGAGTTTGTTGTCACCTAACTCACCGACGTGGTTAGAGCACAAGATGCGGAACTTATCCATCTCCTTGAACAATAACTCATAATCCTCAGGCGCAATCGCAAAATGCCATTGTTCCAACTGCTCCAAGAAGGGCGCGTAATTGTCCTCAAGGCCCTTCTTCACCGCATGCTTAGCGCGCTCCAGGCACAAAGCATCGGCCTTGGCGCCTGGCTTGAGCTCAATCAAGCTCAATGCTGGCTGATTGGCGGCAGGCTCCTTACCCGCCTTCTTCTCTGCTTGCTCCAGCAAGTTGTAAATCGGGGCTAAGTTCTGCCGCAGTTGGGCCTCATGCTCCTGATCCTCTTGTGCTTGCTGCTCTTGCGCCTCAACTAAGGCCGCAGGCTTGAAGTCGCCCAGCTCGGCACAGACCTTGAGATAAGCACTGAGATCACCTTGTTTTACGGCTTGCTCTTTTTGCTCCTTCAACTGCTGATCCACACCTGCACCTTGCTCTGGGGCTACACAGACATTGTTATTGACCAGGCGCGCCAACTGACCAATTTCCGGTACGTCCTTGGAGCGATAGCTGTATTGCAACAAGCACGCGTGATCGGCGATTTGACCTGATAACAGCTCTGTTGTGGTGTAGCCAGTCAGCTCAGCCACTAAGTTCAGGGTCTTAGCATTGATGCGATCCGCCCCTTGCTCATTGAGACGAGCACAGATATCACCTAGCACCTTACCGGCTTCAACCGATGCCAATTGGTCTTTATCGCCCAGCAAAATAACCTTGCACTCAGGCTTAAGTGCCATTAAGAGCTTATAGAACAAGGCCAAATCGAGCATCGAGACTTCATCGACCACCAAGACATCGCAACTGAGTTTGTGCTCGGCGTTGTAGATTGGGGTGGACTGATTTGGGATCACCTTGATCAAGCTGTGGACTGTCACCGCACTCTTAGGCACGAAGGCAATCAGCTCATCTGCGCTCAAGCCATAGGTTGGTGCCAGCGCGGCAATGCTCTCTTGCATCCGCTGCTCTTTGAGCCCATTGCCGATCGACTCACCCATGCGGGCGGCGGCCTTACCAGTTGGCGCGCACAGCTGGATGTTGCGATTGTTCGGATCTAAGCAAATGAGCAACAGTAAGATGCGCAAAATTGTAGTGGTCTTACCGGTACCAGGACCACCTGAGATCACGGTGAAATTGGAGGTGGTAGCCATAGCAGCCGCAACCTTCTGCCAATCCATGCGCTCCCCAGCAGGTGGGGTTGGGAACAGATTTTTTAAGCTCGCTGTAAGCTTGGTTCTCTGCTTTGGGCTGAGCTCTAACTCCGGCACTTGGGCGATATAGTCCACAATGCCTTGCTCGTAGTAGAAGTAACGGCGCAAATAAAGACGATTCTGATCAAAGAGCAACGGGGCATTCGGCTCATTTTGGGGGGCAAAGCCGACCGCTAAAGAGCGCTTTAACACCTCGTAGATGCCCTCAAGCGAGTGCGGCGCATAGCGCTTGACCATGAGCAAGAAGCGCTCATTGCCCTCAATCTGCTGGGTCTCACGCCAGCTGCGCTTTTCCCCTTTCGGACCATCATCCTGCTCAATATTGAGCACCGCACTCAGATGAGTTTCCTGCCATTGCGCTACGATGTCGTAGAACTGCTCTAAGTTAGAGAGATTAAGGCAAATATCGCCCTCACTCATCTTATAGAACAAGGCTAACAACACTAGGTTAAAGCGCTGTTGATCGGCGAAATTACCCAGCGGAAAGTGCTCTTGCAGGTAGGTGCAAAAGGCCAGGCTGCTCTTAGGCACTAAGGAACTAAAGTACGCGCATGTCAGTACATTACGCTCTTTAAGCTGCGGTCCTAACTCAGGGCTGGCAAAAAGGCGCTCTTGCTCCACCGTAAAGGCCTCAGTAGGCTCAGGTTCGCATGGCGTAAAGTACTTGGCATCACCATAAATGACCTCAGGGCGATAGCACGTTTTTATCAGCACCTGACGCGCGGTATCACGCTCCTTTGGGCCCAGATCCTGATTAATCTGCAATAAATCGAAGTCTGACGGCTTGCTTTGCGCACTGGCAATAACATCGCCTGAAGCGCTTTTAACCGCGCCCGCCCCTAGTTCCTCTGTGGCCTGAGCGGCGGTACGGTCTGCACCTTGCGGGAAGGTAAAAGGCTCTACCAGCGGCTTATCAAAAGCATTGGCCGGAGTTTCCTCGGCTTCTTCACTCTTAAGCCAAATAGTGCCGGTCTTGACGCCCACTTGCTCAATGGCAGGCAGTAAACCCGCGCGCGCGGCAAACTCAAGCTCGGCATTAAAACGGGCTGCGGCCTGATTGCTCGGGGCGGGGCCATAACTGCCATAGTCTTCAGGTGCCCGCTGCTCGTAATCATCGAGCGACCAACCTTCGTCCGGGCGATAGGAGGCAGCTGGTGCGGACTTGACCGGTGCTGCCTGGGTCGGCGCGGCAAAACCTAAGCTCGCATTAAGCTGCTCCATCATACGGGACTCAAGCTCAGCTTGCTTAGTTTGAGCTTCATTCTTGTTTGGGTCTAAGTGCTCTTGGTCCATGGCTACTGAGCCTCCTCGTTATGCAAGCTGAACATCTGGTCGAGTTCGTAAATCACGTCGAAATCAAGTCTGGTGGCGAACACACCATTGGAGAGGTGGTCACGCAGATAGTTGGCGCGCATACCGCGTAAGAACAAATAAATCACGCCGCCAATGTGCTGGTCATAGAAGGCTCGTAGCTCTTCATATGGGGCATCAAACGGCACCGCAAAGCGGCGCTTGAGGAAACGATAGAGCGCTAAAGAGTAGATCAAGAACTGCACGTCATAGCGGTGCTCATAGACCGCCTCAATCAAATGCTCCCGCGTATAGCAACCATCAAAGGCACCCAAGTAATTGGACTTGTAGTCGATGACGTAGAACTTTTCGTTCGCGTCCTCCTCCACTGGCAGTACCTCACTTAGGCCAAGCTCCGGATCACTTGCCAGCTCTGGATGTAAGCCTTGGGCGATCTCCGTCTTTAATTGCGCACGGGCCGCAGCCAACTCTTGCTGCTTCTCTTGCGGCAGGCTCCTAATTAAGTCGGCACGCGTGCTTAGCGGCAAGTGGGCATTGAGGTCAATGCTGCACGCTAGGTCAATCGAGCCCGTGATATAGCCCACCAGATCCTTGGCCTTGAGCTCCAAGGAGCCACGGAATTTTTCCTTGAGCTTAGCAGGCAATAATTGGTCGGCCACTTGAGCACAGATCTTATTGAGCGTTTGCGTATTGAAGTTGTGATTGGACATCAAGAACTCCATCTCACGCTCGTAGTGATGCACGCGCAAGTCAGCTAAGGCAAAGCAGTGGTGACGACCAGCGACAATTGGCGCCTCGAGCACATCGTTGAACCACAAGGCTAATGGCACCTTGTCATCTTCGTAAGTGTGCTCACGCATAAAGCGCGCATAGCGTAAGTTGTGCGACCAACTAAAGATCTGAGCAAAGGTCGTATTCAAGATGTACTTGATGCAGCCAGATTCTTTAACCTGGTCAAAGTCGACATGCTCTAACACTTCGTGCATGAACGAACCTGGACTGGTACCGCATGGGAACTCATAGCAAGCGCGCTTGCCACGCGGCTGCGGATTTACCACGACGCCATCATAGAAGTGCTTCTTGCGCTGCCACTCATCTTGCATCAAGGCCGATACCGAGTACTTAGGATTGAGTTGCGCCTGATTGAGCTTAATCTCAGGCGTAGCGGCCATCTGGTAAGCGAGTTTACCCTGTGGCATGCTCTCCTCAGCTGTGGTCGGATCCCCTTCCTTCACCTCGTTCTCACCGTGCATGGTGTTCTCAGTTGAACCGGCATATTGCAGCTCTTGAGTGTATTGACCTGCCACTAAGGACGAATAGGAGAAGATATTGAAGCTAAGGTCAATGGCGTCTTTATAGACAAAAGACTGCGCAATAGGCGGCATCGCCTGTCCTGGCTCCAGCAGCGAGAGGTTGAAGGAGTCTTGCGTATATTCAAGCTCCCACTCCGATTTAACGCGCTCTGACTCCTCGTCTTGTTGTGTTGGTGCGACCACCGCAGGTTCCTGCTCTAAGAGCACGGTACCATCGAGCACGGTAAAGCACTCAGGGTGTGCCTGGGCCGCCGCAATAAAGCGTTCGGCGCCTGCTTGCAGCCCTTCCTTGGTCTCAAGATTGACGACATCATCGTCATGATCGACATCCACGACATAGCCCTGGCGTGCTTGGCCTTGGATCGCCACTAAGGCATCTTGGTATTTCGGCTGCTTACCGCGCCCTGGCTGATAGCTGCCCACTAAGAAGAAGTTGGCATAACGGGCACGGGTTACCGCCACGTAGAGCAAACGCATCGCCTCACGACGCTCTTCGGCCGTGATAATGTCGCTCGGGCGCAAGGTCACAGGTACCGATTGGTACTTACCCAGGTCAAAGCTATCGGTGCTGGAGTGATAGACCGGCAATTTCTCCTGGACAAAGAACTCACGCTCTGGTGCCACATCAAGGACCACATGCTTGAGGGCTGGATCGTAATAGCGCTCAGCATTTAAGTATTCCTCATCAGACTCACCAAAGGTACCACCCTCAAACACTGGCAACCACAAGAAAGGCATGAAGACGATTGGGAACTCAAGGCCCTTGGACTTGTGAATGGTGATAATGCGGATCTGGTCTTGCTCCGACTCCAAGCGCTTCTTGGTCACATCTTCATCGAAGATGTTCTGGTTGTTGTAAATAAGCTCAAAGAACCAGTTGAGCTGGGATTGAATACCACTTTTTTGGGTGTGCACCCCTTGGATGATCTCACCGATATGGCAATAGTTGGTGTACCAACGCTCACCATCCTTGAGCGCGAGCAAGCGTTTGGCGACGTTATGGCGCGGATCTTGAGCCCACTGCATAAAAGCAGGCATAAAGCCGTAACGCTGCCAGGTTTGCGCACAAGACGATAACAGCTTAACCTCGCTCTCGAAGTTCTCGTTTTGGCACTGCTCTTGGTACTCCTGGGCATTCAGACACAGTAAGCGCGAACCCAGCACTCTAAAGACCTTTTTGCGATTGGTGCAATCGCACATGGCCTCCATTAAGTAACCAAGCTCGATCGCCTCAAAGCTCGGCTCGTCACTCGAGCCTAAGACCGAGCTGCGATCAGAGAGATAGACACTTGGCAGCTGCAGCTCTCTCAGCGCATCTTGGATCAGGTCACTCTCACTACCCTTGCGCACAATGACCGCAATGTCACCGGCGCGCACTGGGCGCTCTATACCATCGACCACAATGCGACCTTGCTTTAACACGCGATCAATGAGCTGCGCGGTAACTTGGGCATAGGCTTGAGTGAGCGCGCCCTTACCGCCCTCATCTTGATGGCCCACGCGTACGACATAGGAGTTAGCAGGACCGGAAAAGGCTAGGATTTCGCTCTGAGAATCTTCCCCTGCCGCGCTGTTCTGGTGCTCGAGCGGATAGTGGCTGACCACCGCTTGATCAAGCGGCACCGTAGGCGAGAGCTTATCATGGGCATTAGGATCGGGATCGTAGAACAGCTCCTCGACATCCTTAAGATAGAAGTCACGGCGGTTGATGACTACCTTAGCGCGCTTGGCGGTCGCAAAGTCCACTTGGGAGCCCTCTTCCCACGGCATATGGTTGGCCCCATCAGTGCGCCCAGTCGGCACAATCAGATTTTGACCTTGGGCCCGGACTCGAGCTAATAAGCCCTTAGCCTTACCTGACTTAACCGCCTCAAAGGTGATGCGACTTTCGTTGAACGGATTGACGTTGTCAGGGTTTAAGGTCAGACCAAAGATCGCATTGGCGGCCGCAACCACATCAGGGGAAGAGCGGTAATTGGTATCTAAGGTGTAAACGCCCGCACCCGAGGTCAGCTCAACAATCTTATCGCGCGCCTTGAGGTAGGAATTGATATCCGAACCACGGAAGGCATAGATCGATTGTTTTGGATCGCCGATCAGGTAGCAGTAGGCTTTTTGCTCTAAAGCCTCATCATTGAGATAAACCGAACTGAAGATGCTGAACTGAATCGGGTCCGTGTCTTGGAACTCGTCGATCATCGCGAGCGGATACTTAGCACGGATCGCGCGTGCCAGCGAGTTACCGGCGGCCCCACGCCAATTCAAGGCGTAGTCCAAGCGGCGCAGGATGTCATCGGCATCCATGACATGCTGTTCCTTGCAGCGACGCTCGAGCTCTTGCTTCATCAGAATAGCAGTCAACAAGCGCACTAACTGCTTGCTCTTATTTAAGATGCCGTCGTTGTCGGCTGCCAGCTTATTGAGCCCAGCCACTAAGTTATTAACAAAGTCATCCAGCTGCAACTTGCAGGCTTGTTCGGCGGCATCCTTAGGCTTTTTGCGACCGTCGAACAAGGAGTTCTTATCTTTCATGTAAGCAGGTAGCAGACCGAGGAGAGATAGCACTTGATTCCACGGGTCACTACCTTGGCCTAAGCTGCGCGCTTGCGGCATAAGCTCATAGCACTGGGCAATGAGCATTAAAAAGCCCGGCATCCCCGAGCGCAGCGCAATCTTATTAGGCCCTGCGCCAATAGGCTTAAGCTCACCTGTATTAGGTTGCACGTAACACTTAAACTGCTCATAAGGCAAGGTATCGAGCAAGGCTTGTCCAACCTTGATCAGCTCTACTTCGTACTGTTTGAAGGCCTGCCCCAGCTCGCCGATATAGGCTTGAAGCTGCGGCTCGAGCGGTTGTTTGCGATCAAGCTTGCACTTGCAGCTGGTGATTAACTCATCAATGCCATTGAGCTGATAGCCATAAAAGCCCCGTTCATCGCCGGACAGACGGACTCCATTGAGCAAATGAATCGGACCGACCAGCGCTAGTGGTGAATTGCGATCTAACAGCTGTAACAGCAAAGGCGAGCTGTTCTTTTGATAGAACAGACGACGCCAGACGCTATAGTAGGCCTCATGGATCTCATCGGACAGGTCCAGCTTTAACTCCGTGTTAAAAGCCTCACCTGCCTCTAGGGCGTAGATCTGCGTCAGCATGCTATTGCAGAAGGAGTGAATAGTGCAGATCGCGGCATTGTTGATATGACGCTCCGCGCGAATCAAATGATCCACCGCACGGCGCAGCGGTGCTTCCTTACGCCCGGTGCTACGCGCTACCAGTTCCTTAATGATGAACTTGGTGTTGTCATCTTGCAGCACGCAACGCTGCTCGAGCAATTCATCGAGATCGACGCCGACAAAGATGCCATTGAGCTCTTCTTCGGAGTAATTGTTGGCCAAGAACAGTTCTTGTTCATCGTCCTCGGATAGCTCAAGCAAGCGCTCAGCGTACTCAGCCTGCTCGGATGCTGATAACTCCTGATAGTCCCCGCCTAGCTCCTCTTTTTTGAGCAGAACCACGTCCGCAGCCGTCCCTGCATGAGCCGCAGCGCCCCGCTTTTTGGCTTTAGCGGCCACAATCCGGGCACTGTTAGGGGCAAGATGGCCCCCATGCTTGGGGTCTTTGAGCTGTTCTACCACTTGATTTAAGGCGAGGGTAATGAACTCCTCTAACGCCAGGCGTGCACTGCGGATACGCTCATAAATACGTTGGCGTAAGTCGGCGGTCGCCGCATTAGTGAAGGTCACAATTAAGAGCTCATCGACCTCGAGCGGGCGGCTTAAACAGGTCTCACGCGTGCCGACACCGAGCAAAGCACGTAACACTAAATTGGTAATCGAGTAAGTCTTACCCGTACCAGCGCTCGCCTCAATCAAGGCCGGTTGTGCCATGACAAAGGTCTGGACGTTGAATGTTTGGCTAGTAAAGGTGGAGTCCGAAGCTGAGTGCGCACGGGCTAAAGCATTAGTCATAGCAAAACCTCGAATTAATCCTGCGCATCAGCGCCAAAGACAAAGTGGGAAGCCAAGTGCTGAAGATAGAAATCACGGTAGAACCAAGCACAGTCGTAAAGTTCAGGGTAGCGTGCCAAATCGTCCAGCGAGGCAAATAAGTACTCACTTTCTGGGTCGTAGGCAATGGCCGACTCAGGAGGCACGCGTTCCCCATCTTTATTCCATTGCAGCGCCGTAGTGATACTTGCAGCCAGTGGCAGCGGGCGACTCTGGCTTACGAGATAGCACACTAAATAGGTGTTAATGAGGGTGCGCAACTCCGGCTCTCTAAAGGCTTTAAGCGTAAATACCTTGCCCTCACTTTCAACCACATAGACGTCACGCAAGTACCCTTCAGAACAGTACTGACCGATCATTTCAGCAAGAGCTGAGTACACGACCTTAGGCTTGGATGCAGCGGCTTCACAGCAAGTAAGCTTATTGCCTTGTCCATCAAAACTGTTCTTAACGCCAGAAGAGCTCAATTTATTAAAGAGTGCGAGCACAATCGGGCGCTCATGACAGGTGCTTTGCAGCGTAAGATCAAAGTGATAGACCGCATCCGGCGCTACATCCTTAAGCCAAGATGGTACGTAGCTCGGCTCAAATTGCATCTTCGTAAGATCAGCGCCCACTTGCCAGAAATCAAACGGAGCAGTGGTTTCAAAGAAAGCCTTAGGTAAGGTCAGGAACCATTGAGTATTAGGACAATCCTTGAGGCCAATTAAGGCACTGTGCGCTAAGCCAAACTCAGATTGCAAGGTCGCGGACAACAGCTCGAGCTTGGAGTTGATTTGTGTTTGCAGCTCATTAAAGAACAGGCCGTACGGCAGATGACCTAAGTCCGCCTCACGCTTGAGGTAAGGGCCACGCTCGGTAGGAGGCAAGGCCATCAAGGCCGAGACCAAGCAATTGCTCTCGAAATTATCATAAGCAAAAGGCTCGTCCGGGCTTAAGGTATTGTCATCACTGTGTCCCAGGGAAATCTCAAGCACATTACGCATGAAATAGCGCGACGGCTCACGCATAAAGGCCAGGAGCTGATTAAGCTCAATGAGCTGACGAGTACGCCCGCTCATATCAGGCTTAAAGACGCCATTACCCAAGATCTCACGCGGGGTCTTTAAGCTATTGTTGCGCAGGGCAATGAACTCGCGGCTAAAGCTTGGCACTTGAGGCGGCATGCTCTGTAAGGCCGCCCGATACTGCTCTAAGCTCGAGCCTGAGCCCTCATGGCCTAAACGCTTGTGATAAGCTGCCACGGTCGCCGCCAGCTCCTGCTCTGAGGTAGGCAGGGCATCAGGGTAATTGGCCGCATGGAAGTTCAGCTCATCGTAGGCCGTAAGGTGCTCGTGGTAGCACAGGCGCGTGCAGACCGAATCAGGGCGCTCACTTTCCGTGATGTCCTCTAAACCAGCTACCGCACAGCTATCGCCCAAGAAGTAAATCAGTTCACTGAGCACAATCGATGGATTGAGCGGGCTCTTATCGTTCGGGCTTTGACCGATATAGGAGAAATAAATCGACTCACGCGCCGAGATAATCGCCTCTAAGAACAAGTAGCGATCATCGATACTGCGCGAGCGGTCACCGCGTCTAAAGAGCTCTTTGTTGGCGATCAAATTGAAGCTTGGGGCCTTTTCCTCACGTGGGAAGTCGATATCATTGAGGCCCAAGATAAAGACGTGCTTAAACGGCACGGCGCGCATTGGCACCAAGGAACAGAAGTTGACCTTTTCACGCAAGAACGGCTGGAAATTGCGCTGCGCGGTCAAGCCTTGACGCAAGCAGGCGGCAAAGACCGGCAGATTGATGCTCGGCTTATGGAATAAGTGGGTGATCGTGACCTTAAGGTCATCGATGACCTCGTCGACGCCGCGCAGTGCTTGCTCAGTCTCAGGAGCATCATCAAAGAAACGATCCTTGATCATATTATTGAGCTCCAGGGCCCACATATCTGGGGTCAACGCCAGTTCTGGCACAAAGCGCGCGCGTAGCTCGCGCAAAGCCTGCAAGAAGTCCCAGAATTTGCCCAAGATAATAGTGTCCGAGCCCTCAATCTCGCTCCAGCACGGCAAGGAGGTATCGCCCATCAGGGCGCCTAAGATCATGCGCTCCAAGCCCAGGCTAAAGGTACCAGGAATGACAATTTCGGCCACCGGGCTGACATCGTGCGCATCAAGACCCCAGTAGATATTGGTAGCCTTAAGCCAGCGCACAATGACATCGACTTGATCCCGCGACAAACCAAAGCGCCGAGCGATTGCATTCTCCGATAAGAGCTCGGCGACCAAGACCGAAGTAATGCGCACCGTACCGATTTCCAACAACTTCAGGAGCGACTGGGCCACGCTATTGGCTTCGCTCTCGGTACGATCGGAAATGACAAAAGGAATATAGTCCGGATCGCCCGGCTTAAACTGGCCGCCAAAGACCGCTGAAATATGCGGCGCGTAATCATTGATAGTTGGGACCATCACCACGATGTCACGCGGATAGAGCGGACGCCCCTCTTGGCGCGCGCGGTTAAAGCAGGCCAAGATGGCATCATGCAGCACCTCGACCTCGCGGCGCTTGGTGTGGCACGAGTGCACCGATAAGGAAACATCATTTGGCGCAATGATGTAGCGCTCCTTAGGCTGCTCTAAATTGAGCAGCTGGTGCTGTAAGAAAGTAAGCAGTGTACCCCCACGCACTTCCTTAACCTTACGGTTATGGCGCAGGACCCAAGTCTCGCTAAAATCGCCCCCGTCCGGCAAATCAGGCTCACTAAAGCAGGCGATATTGGCCGGGACCGGATCACGGTCATAGAACAGGTACAGATTATCGCGTCCTTGCTTACCATACGAGAGCAGCAGCGGATGGCCTTCGATGCGCTCACCGGCGGCATCATAGGCATTAGGCACCAAGGACTTAAGTGACAGCGGCAGATACGAGGTCTTCTTACCCTTACGCCCCACCGCACTAAGCTGCGGCCGCTCCAGGGCCAAGTCATGGGCTGACTTGCTGCTGCCTTGGATCAGCTTGACGTACTCTTCAAACTTGAACTTCTCATCGACGCGCAAATCCGCCCAGTACTCTTGGCACGGATTTAACAGCATAACGTTGACGTCACAGTGCAGCGCGAGCGCATCGAGGAAATCGACCACCAAGCGTGGCATAGCGCTGACGCCAAAGACGAAGATGCGCTGATAAGAATCGGCCAAAGCCTTAACTGATTCTTGGGCCTGACGCAGCTCGGTGGCATCGACAAAGGCCGCGCACACCTCAGGATCGGAGGCGTCATAGCGCCGGGCCACGAGCTCACCTGTGTCCTCATTGAACTTAGGGGCTAAGGCCTTAAGCTTAGCGATCAAATTGGTTACGACCTGGGCACGGTCTAAATTGCGCAAGAGCCAGTCAAACGAAGCTGGGGTCTTATCCTTGAGAGACAAGCCTTGCTCCGAGTTAAAGGAGTAGTTATAGCGCAAAAGGCACCACAGCTTAATCTGCCAGACATTGTTCTTAAACAAAGTGCGCACGCGCTCAACCCGCTCACGGGTGACGCGCTCAGCCAGAGCCTCATCCTCTAAGGACTCCTTTAAGGCTAAGGCATCGACCTCCGTGCCAAGATTGACCATCTCAGCTGAGGCCGCTGTCACCTCAGTAGGAGTCGACTTCGGCTTAAGCCCGGCCTTCATCCGCATAAAGCGCTGGCATTCGCCCTCGATAAACTGATTGATCGGATTGTTAGGATCATCAGGGTCACGTTCATAGTCGACCAGGGCCTGCAAAGGAATCTTATCCCAAGCTAAGATCCACTCTGGGCGATACATTTGGTAGCTATCCAAGGTATCGGCGATCTTAGCGGCCAGCTCATAGGCCTTATCGCCGTAGCTATCATCCTCGAGGTACTGGAACAAGCGCGCGTAAATCGGCTCCGGGCCTGAAGATAAGTCTTGCCCGGCGGCCTGCGCGGCACGCTTTTGTTCCTGCCACAAGCCCATTTGGGTGAAGATATTCCAGGTCAAGTGGCTACGGTCAAAGAGGTTTAAGGAGGTGAACTCCTCGCCCTTGCTCTGATTGAGGATACGGTGTGCGGCAAAGATAAGCTGCCAAATCTGCTTGAAGTCGCACAGGGTATGAATGCCGTTTTGCAGCGCGATACGCTGGGTCACGTAGGTGCGCATACCTAAGTTCATGACCACGATATTTTCGTGGTCAAAAGGTGACTTTAAGGGATACTCCGACATCAAGATGGCGCAGATATCGCCCAAGCTCTCCATATTGTTGGACATGTACAATTTCAGTCCACGTCGCATTTCACTTTGCATCGAGAAATCCCCTTAAAGCCAGGTACGCCAAAGAAAAAGTCCCAAGCACCTCAGGTAAGTCATAGACTCACCCTCAGGCGCTGCTAAGACACTCTAAATTATAGTACTTTTGAAGACAGAAAATATTAATTAAATTGTTTTGCCAAACTATGTCACAAAATTTTCACTCAGGCCCGCCGCCCGCCCCAGCTCAAAGCGTGATGATGTCAGCGCACCCCCCACCAAGCCCGCAGCAAGCTCCATCAAAACTACAGGCGTTTAAGAACCAATGAAGCCATCTGCGGCCATCTTTAGCACGCGAGGGCTGGGACGACACGATAGGCCAGGGCTCTAAGAGGCAAAGGATCGGAGTGAGCTTAAGGCGCGGCGTCACAATTTCGGTGCATAGTGCTGCGCTCATGAGCGCAATAACGTAAAGCCCACCCTCTGACGATGTAAACTCATCCTCGGAAATAATGAGGTAAGATAATACTCCAAAATTTCGAGTAATGAGCTGAGCTATGC
>CALXOW010000110.1 GCA_944390115.1 uncultured Anaerobiospirillum sp.
GCAGCAAAAGCCCCTCCGAAAAGACTGTTTGGACGGGGCCGATAATTCACCAAAAGTAGCTGCTCAGTCGCGGTTATAGGGGCGCGCGCGGCGTCTAGGGACTCAGGGCACATCAATCGTGCACTAAATCACAAAGAAAAGTCCCGTGAGGGCCCGTGCCCACCTCAAGTGCGCGCACTTTGGTCCGCTTAGCCTCAGACTCACTACGGTCTTAAAGCCTTGCTTTAAAGGCTCACCTGAACTTAGGCCGGGTTGGTCAGCATGGCGTTGACCTGGGCCTCGTAGCGCGCCAGCGAAAACTCTTGCTCGCCATTACCTCGATGGTTGGCCGCAAGACCTGGGCGCTTGTTTACCAAGTAGCGCACATAAGGCAGTAGGTCGAGCGCAAGCGTGCCCATAATGCCAAAGTCATCGCCTGAGAGCTCACCGGAGCGGCCATGGATGCAGGCACCGGCCAGGGTTGCTTGCATCTGCGATAAGCCTTGGGCGCGCAAGGCGGCGATGATGCCGGTTAAGAGGTCACCCATACCCCCTGAGGCCATCGCCGGTGAGCCTTCCTTAACGATGATGATGGACTTGCCATCGCAGATTAAGGTGCCCGCACCCTTTAACAGGACGACACCACCGCTGCGCTGCTGCAGCTCATAAATGGCCTTGTAGCGGTCTGCGTTGATCTTATCTACCGTAGTGCCCAAGAGGCGCGCCGCCTCGCCTGGGTGCGGGGTCATGATAGTGCGCTGATTAAAGCTCATGCCATGGTGGCTGATGATGTTTAAGGCGTCAGCATCCAAGATCGTGGTCTTCTCGGCGGCTAGAGCCATCTCGACTAGCTCTTCGGAGCGTGCGCTTTGGCCTAAGCCCGGGCCAATCGCGATCACGTCAGCCCAAGCTAAGGCTTGCTGCATCGCCGCGTCATCGGCCATATCGACAGTCATAAGCTCAGGGCGCGCTGCGTTTAAGGCCCCGATATTCGCTTTATCAGTTGCGACCTTGACTAGGCCTGCACCGGCGCGCAGTGCGCCTTGGCCTGCCAGGCAAATGGCGCCGCCATAGCCTAAGCTGCCGCCAATTAACAGCACGCGGCCTGAGTCGCCCTTATGGGCCGACTGGGTGCGCACTGGCAGGTCCGCGATGATGTCTTCGTAGGTTGAGAGGTAGAGCGGGTAGTAGGGGGCACCATCGACCTCAGAGGCGGAAATCTTGCCGTGGTAGCTGTTGACGTCCAAGCCTAGGTGCGCCACCTTGATCTCGCCGACATAGTCGACCGCATCGCCTGTGACGAGACCTGGCTTTAATCCCAACATGCACACGGTCTTATTGGCCATTACGCTGTCGGTGTAGACGGTGCCAGTATCGGCGTTGATACCCGAAGGCACATCGACGGCAATCACGTAGGCCTTAGTGCTGTTGATAAAGTCAATCCACTGACCTACTGGCGCGCGCGGCGCGGACTCAAGGCCGGTGCCGAGCAAGGCATCGATCACGATATCAGGGCTGTTGCCTTGCGCGGCCTCCGCGCTTAAGTTCGGCAGCTCATATTCGACTACGCCGCCCACTTGGGTAAAGTAGGAAAAAGCGGTGTGGGCCTCAGAGTCGGCGTGAGGCTCGCCCAAGGCAAAGAGGCGGAAGGGGATATGGTGCTTTAAGAGCATGGCCGCCACGATGTAGCCATCACCGCCATTATTGCCCTTGCCGGTGAGCACATAGACCATATTGGGATGAGCGTTGACCTGGCGCATTTCCTCAAAGACCGCGCGCCCGGCCTTTTCCATCAGGTCGTAACAATGGCCATTGTTCACCTGCGCATGCTCTTGCTCGATCATGCGGATTTCCTGAGTGGTAAAAACGTGATGCGGAAGCGTGGTAGCCATGCTGCTCTCCTTGCTGCTTTCCTTAGCTGATTAGCGCACAGCGCCCGATTGACGTCACTACACCATTGACGCCATTTCACGCCGGGCGTGCCTTGTATGATGGGCGCACATTCGACGATTGTAGCGCACGGCTCTAAGCGGGCCGGTACTTGCGGCCTCAAACTGTGCTCTAGCGCGCACCTAGGCGCTCAAAGCAAGGAACAAGCCTTACCCCGCCCCAGCTCCTGCCTGACCACGCTCTGGCCCCAGCCTTACTCCGCCCCAGCACCAACGGTCGGCGTAAATTAGCGTGGGCGCGGGACTTAGCTGGAGCAAGCCGCGTACGCTTCATCAGCTGAGTTCGCTCAAGCATCAGCTGGAGCGGGCGCTGTCATCAGCCGCCGCAGGGGCGCTTGGGCTAGGTCATGACAATTGCCGTTATAATAGGGCCTAGTTTGTTTCTTTTGGGAGTGCGGGGGTGGTATGAGCGCGCAAGTAAGTTCCTTTTTGCCCGATGAGGCGGCAACCGAGCGTCTGGGCGCAGCTTTAGCCCAGCACGTGACCGGGTGGTTGCCACAGGGCCGGGCTCTGTGTGTTTACCTCGAGGGTGATTTGGGCGCTGGTAAGACCGCCCTTACGCGCGCGGTGCTCAATGCCTTGGGTTATCAGGGTACCGTCAAGTCCCCAACTTATACCTTGGTCGAGAGCTATGACTTGGGTGCCTTGGTGGGCAGTCCACTAACGCTTTACCACTTTGACCTCTATCGCCTGCAAGACCCCGAAGAGCTAGAAATGATGGGCATTCGTGACTACTTTGCTCAGCGCGCCCTGTGCTTTATTGAGTGGCCGGAGCGCGGCGCGGGGCTGTTGCCGCTGCCTGATGTGACCATCACGTTGACCCATGAAGCACATGGCCGTACCGTCAGCCTTGAATCGCAGCTTGTGCCGCCAGCTGAGCTGCAAGCGCTGCTGGGAACCATTGGGGGCAACGCTTAGTCATTTATTAGGCGCCTTCTTTGCATTTATTATCTTTTGGTCTTGATGGAGCAAGTCCGGTTCTTGAGCGTAAGACCGGTTGGATTAAGCAAGACCGGTTTGAGCGCGGGACTGCTTGGTAGCAAGAGCGGTTCTGGGTGCAGGACTGGTTGAGAGAGCAGGACCGGTTTTTTGTGGTGGGTTTTTGGCTATGTCAGCACTAAAGCGTTTTGCCGCGTGGGCCTTGGGCGCCACGCTCCTGTGGTCGGTGGGTACGAGCGCCTTTGCTGACAATATTAAGGGCGTGCGCGCCTTCTCCAATGCCGATAAAACCCGCGTGGTCTTAGATCTCGACTACGAGCCTAAGTACTCGACCGCCTTAAATAACGATGGCGCGACCTTTGTCATCCGCTTAAATGACGTCACCAATTATAAGAGTGCACCTGATAAGCTGAGCTTAGAGGGGCGCTCGGTGGTCAAGCGCATGACCAAGAATTTAAGCAATGATGACGTGCGCTATATCTTTGCCTTAGAGGGCTCGGGCACCCCTAACGTCTTTGTGCTCAAGCCAATGAATGGCCAGAATTATCGTGTGGTGCTTGACTTCCCGCACACGGCCTCAAGCCGTGAGCCCACCAGCAACGCCGAAGTTAAGGTGCTCGACCAAAAGACCGCCTCCTCGTTAATTGGCACCGGCCAAGGCTCAGGCCAGCCGCCAGTGCAGGTCATCACCTTGCAAGATGCGGATGCCGCCGAAAGTGCTTTGCTCAACTCGCTCTCGACCGTAGGTGCCGACGGTATTCGCACGATGACCCCAGCGCAAGCTCAGGCCTACCAAGAGCGCATCGAGCAATTGCGCGAGCAACAAGAAGAGCAGCGTCAGGCACAACGCACCGGCACTCAGAGCGCTCCGGTCGAAGAGGAAGTGCTCGACACCCAAGCGCCACCACCACCACAGCCGGTAACCCTGCCTGCTGCTAACCCATATATCATCGCCATTGACGCCGGTCACGGCGGCAAGGACCCAGGTGCGATCGGTAAGCGCGGCGTCAAGGAAAAGAACGTGACCTTGGCGATCGCCACCCAGCTGGCTAAATACGTCAACTCCAACCCACGTTTTCGCGGGCGCCTGATTCGCTCGACCGACGTCTTTGTCGATCTTGACAAGCGCTCGGAGATTGCGCGCGATTACAAGGCCGATATCTTAATTTCGATTCACGCCGACTCGGTGGCCTCAGGCGCCTCCTCGGCCCGTGGTGCCTCGATTTGGGTCTTGTCGACCAATCGCGCTCAGCGTGAGAATACCAAGGTCTTAAAGGGTGGTAAGGGCGAGCTCTTAGGCGGCGTGAGCGAGGTGCTCTCGAGCAGCTCTAAAGACCAAGAAAATCCGTACTTAGCGGCGACGATTTTGGCGATGTCCTCGGACAATACCCGCTCTGAGGGCTACAACATGGGCCAGGAAATCTTGGACAAGTTAGGCAAGTTCACCAAGTTGCATAAGGACAAGCCGATCCACGCGTCGCTCGCGGTGTTAAAGTCCCCAGATATTCCGTCGCTCTTAATTGAGACCGGCTTCTTATCCAATCGCTATGAGGAGATTCAGCTCAACCAGCCGAACTATCAAAAGCAGATTGCCTACTGCATCTATCAGGGTATCGTCTCCTACTACGAAAATTACACGGTGCAGAATATCAAGAGCCGCTATGAGAGCGCGATTCGCACTGGCGCAGTCAAGGTCACGATCCACGAGGTCGCCAAGGGCGATTCACTCTCGGTGATTGCCCACAAGTACAAGACCACGGTGTCCGCCTTAAAGCGCCAAAATGGCCTCAAGAGCGATAACATCCGCATCGGTCAGAAGCTGATCATCCCTCCGACCGTACCGGCGGCCACCAAGTAGGGGGACGCTATGCCGATTCGCAAGCTCTCGGTGCAGCTGGCCAATCAGATTGCCGCAGGCGAGGTGGTCGAGCGCCCGGCCTCGGTGGTCAAGGAGCTGTTAGAAAACGCAGTGGACGCAGGCGCCAGCGCCATTACCTTGGAGCTTAAGCAAGCAGGCAAGCAGCTCATCAAGGTCACGGATAATGGCGCGGGTATCCCCAAGGACGAGCTGGTGTTAGCGCTAGCCCCGCACGCCACCTCCAAGATCAGCTGTCTTGAGGATCTTGCGGCCATCACCACGATGGGCTTTCGCGGCGAGGCCTTAGCTTCGATTGCCTCGGTGAGCCGTTTAACCTTGGTCTCCAATACAAAAGGGCAGCCCCACGGCTACCAAGTCGAGGTTTCAGGCCCGGAGCAAAACCCAGCGGTCGCTCCAGCGGCGCACCCGATTGGCACCTCGGTGATCGTGCGCGAGCTCTTTTTTAACACCCCAGCCCGCAGACGATTTCTCAAATCAGATAAGACTGAGCTCACCCACATCAGAGAGCTGGTGACGCGCCTGGCCCTAGTCAACTACGGCATTGAGTTTACGCTCGTCAGTGACGGGCGCACCATCTTGCAGGTGCCCGCCCAGAGCAAGGCCCAATTACCCCAGCGCATCAGCAAGCTCTTGGGCGCGGACTTCAATTATCCGGGTATCACCTTTGATAACACCGATCCCAAGTTGCAAGCAGCGTGGCAGGCCTATCAAGCGGCGCAAAGCAGCTACCAAAGCTACGGCCATTACGAGGCTCCCGATCCGCTCAGCACCAAATTAATTGAGGTGCACGGCCTGATCATCAAGCCGCCCTCATTAATCCGCACGCTGCCTGATCGCATCCTGACCTTTTTAAACGGCCGCATCATCGCCGACAAAATGGTCAATCACGCCTTGCGTGAGGGCTATTTGAGCGTAGTGCAAGACGACCCGAGCTTTAAGCCGTGCCTTAGGGCCATTATCTTTTTGCGCTGTGACCCGCACATCGTGGACGTCAACGTCCATCCACGCAAGGACGAGGTGCGCTTCCACGAGAGCAATCTCATCTACGACGCCATTGTGACCAATGTGCGTGCGGCCTTGCTCACCCATAATCTGGACGCGGCCGCCGCCACAAAGGGCAGCCTCGACCTGAGCTTTGACCAAGAAAAACAACAAGAAAAGGAAGGCCCGCACGCCACAGAGCCTGCGGCCCAAGCATCTGAGCGCGAGGCCACACCAATGGCCCCGGCCCAGTCCGCAACTCAGCCAAGCGTTCAGGCGCCCGCCCCCGAGCGTTCTGCGGGTCAGCCGGACTTAGTGCGCGCGCGCTGGGATGCCTTAAAGGCTAAGATCGCCGCTAAAGGTCAAGCGGACGCCGCGCCTGAGGCACTGCGTCCCGCCGTGGAGGCGTACTTAGAGCAAACCGCTCATGCCGCGCTCACCCCACCGCGCACGGGGACAGAGTGCTTAGAAGGCGCGCTGGTGGACTTTAGCACCCTCAAGAGCGGCGCCGAGTTAAATGAGGTCTGGGCGCAAGCTGCCGCTGTAGCGCAAAATGCCCAGGACCCAAACTCAGCTCCTACGCAGCCTGCTGGGGCCGAGGAAAGTAGTGCTACGCGTGCAGCGGAGTCTGGTGCGGCCAGTACAACGGTCCACAGTGAGAGCGCTGCTAGTGCCTCGTCCCAGGAGGCCGTGGGTACGCAGCCTTATGCGATCAGGCCTAAGGTCGGCGCTGCGTCACAAGGCGCCACCGAACCATTCCCGGCAGGCACAGCGGCACAAAATGCTGCGGCGCCAGAGGCTGCGGAGCCAGGGGCGGGCGCTCTCGAAATAGAACCGTTCCCGACTCCGGGCGCTCCGGCACGGCCAGACTCGGCGGAAGATAGCGTTGAGCTCACGCTGGAGAAAGAGACGGAGGCACCGCGCTCGCTGCTCGCCGCACGCTTACAGGAAAGTCGCCTCAGGGCGCATGCTGACCCCATCGTCAGCCCGAACTTTAATCCGCACAGCTTGATGGAGCGGGCGCAAAAACCGTTGCCCGCAGCTGAGCCCTCCGTAGAGCTCGACCTTGCTTTTACCGGCACCACAGCCCGTGCGCCAGCTCAGGCCAGTGCTCCTGCTCAGAACAATGCTCCGGCTCTGGCCAGTGTGCTAGCTCAGAACAATGCTCCAGCTCAGGACAATGTGCTGGCTCAAGTCGGCGCGGCACGGGCCGCAGCTCAGGGGACAGCGGGGGATAAGGCGCTGAGCGCTGAGAGCGGGGGCAAGGCCCAGTTTCTGGCGCTGGTGGCGCCTAATGTGGTGCTCTTTGCCCATGCCCAGCGTTACTTTATGGCGCAAGGCTCGGCTTTATTTGCCCACTTCTTAGCTCAGGTCTACCGCCAGGGCGTGGCTTCTGACACGGTCGAGCGCTGCGAGCTGACCTTGCCGTTTGCGCTGCGTTTAGAGCCCACCTTGCTCAAAGCCTATAAGCAAACGCAGCTGGTGAGCGCAGCGGCGCGTGCGGGCTTTGTGGTCAAAAGTCAGCTCACGCGCTCGGCCATTGAGCTGATTGCCATTCCTAAGATGGTACGGGGCACGAACCTGGCGCAAGTGGCAGGTCAGGCGCTCGCTTTGATTGCTGCGTCCCATGAAGGAATCAATAGCGCAGGTGCTGCCCCTGAGTCTCTAGTGAAGTGCATTAGCCAAGCAAAGCGCTATGAGCTCAATACCGTGCTTGATGCCAAGGCCTTAATTGAGCATTTGCAGCCCAAAGAGCTTGAGGTTTTGGTGAGCGAGGCAACCGCCGCGCAAGGAGCCCTTGATGCTAAGACCAAGCTTAACTTAAGCCTCAAGCGCGAGGGCTTTACCATCTGCGAGCTTGACCTATGCAGCCTGGCCTACCAGATGTTAGGACAGCATAAATAGGCTATAATTTTGGCCTTTACTCAGTTTTGGTGAGGTCGAACTATGTGTGAAGCATTGGTGATCTTAGGCCCAACGGCATCGGGCAAAAGTGCGCTGGCATTGGCTTTGAGCGCGCACTATCGCATCGAGATCATCTCGCTTGATTCGGCTCTGGTCTATCAGGGTATGGATATCGGCTCGGCCAAGCCCACTAAAGAAGAGCTGGCCATCTGCCCGCACCATTTGATCGATATCTGCGACCCAGCCCAAAGCTACAGTGCCGCGAACTTCCGCGCCGACTGTATCCGCTTGGTTCAGGAAATCAGAGCGCGCGGTAATCTCCCGGTGATCTGCGGCGGCACCATGATGTACTACAAGGCCTTAGTCGATGGCCTCTCGCCGGTGCCTGAAAGCACTCCTGAGGTACGGGCACAGGTCCAAGCCCTCGCCGATGCCCACGACTGGCCGTACGTCCATAGCCTCTTAAAAGAGATCGACCCTGAGAGCTACACCCGCCTTGATCCTAAGGACAAGCAGCGCGTGGCGCGCGCCTTAGAGGTCTATTACCTCACGGGCCGGGCGCTGAGCTCGTACTTTAGCGCGCCTAAAGAGGGCTGTCCCTTTACTCGGCTTGAGGTGGTGCTGCTCCCGCAAAATAATGATCGCACGCAGCTGCGTGAGCTTATCCGTAAGCGTTTTATGCAGATGCTAGAGCAAGGCCTCGTAGCTGAGGTCAAAAAGCTCTATGAGCGCCACGATCTCAATGACACCATGCCTGCCATGCGTTCGGTGGGCTATCGCCAAGTGCTGATGTATTTGCGCGGCGAGGTCTCCTATGAGGAGATGATTGAGCTGGCGGTGATTGCGACGGCGCGCCTAGCCAAGCACCAAATGACCTGGCTGCGCGGCGGCTTAAAGGACGATGACACCACGCAGCGCCTCATTGTCCCGATTGAACAAAGCGCTGCGAGCAAGCTCAATGCTGTGCTCGACTTATGCGGCCAGCACCCTAGTTTGCAGGCTTTTTTGCGTTAAGATAGCCCCTAGATAGGAGCAAAAAAGAAAAAAAATGAACAGAGAAGCTTTTCTGGCCTAAGGGCCGTAGGCGCGGATAAGTGGCCTCAGCAAGGAGAAAGTGTTTGGAGCAACGGCAGAAAAAAGCGCTGGAGCGTTATCGCAAACAAGAACTCATGATTGCGCATAACCTCAATTTGGATCACCATCCTGATTTCATCAAGCTCGATGAGCGGGTGCAGCGGGCGCAGGAGATCGAAGAGCTTGAGACGGTACTGCGGCGCGAAACCATTATGCTGTTTGCCCCCGATCCTGAGGGCGAGAAGCTCTCGCCTCTGACCATTGACGCTTATTGCAGCAAGCTCTTGCAAGACTGCCGTGCCCTGTGTGAAATGGCAGTGGTTCGGGCCCCAGTGTGGACCTACGATCGCATTGCCGCTTTTATTCAGGATATGGAAAAGCTCTTGCCTTTTGCCGATACCACTTTTAAGCAGAACTTTGTCTTGGTGCTCAAGATTATCTCTGATGCTCAGGCGCGCTCGGACGTGGCGGCCATCGCCGATCTGTTTTACGGCGAGGTGCCCGCGCTCATCCGCTCCTTACAAAACATCTACCGCAAGCAAGCTTAAGCGCCGCAGCAACAAGCTTAAGCTTTAAGTACCCCGATTTCTTTCTCCTCAAGTTGAAGGGCTAGGCTGAATCAGGCCCGCAGCGCTGGGAAGCGCGGCGACTTGAGGCTTACAAATAAGGTTTTTTATGGCTGACAAAGAATTTGAGCCGCTGGGGCCAACCATTCTGGTTCATGTGGAATTGCCTCAGGCCAAAAATCAAGAAGATTTACAAGAACTCCATCGCCTGGCCGAGTCTGCTGGGAGCACGATTTGTGATGCGATTGTGTGCCGCCGTGACGTGATTGAGCCGCGCACCTATATTGGCTCGGGTAAGGTCACGGAGCTGGCTGACGCGGTGCGCGCTCATGACGCCAAGGTCGTGGTCTTCAATTGCCCGCTGACCCCAGCTCAAGAACGCAACCTCGAAAAGGAGGTGGGCGTACGCGTGATGGATCGCATTGCCTTGATCTTAGTGATCTTCGCGATGCGCGCCCGCACTTACGAAGGTAAGCTCCAGGTGGAGCTGGCACAGCTGCGCTATGAGCAGGCCCGTCTGGTACGTGGCTGGACCCACTTAGAGCGCCAAAAGGGTGGTTTTGGTTTACGTGGTGGTCCTGGTGAAACCCAGATTGAGCTCGACCGTCGTGCCCTGCGTGAGCGCATTGCCGCGATTAAGCAAGATCTTGAGGTGGTGGCACGCCGCCGTGAGCAAAACCGCAACGAGCGCAAGAAGAACGCAATTCCGGTGGTGTCCTTTGTCGGCTACACCAACGCCGGTAAGTCCACGCTCTTTAACACCATTACGCGCTCGGATGTTTACGCCGCCGACCAGCTCTTTGCGACCTTGGATCCGACCTTGCGCAATATGGTCTTGCCCACCGTGGGCAAGGTGGTCTTTGCCGACACGGTAGGTTTTATCCGCCACCTGCCGCACGAATTGGTGGCCGCCTTCCGCGCGACCTTGGAGGAGACGATTCAATCGGACTTACTCCTGCACATCATCGATATCGCTGACCCACGTCTTGAGGACAATGTCGAGGCAGTCAATGCGGTCTTAGGCCAGATTGGCGCGGACCAAGTGCCGACCTTGCTCGTGTTCAATAAGTCTGACTTAAAGGACGACGTGGCGATCGGCATTGTGCGCAATGAAGAAGGGCGCCCGGTGCGCGTCAACGTTTCGGCCAAAACCAAGGCCGGTTTAGAGGACTTGTTGCAGGCGGTGGCCGAGCTCTTAGCTTTAGACCAATGCGAGTTTGAGCTCAAGTTAGGCTACCAAGACGGCAAGTTGCGCGCGAGCCTCTACGAGCTCAAGGCCATCACCAGCTCAAGCTACGACGAGGAAGGCTACGAGCACCTCAAGGTGGCCTTAAAGCCGCAAGACTGTGCCCGCATCGAAAAGCTCTCGGGGGGCCGCCTCAGTGCGTGCTTAGTACGAGAGCCGGGCGCACCGCTGCCGTGGGTGCAAGAGGAAGTCTTTGACTTCGAGGATATCGACTAAATATCGCAACAAGCGCCGAGCCCGCGTCCCCAGCTAATAGACTGAGCCCAGAGGCCGCGCCCAGCCCTGAGGGCAAGCTCAGCCGAAGGGTAAGTCCTGCTTGGAGGGGCAAGCAAGCCTTGGAAGGCAGGCCTAGCCTGGAAGGGCAGGCCTCGGCGGTGCGGTCGTCACGAGGCTGCGCCCTGGGCGGCGCCTCAGCGGCAAAGCGCGGGGCGCGGTGGGGTAAAAGTCAGAATTTTCGGTTAGCTCTAAGTTCTAACTGAGCATTAACGGTTAAAATGTTACTTTTGTACTTGATGGATGGCCATCATTTGCTAAGCAAGCCACGCGCTTCAAGCAGTGGGGCTTAGGCACGTTGCACTTAGTTTGTTTTTTTGGTTTGGCATGAAAGAAAATATTTCGACCATGGGTTGGAATCCACCTTCCCAAGGGCCACAGGGCTCTGGTAACAAGGATTCGCGCCCGCAAAGCGAAGAGCCACGTAATGACGCTCCTAATGACGATCCTTGGGGCCGCGCAAACCGCAATAATGGTGATGGTGGCGTCAATCAGCTCTTCAAGAAAGCAGGTAAGGTCTTACAAAAGGGCGGCGGTAATGGCGGCTTTAAGCGCTCCGGCAGCTTCAAGGGCCTGTTGACCGTAGCTATCGTCGTAGCAATTGGCATCTTCATTTTCACCGGCTTTTACACCGTGCGTGAAGCTGAGCGTGGCGTGGTGTTGCGCTTTGGTAAGTTCTACGAGGTGGTAAATCCTGGTCTGCAATGGAAGATTCCTGGTATCGACCAAGTTACGACCGTCGATATCGAGCAGGTACGTTCGATTCAGTCCTCAGGTGCGATGTTAACCGAGGATGAGAACGTAGTTATCGTCGAAATGGACGTGCAGTACCGTATCTCCGATCCATTCCAGTACCTGTACTCGGTAACCAACCCTGACAACAGCCTGATGGAAGCGACCGATAGCGCCCTGCGCTATGTGGTCGGTCATACCTTTATGGATGATATCTTAACCTCGGGTCGTGAGCGCGTACGTCAGGACACCCGTGAGCTCTTAATCTCGATTATTGAGCCTTATAAGATGGGTCTGACTATTGTCGATGTGAACTTCCTGCCAGCTCGTGCCCCAGACGAGGTTAAGGAAGCCTTTGACGACGCGATTGCCGCGCAAGAAGACGAGCAGCGTTTCAAGCGTGAGGCTGAAGCCTACGCCAATGAAGTACTGCCACGAGCTGAAGGTCAAGTGCAGCGTATTCGCCAAGAGGCAGAAGCTTATCGCTCCCAGGTGGTCTTAGATGCCCAAGGTGAGGTCGCGCGCTTCGAGCAAATCTTGCCTGAGTACAATGCCGCGCCTGAGATTACCCGCACCCGTCTCTATCTTGAGACGATGCAGGACGTCTTAAGCTCGAGCAATAAGATTATCTTAGATACGCCAGAGGGCTCGAGCCCAGTGCTCTATCTGCCAATGCCTCAAGGTACTGCTGCTAAGAGTGCACCAAGCCTGCGCTCCAATGGCTCTTTAGGCGGCACCAGCGCCTACCAAAGCGGCAGCGCGCCTTTGAGCTCAACTCAGAGCACGGCCCCTTATCAGTACTCCAGCTCCACCAATACGGCACCAACGCGCACCAACGTGCGTCCTAACAGCGACCGGGCCGTCGGTGGCAGCTATGGTAGCAACCGTTAGGAGCACCCAAAATGCGTAGTTCGACTTTAAATATCATTTTGACGGGCTTAATTGTCGTGCTCTTTGTGGGGTTCAACTCGCTCTTTGTCATCAGCGAAGGCAATGTGGGTATTGTGACTCGCTTTGGCAAGGTGGTGCGCAATTCCGAGGCGGAGCTGGCGGTATCCCAGCCAGGCCTGCACTTTAAGATCCCATTTATCGATAAGGTGCGCGTCTTAGATGCCCGAATCCAGACTTTAAGTGCCCGCGCCGACCGCTTCGTCACCGCTGAGAAGAAGGACTTGATCATTGATTCCTACGTCAAGTGGCGTATCTCCGATCCTTCGACCTTCTACCTCACGACCGCCGGTGGCAATATTATGCAAGCTGAGGAGCTGTTACGGCGTCGTATCAACAACTCCTTACGTAGCCAAATCGGTCGCTTGACCATTCACGAGATTGTCTCGGGTCAAGAGAAGGAAGGCTACGGCTCCTACGACAGCAGCTTTGATCGCGCTTTCACCTCGGATCAAGAGGTTCAAGTGTTGCCTGAATCAGTAAGCACTGAGGCAAGCGATGAGACCTTAGCGGTCACCACTGATGTTGAGGCCAACTCCAGCGAGAATATGATTGCCAGCTCCAAGCGCGATCAGGTGATGCAAAACGCCTTACGCGATTTGAGCAACAATTCATCCGAGCTGGGTATCGAGATTGTGGACGTACGTATCAAGCAGATCAATCTGCCACCTGAGGTCTCCAACTCGATTTATCAGCGTATGCGTGCCGAGCGTGATGCGGTAGCGAAGTTACACCGCTCGCAAGGTCGCCGTGAGGCCGAAACCATCAAGGCTCAGGCCGATCGTGAAGTTGCAGTTAAGATTGCGACCGCCGAGCGTGAAGCTCGCCTTTTGATGGGCGAGGGCGATGCCGAAGCCACCCGCATTTATGCTCAGGCTTATTCGCGCAACCCAGAGCTCTTTGACTTCCTGCGCTCGATGGACGCCTATCGCAAGTCGATGGCCCAAGGCAACGACGTCTTAGTGCTCAAGCCCGATAGCGAATTTTTCCGCTACTTCACCGATCCTAAGGGCAAGGGCGCTCCACTCTACTAAGCGAGCGCACTTAAAGACGAAAAAAGGCAAATTCCTGAGGAATTTGCCTTTTTTCATGGGCTAAAGCCGCGCACAAGACCCAGGGCTCCCGCATCTTAATTTGAGGCCGCAATACCGTACAATAACTGCGACATGAGCACTTCTGAGCTAATGGTG
>CALXOW010000111.1 GCA_944390115.1 uncultured Anaerobiospirillum sp.
CTTTGGTTTTTGTCAGCGCATCACTGCGTGACAACGGATGCGTATTTTAGAGATTTTTTACAGCGGGTCAACACTTTCTTAAAAATCTCTTCACGCGAAGTTTAATCTTAGCATGCCAAACACCCCAGAAAAAGCCGTTTTTATGCGGTTTAGTGAGCCAAATCACATCTTGCAAAATTATATTTGCGCCAACATCCCCAAAAAGCGATTAGCCATTAAACTGAAAAATTACTGTCGCTAAAAAAGCAGCCCCCGCATCAACGGATGCCTATTTCTGAAAAAGAACAAGCCGAAACAGGACTTACGTCCCGCTTCGGCTTGTTCTTTTTGTGAGGACTATTAGGTCCAAGCGCTCACCCAGAGCACCTGCCCAAGAACTCATACCGAACTTTGGACGATCGCTTAGCGCCTAATGCGCAAACAGCTCGGAGCTGGCAGCTTGGGCTAAGCGCCGTGCACTCGCTCGATCGGGCTTATTGGTGCCGGTGCGCGGCAGCGCCTCCAACACCACATAGCGCTTAGGGCGCTCAAAACGCGGTAAGTCTTGTAAGACTTGCTCTAAGTAACTCGTAACCACCGCAGTTGCAGGCAGCGACGAACGTGTAATGAGCAGTACTACCACCTGACCGAACTTAGGATGCTCCTGGGCACTGATCTGAAAATCCCAACTGGGAGCTAAGGCCTTAATCTTGGCCTCGAGCTCTTCAATTTGCAGCTTGATGCCACCGGAGTTGATGACATTGTCCTTACGCCCCTTGATCCGAAACTGCCCCTGCTCATTGAAGACTACGATGTCATTGGTCACCAACTGCTGTTCTGCGACCAAGGGCGCATCGATCACCAAGGTGTTCTCAGGGGACAAGGACAGCTGCACTTGGGCAAAAGGCTGGTAGAAGAGCGAGGTTTCCGGGCCATTGATGCGCCGCAGCGCAATGTGCGAGAGCGTCTCGGTCATACCGTAGGTACTCCACACCTGATGTGGGAAGTCATAAAGCGCCCGCTCCAAGGCCGCATCAATCGAGCCACCCCCGATAATCAGCTGCTCAATAGAGCGCAACCTCTGAGTTTCGACCTCATCTTGCAACGAATTGAAGACTTGCAAGGGGATCATCGCGGCAAAAGCAAAGTGCCGCTCGCAGTGCTGCAGCGGATGGCCACAAGGCGCCACCGGATACAAATCAAGTCCGCCCACTAAGGCCCGCACGACCATCATCTTGCCTGCGATGTAATCAAGCGGCATACACAGCAAAGCGGCATCATTAGGGGCAAGCTGCAAAAACTCCAAGGTCAGCTGCGCGCTGCGCATCATGCGCTCTTTGCTCACCCGCATCAGCTTAGGCGTACCGGTCGAGCCGGAGGTCTTAACGGTGAGTTCCGTGCTTTCATCAAACCAATCTTGCAGAAAGGTAACGAGCTCAAGCTTAAAGTTCAGCTCCGAGGCTTCAGTTGCACTGGCACACCCCAGCCTTAATTCCAAGTCAGAGCGTAAAGCAGGCAGATCTATCGACCTGATTACTTGTCCTTCTAACCGCAGAGTTTGCGCCACGCGCTCTAAGACCCAATCCACCTTGCCTCCCTACGCCCCAAAGCGCGCTACTAACTGACAATTGCGCTCCAAGAAATCACGCAAGTAACTATCGTAGTCACCCACGCGAGTTAAATCACAGTGCAATTTAGCCTGCACAATCGAGAGCGGACCTGCCACATTGTTGGTGTAGAGTAAGCCCGTGCCTAAGCCCTGCGGCATCGTCACCCCTTGGGTAGCACACCACTGAGCAATCGCATTGAGGCCGATATTAGACTCCAAGGCCGAAGTCACCCAATAGCCTATGCCGCGCGCCTGCGCTAGGCTCATCCACTCGCTACAGCCTGAGATCCCACCATGTAAACTCGGCTTTAAGATGAGATAGCGCGGCTTGATGGTATCAAGTAAGCGCTCCTTCTCAGCGCGTTCATTGACGCCGATCAACTCTTCATCAAGGCCAATCGCTATCAGACTGTGTGCACACAGCTGAGACATCAGCTCCCATTGCCCAGCCTTAATCGGCTGTTCAATCGAGTGCAGCTCCAAAGTACTTAACGCCTTAAGCTTCTCCTCGACCGTAGCGGGAGTAAAGGCGCCATTGGCATCAACGCGCAGCTCCAAGTCCTCAGGGCTAAAGCGCCTCCTAAGCTGCGTTAAGAGTTCCACTTCCCGCGCAAAATCAAGCGCCCCGATCTTGAGCTTGATGCAGCGATAACCTTCGGCCAGCTTAGCTTCAATGCGTCGCTCCATCTGCTCAAAGCTCCCCATCCAAATCAGGCCATTGATGGGTAAATCTTGAGCGCCCGCACTAAAAGGCGAGGCCCAGAGCAAGGCCGCATTACCCTGCTTGGAGCTCTGACGCTGGAGATATTGATGCTGCAAACACTCCAGGCCAAAGAGAATGGAGGAGAAAGGACGTAACGAGCTAAAGTCAGGCGTGACCTGGGCTTGCACCCTGTGCCACAGCAGCTCCAGGAGCTGAGTCAAAAAAGCTTCATAAGTCTTGGTGCGCTCAGACTCATTGGCACCCCCGGCTAAGAAGTCAGCACTCAAATCAGGTAAAGGGGCACACTCGCCCAGCGCCAGCTGATCCTGCCACTTAAACACGGGATACCACACCGTATGGGTCACATAGGTGCCGCGCGAGGTCATGGCCGGTTCTTTAAATTGCAACTCAAAGCGATAAAGTTCGGCTTGCACTTACTCCATCTCCTTTCCTAAAAAAGAACGCCCCTACGGGCGTCCTTTAACTCAAAAAAGCGGTTTAGCCGTTATGACAACAAGTTCTGACAACAGAGCTGTTGTAGCAACAAAGCTGTTATGCAACGGCCAATCTTAGAACTGCGGTTACGGGAACTTAGGGTAACGAGACCAATCAGGCTTACGCTTCTCTAAGAAAGCCTTACCGCCCTCTTGGGCTTCTTCGGTCATGTAGTAGAGCATAGTGGCGTCACCAGCTAATTCCTGAATACCAGCTTGCCCATCAAGCTCAGCATTAAGACCGGCCTTAATCATGCGCAGTGCCAGTGGGCTGTGCTGCATCATGGTTTGAGCCCACTCGACCACCTCATCCTCAAGTTGCTCTAACGGCACAACCTTGTTCACTAGGCCCATCTCTAAGGCTTCTTGTGCGCTGTACTGACGGCACATAAACCAGATTTCACGAGCTTTCTTTTGGCCCACAATGCGCGCTAAGTACGACGAGCCAAAACCAGCATCAAAGCTGCCGACCCGAGGACCGGTTTGACCAAAGATGGCATTGTCTGAAGCAATGGTTAAATCGCAGACCACATGCAGGACATGGCCGCCGCCGATCGCATAGCCATTGACCATTGCGATCACAGGCTTTGGCATCGAGCGAATTTGCTTTTGCACATCCAGGACGTTAAGGCGCGGTACGCCATCCGTGCCAACATAACCGCCATGCCCTTTGACGTGCATATCACCGCCTGAGCAGAAAGCCTTATCACCGGCGCCGGTTAAGACCACGACGTTGATGTCTTGGCACTCGCGGCAGTAATAGAGCGCATCTGACATCTCAGCAACCGTGGTCGGGGTAAAGGCATTGCGATAACGTGGACGGTTGATCGTAATCTTGGCAATACCCTGATAGAAGTCAAACAGGATGTCCTGATATTCCTTGATGGTTTGCCACTCACGAGGCTGCCCCATACTTCCTCCTCAAGCTACAGAAAAAACAAAACCTACGCGCCACTAAAGCTCTGGTAACAGCCCTGAGCACACGTCCCTAACGCTCACCTGAGCGCGCGGCACTAAGATACTCCCGTACCCTAGCACGCAGGAAGCTAATAGACTCGGTAAAGAACTCACTTTCTTGCGGCGTAGCATGGTACTCCACCAAGGTCAGGCTGCTATGCTCATCCCAGGGGTGCAGCAACTGAGCTAAAGCCTGCTGCATCTGAGTCTCCTTAAGCGCTGCATCCTGCATCTCTTGGCCCCAAGCTTCTTGCACCGTACCTACCTCCAGGTAGTTGATGCCCATGGCCTCAAGGCGTGGTTGCATCAGGGCTAAGGATGGACTGTGATGGACGCCGCGCACCAAGGCATCAGCGGTACGATCAAGCTTTAAGCCTGGCAGCACGCGGAAAATCTCACCGCCACTATTGTTGAGCAACACAATACGAAAATTAGGCGGTAATTGACTGTGCCATAAGCCATTAAAATCGTAGTAGAAGCTCAAATCGCCGATCACTAAAAAATGGAGCGGACAGGCCGTAGGACACACCGTACCATCAGCAGCAAGGCCCTGCCCAGCAATCTGGCCTTGCTCAGCACAAGCTTGCACATAATCAAGGTAGGCGGCGCCTACGGCCGCTGACAGCGAGCCCTCAATCCCATTGATGCCGCGATTACACTGCACCTTGATGTCACCAAGATGCGTTACCGGCGCAAATTCCGCCAGACGCAACGAGCTGGAGTTACCTAAATGTAAAGTGCTGCCTACTGGGATACGCTCCAGTAAGTGCGCCAAGAAGTTCAGGCCCTGACAACTGTGCTGCGGCCGCTGAGCCAAAGTACCCTGAGCGCCCCACAACGGCTGGGGTAAGACCGCACGATAGAGCTCCGCCAAACGCTCGGCATAGCGGCAGCAACGCGGCTCTAAACTAGAACTGAGGATGGACAAAACTTGCGTGCTATCAGCCTCGACAACATGGGTTAAGTGCTTGAAAACATCGCTGACCTCACCCCGTGCATTAACCAAAATGTGGTACTGAGGCGGATGCTTACGCAAGAACTGCTTGAGCTTTTTAGAGACGATGTGCCCGCCCACTGAAACAACCACTTGTGGCGTCCAAGCCTCAAGCTCATCGCAACTACAACTGGCCTCAAGTTCGGTTAAGAGCCAATCAAGGTGTTTACCCGTGCGAGCCGCACTCAGGTAATAATCTGAACCTGGCTCAGAGCTGCTCTCTTGTGTCCAGTAGGCAAAATTGCTCGGCAACTCCGAGAAAACTTGGAACGCACTCAGCCCCTTACCACAGTCCTCAAAGCGGCCCCAACGAGCCGCATTATTTTGACCTACCACCAGTAAGACACGCTCAAACTCAGCCTTGTGCTGCTCAAGCCAAGCCTTAAAATCAGCTAAGCTCAAACGGCGAATCACGCGCGCTTCCGGCAGTTGCTCAACCGAGAAATCAAAGAAGGGGTCACTAATCGGAACGTTGATGTGCACCGGCCCCAAGACCCCATGATCTAACTCAAGCAAGGCCTCATTAATGAGGCGATTGCAGTACCACAAGGACTCCTTATCATGAACCTCAGGCAAGGACACCGCTTTGCGCACTAAGCTCTGAAAGAGATTCGGCTGTGGCATGGTTTGACCATCCATTTGCCCAATCCACGCCTCAGGGCGATCGGCCGAAATCACCAAGAGCGGCACTTGTTGGTAAAAGGCCTCGCACACCGCAGGATGCAAATTGGCCAAGGCTGAGCCTGAAGTGACCACCACCGCGACCTTAGCGCTGCGCTGCACCGCCAAGCCCAAGGCAAAAAAGCCCGCACTGCGTTCATCCGTCAGGCTATAGCAGCGAAAATCTGGAATATGACTTAAAGTCTGAGTAAGTGGAATATCGCGGCTACCAGGGCACAACACCACATCCTTGATGTCATGGGCACGCATCAGGGCGGCCAGTTGCAGCACATTCATTTTGTTTGAGAGCATATCAGCCCCTCCAGAGCTCAGGCTTAAGATTGCTAAGCACACTACGATTCTTAGCGCAGATCTCAGCGTACTCACTGTCCTCGTTTGAGGCTGCGAGCAAACCACCCCCTACATAGGAACGGAAGGTCCAAGGTCCCCACACGCCCTGTTGGGCTAAGAGTTCAATCGTGCGCAAATTCACAAAGAGGTTGGTGCCGCTCTTTGGGCATTGCATCTCACCCAAGAAACCAGCGTAATAGGAGCGCTGATAGGATTCATGCTCCACAATAAAATCAAGGGCAGCCGCTTTAGGTAGGCCACAGACCGCTGGAGTCGGGTGCAGCGCCGCTAACAGCGCACTTAAGCCCTGTTTTGGGGTAAAGGTTAAGTCGGTACGCAAATGCACCACGCTCCCTGCTTTGACCGGATAAGGACCGTGTGCCTCGTAATCATCCCCTAAAATCGCGGTGAGATAGGAGGTCACTAAAGCCTGTTCCTCGCGATTTTTGTGCGACCAGGCCGCAAGCTCCATATTCTCGGCGCAATAAGGCATAGTACCCGCTAAGGCCATGGTATGAAGGCGCGACGACTGCGGCAAGGTACGCACTAAAACCTCGGGCGTGGCAACAAACCACGTCCCCACTTGCGGAGCTTGAGCCAAGACGACCATGAGCTCAGGCTTGACTGCGCAGGCACGCATGAAGTTATCAAGCACGTAAAAACACGAGCTCTCTTGCTCAAAGTAAGAGGACAAAACCAGCTTTTGAAACAAGCCTGCGTGCAGTGCCGCGCTAAACTGAGCAAAATCAGAGCGGTATGGACCGGCGCCCATGGTGTTGATAGTTCCTGGTGCTAACAGCGGAGCTTGCTCCACCTGAGCTTTCAGCGCCGCCCAGTCAGGCGCGGATAAGAGCTCAGTTAAGCAGGTAGTAATGTCAGGCCAGCCGCTAGCCTTCAGGCACGAAGCGTTAGGCCAGAGCACCATCGGATGGGAGCCATTGAGGTCAAAAGGCGCCATGACAAAGCCTGAGGCCACATCTAAGTCGCTCAAAGCGGTAAAACTCAGAGGCTTACCCTGCGTCAGCACCATAAGCTGAGGTGTACCCTCTGGTAAGCGGTACAAGACAAAGGGCAGTTTACTTAAGACCAAGGCCTGCAATGCTATGCGCAGTCGATCCATCTCAACTAACTGTCCCGTCATGACATCCCCCTCCTAGAGCACAGCTTACGTGCGCAGATTCAACCCAAAAACTGCAGTGCTTGCCGACACGGCCTCATAGCAATTAATCCCCGCTGGTACTCGCTTCGTTGCTGCAATCGACTTCACTACTGCACTTGACCGCATTGCTGAAATTGACCGCATTCCTGCTGGCCTGAGGCACATTGCTGCTAGCCTGAGGCGCATTGCCGCTACGCGAGTCCGCTTTGTTACTTGTTCGTTTTGTTGCTGCGATCGGGGATTAAGGCATTGGTCACGCGCACTGTGCTGACCAGGGAGCCGTTTTCATGAAGCAGATCGACATTCCAAACATGCAAGCGCTGTCCACGTTGGATCGCTTGAGCTTTGATGATAAGGCGCTCCCCTAAGGCTGCCATAGAGATATGATTGCCGGTCACGGTGACCCCTAAAGGCGTGAGCTGATAGCCTTTAGCATGGCACAGCAGCATCGAACCATAGCCCGCTACAGTCTCAGCCACCGCTAAGGATGTACCTCCATGCAAAATTGGACCAAAGGGGGATGGACGACAATGCTGATAGCCTAAAACAACCTCAGCCTCCAGCGTCCCTACCCCTAAAGAGGTGTAATTAACGGCAAGAATTTGCGCCAAATCTGGGCCACTTCCTTCCGTTTTACCTGCTTTAACCGCTTCGGCATAATCAAAATCTTTGAGGCGCTCATCGATCACAGCGTCCATGCATCCCTCCATCAGCCAATCGGCCGATTATAGCATCGACCTATGTCGGCTTAAATAAGGCCTAAATCGCGGCGCGTCCAATACTTAAGCAAGGCGGCCAGACCTGCAGCATGGCAAAACTCGTTGTTTGCGATCAACTGCTTAATCTCGTCTTCGCTCTTGAGGTAAAGCTCCAGTACTTCAGAAACCTCTTGCTCCGGCTCTACCCGTGAACGCGCGTGAGCTGCTACCAAGAAGATTTGCTCATTGGTCGAGCCATAGGAAGGGTAAAACCAACCTAAGTCAACCATATCCTCGGGCTCAGCGACTAAACCGGTTTCCTCATGCAACTCACGGATACCAGCCACAATAGGCGATTCACCTGGATCAATGCAGCCACCAGGTAATTGCCACTGATAGGACGAGATGGGATAACGGTACTCGCGGGTTAAGGCAATCTTGCCTTGATAAAAAGGCAGGATACAGACACCTGGGGTGATCTTGACGTAGCTATATGGGCGGACCTGACCATGAACCAGAATCTTATCTTCCACGATAGAAAAACGATCGGTGCTGATTTCATGCGAGCTTAAGGTCTGCATCGGTGGGGTCTTATCGTTCTGAGTCATCATTGCTCTCCTTCAACCAAAGTGAGCTCACTATGCTCCACCTCAAACCAGAAAGCAAATGACGGCAAAAAAGTTCTCAAAATGTTTTGAACGACTATTTTCAGGGGTCGAGGGTCTTTTGGATTTATGCTGTGAACTATGGCATGACCTAACTTAGCGGAGGCTATATGCTCAAGTCTTTATTCCATGGTCTCAAGACCATTTTTCGTAGCAAGAGCCAACCCACCCCGTTACACCAACCAGAGCCAACCTTCCCAGAGCGCGCTAAGCCGTGCGCGCCGTTCGTCGACGAGACCTACGAGCCTCATTCCCCCGGCGAATACGAAGCCTTTGAAATCGGCTATGCCGAGGGCTATCACAACGGCTTTGCCCACGCTTGGGCCAAATCCCAAGAACAAGAACTCGAGCGCAAAGATCGTTTTAAGCGCTGGGGCCGCAAGCTTTGGCAAGGCTTCAAGAAGTGCCTGAGCGTGATCTCAGGTGTCAGTGCCGTGCGCTATTGCTACTGCTATATCCAAGAGCTCAAAGCCCGCAACGAAAAGGCGGACGAGCAGCAAAGCCAGCTCAACAGTGCCGCCTTTGCCCGCATGAACACGATGCAAAAGGCTGAACTAGCGCGCATCGACTACCTTAGGGTCCATCCTGAAGCACGGGGCAAGGGCTCCTACCCTAAGAAGCAGGCCACGGCCCCTAAGCCGCTGTGGCCTATTTTCCTCAGGATGTGGCAGGCGCTCGTGCACACCTTGACCTCAGGAGCGCTTCTGATTGCCTTGAGCCTCATCTTGCTGCCAAGCTTAGCTGCAATCTATGGGGCGCTCTATTTCGGCTTTGATCTCGAGGCCTTCTTAAGCTTCTACTTAAAGCCAGTCAGCAACGAGCTGGACTTTATCTTAGGTAAGCTGACCTTTACTGAGATCTACGGGATGCAGCATTGGGCGGATTTGGTGTATCTGCTCCCACCGAGCATTATCGTGGGCTTGATCTTTGGTGGCGCCTACGGTTACCAGCACTGTCGCAATCTCATTACCCGCAATGACGAGCTGCGCGATCTCAAGCATCGCGCCGTTATCGGCTATGTGCTCAGTTTAGGGTTAGCACTAGCCGCACTCTTCTTTTTCACCATTATCTCGGTGGGCGTAATTCCAGGACTGTTAGCCTGTGCTATCTGGTCCGGCAGCTTAGGCTACGACCTGATGGGCCGTATTGCCTTCTATACTCATACCCCGAAGCTGCCTGCTAAGAAGCACCCGGCACCAGAACCAGAAGAAGTCGTGCCACCTCGTCCTAAGCAGCGCATCAGCCCAGAACTCAAGGCCAGAGCTCAAGCCCGCATCCACACGAGCGACACCCCTAATGCCGCTTAGTGCCTTTAACCTAAGCCCACTTAACTAGTGGGCGGCAAGAGTCGATGCTAGCGCAGAGCTCTGACCAAGAGCTCTTGAAGCCGGAGCGCTTGAAAGCGGAGCTCGGTCAGCAGACGCTCTGCTTTTTCGGGCTTGGTCTAAACCCAAGCCGGGCGCAGCCCCAGCACGCTGCAGTTTTTATTATGTTAAATATTTGCAAAAGATACAAAAAAACCACCTCACGGTGGTCTCTGTTCCTTAGAAAGGAGATGGTGCTGATACCGAGAATCGAACTCGGGACCTCACCCTTACCAAGGGTGCGCTCTACCAACTGAGCCATATCAGCACTCAGAAAATGGCGGAACGGACGGGGATCGAACCCGCGACCTCCTGCGTGACAGGCAGGCATTCTAACCAGCTGAACTACCGCTCCGCGTAATCTAAGCTTGGCGATGACCTACTTTCGCACAATCGTACGTTGCACTATCATCGGC
>CALXOW010000112.1 GCA_944390115.1 uncultured Anaerobiospirillum sp.
TTAACCGAACTGAGAACAGGAGGCGGCGCTTCCTCCCCCGAGTTACCTCGGGGGTATCCGCGCCGATTTTAGATGAACAAGTCACATACCGGCGCGACCGCTTGGACGGCGGCCTCAAGCCCAGCTCCCAACAGCATCCTCAACCTCGACCGCTTGCTCGAAGAGCGCTATTCCTGCCGCTCCTTTGATCACCAGCGGACCATCTCGCCTCATTATCTCGAGCTGCTGCTTAATGCTGCGGCCAAGGCTCCTTCTGCCTGCAACCTCCAGCCCTACCACTTTGAGGTGGTTACCGGAAAGTCTTTAGCCCGCGTCGAGCGGCTGCGTAACTTCTATGGCGCCAGCGCGCTCATCATCGGCGCCTTTGATGCGCAAAACCCCGGCTACGTCAGCGCGCAAGGCCAGGAATTTCGCCTCTTTGACTTAGGTTTGGCCCTGATGGCGGTCGCCTTAAAGGCCACTGAGCTCGGGCTTGGCTCCTGCTTTATCGGCTCATTGCCAATCAAAGAGCTCAAGGCCACCCTCAAGCTGACGACCGAGCCTATTATCGCCCTAGCCTTAGGCTATCCGGCCGCCGATGCCGCGCCGAGCGAAAACCATGAGTTAAGACGCACCGGCGCTGAGCTCTACACCCTGCATGACTAACCAGGCTCAAGCTCAGGACTCTGCTCCTTTCTTAGGCCTTAGTCAGGCACACCAAGGTCTCGACGTGCTGCGAGCCTGGGAACATATCAAAGCCCTGCACATAGTCGAGCTTAAAGCCGTCTTTGATAAGCAGCGGTAAGTCGCGCTTTAAGGCGGTCAGCGCACAGAAAATCACGGCCAAGCGGCACGGCCCCGGCACCTTGCCTAAGAGCTTGGCATTGGCCTCACCTAGGCCCACCCGCGCCGGGTCAGCAATAATGGCGTTGAGGTGCTGGCGCTTAATGAGCTCAGGGAGCTCCTTGGTCATATCAGCGGCGATGAAGTCGCACTTGTGCGCTAGGCCATTGGCCGTGGCATTGGCTTTGGCGGCGGCAATGGACTCAGCTACGATCTCCACCCCTACTACTTGCTCAAAATGCTGGGCTAAGGCCAAACTCATGGTGCCCACGCCACAGCACAGATCTAGAGCAAGGTCGTGGCTTTGCGCCTCTACGCAATGGGCGATAGCGGCCTCATAGAGCTTGGAGCAGATCTCATAGTTGACCTGCAAAAAGGTGTTGGGATAGACCGCAAAGCGGGCCCCAAGCAAGGTCTTAGTAATAGACTCTGCTCCTGCGATGAGCTCGACCTCGCGCGTAAATAAGGCATTGCCCGGCGCATTGTTATAGCCCACCGCCAGGCTCTCCAGGCCTAATTCTTGGGCCTTGCGCTCAAGGGCTTGGCACTGAGTAGCGCTGAGGCGCCCGGTCATAATCAGATAAGCGCTGACGCTATTGGCGTCGCCACCGCGCAATTGCAGCGCCCGCACCGCCGTTTCAGCTTGAGGCTTGAGCTCATCATAGCTGGGGATGCTCAGCTCATTGAGCGTGGCCTCTAGACTGCGTGCAACCTGAGCAAAGCGCTCGGGTTCGAGCGGACAGGCCGCAATTGGCACTAAATCGTGGGAGTTCGGGGCGTAAAAGCCCAGGCGCAAAGGGGTATGCGCTCCTTCTTGGGACGCGGCATAGCGAATCGACTTGAAACGGCACGGGCGGGCGCTGGTTGGGACCAGCGGGCGCACTAAGTCCTCGGCGTCTTGGCCCAGCGCGGTGCTGACGGCAGCCACGATGTCAGCACGCTTGTAGGCAAGCTGGCCCTCATAACTGACATGCGGCAGCTGACAGCCGCCACAGCGCCCGGCATAAAGGCAGTGCTGCTGGGGCTCGACGCGATACGGTGATGGGGTGAGGATTTCCTTAATCGTGCCGGGGCAGCGTGCCGACTTCGGGGTAAAGGGAGCACCAACTTCCACCTCCATGACCTCGCCTACTAAGGCTTGGGGCACGTAAATTTGCTTGCCCTCAGAAACGGCGATACCCACGCCGTGGCGATCGCGCCCGGTGATAGTCACGGTAGTCATTTGCCCTCTTCCTTACCTTTTTCAAAGTTTTCTGCGTTAAGATAACCTCAGCCGCCGCAGTGTAACTGCGCGCTCTGGTTTAGGTTGCATGGGGGATCGTACGATGTTCAACCACTCACTGCGTTTAAGTCTGATTTCCGGCCTCTTAGTCGCTACTCTGGCCGTCACCAGTCTCACTGGCTGCACCAATCCTACCAGCAGAGCCGGTCAAGTCTCCTACTTCACCGAAGGTGTCATCACCGATATGGAGTACATCACCATTGACCTTGATCACTACAACAAGACCAACACGGCAGTAGTTGGTGGTATTGCCGGTGCGGCCGCCGGTCAAGCGATCGGAGGCGATAGCGAAGGTACCTTAATCGGTGCTGGTATCGGTGCGCTCTTAGCCGCCGGTGCTGCCGCCTTGATGGACCGTACCTCCGATGGTATCCGTCTGACTATCAATACCAACCAAGGCCTTATCTTAGTGGATCAGCCTTATTCGTGCACCTACCGCAAGGGCGCTAAGGTTCGTCTCATCAATCAAAACGACAACACGGTTCAGCTGCAAGTCTTAGTTAACGGCAGCTACGTCACCGCTGAAAAGAACGACCGCGACGAGTGCCCATTCTAATTAAGTCCACGCTCAGGTGAGAGCCCTAGCCCCTGCCCAGATTTTCTAGGTGGGGGCTTGGTGTTTTTAGGGCACACCAATGCCCTGAGCTAAACGCAAGGTTAAGCTCACTGGTTTGAAGGAGAAAAAATCTGGAGACAGGGTGCCGGGCGGCACCAAAGGATGGTAGCCCATTCCAGGCTCGAACTGGAGACCGAGCGATTATGAGTCGCTTGCTCTAACCGACTGAGCTAATGGGCCGTGGTGCGCATTATAGCCCGAAATGTCGTGCGGCAAAAGGCCCCAGCCCTTTGCCGCAAATAGGCCCAGCTTTGCAACAAAGCCCAAGCTCAGCTCGCACTACCGCACCTGGTAGCGCAAGCTACCACGCTCTGCATCCCCAGCTCTCAGCTGGCGCACGCGCGGCCAGGTCCGTGCACGCGGCCTGGCTCGCGGCGTACTCGCAGCAGGCCCGCGCTAGCTTTGGCGGTAGTTGAACTCACGCAAGGCTGAGAGCTCCTTGAGGTTGTCCTCGGAGATATTGGAGCCGTTCATCAAGATGCTGCGGCTGCGGTTAAAGAGCGGTTCTGCGATGGCCTTGCGCAAGTAGGTGGCAAAAAAGCCAATCTGGGTCTGGATGCTCCACTCCTCGTGATTGTCCGGACTGCCATTGATGTTCACGCCCATGAGATACGAGAAGAGTGGATCAAAGTCCGTCTCGCGGTACTCCTCAATAATGCCGGCACAGGTGATGTTGCGGTCACCATCGATGAGGTGAATCAAGCGCTCGATGCACGGGTACTCGGTGATCTTAAGTCGGGCGCCCAGCTGCAAGAACTGCTCAAGCTTAAACTGCTCATAGACCTGAGCCACAATAGTCGGCTGCTGCAAAATAAAGGCGATGAGCTGATAAACCGGGCTACTTAAATCACGCGGGGTGAAATCAACACCCACTACTGTGTTGTAAGTCTGCACTTCCTCTAAAGTCAGGCCCAGATTGCGCTCAAACTCGACCGTGGAGAAGTAGTCCGTAATGACCCCGTGATTGGTCGCGCCCGCTCCGGCCAGTTCGCCAGCTTCAGCGGCCACTTGGTCTGCATCAATCGAGGTCAAAATATTGCTCGTGCCCGGGCCGCGTCCGCCTTCGTAGTACTCGCCAGTCGGCTCCTCCACGCGCTGATTATCTGAGCGCGGCACGCCATCAGGTCCTAAGTTTAGGTACTGACCAGCTGGGCTTTGCTGGTTTTGCTCGATTTGCTCTGAGCGCACCTGCTGTTGTAGTTGTTGCAGCGTCACCACACCACCGCTCACCTCAGGGGCAAACGGGGCCCGACTTTGCACCGAGATGCTCGGCTTAATCCCGGCTAAGGGCTGCGCCATCCCCTGACCGTAAGGCTGGCCATAGGGCTGCCCCATACCAAGAGCAGGATTAGGCTGACCTGGTGGCAGCTGCCCTGGTGCAGAGCCTTGCGGACCGCTCTGGGCCCAAGGATTAGCCTGGTTCATTTGGTTCCAAGGCTGAGCGGGCTGGCCCGGCTGAGCTTGCATCCCAGGCTGAGCGGGCATGCCAGGCCAAGCTTGCCCCGGAACGCCAGGCTGGCCGGGCTGAGCGGGCTGGAATTGGCCCGGCTGCGCCTGCATGCCCAGCTGGACTTGGTTTTGCGGGGCGGGTGCGCCCAGATTGGTGCGCGGCCGTCCAGTAAAGCGGATGACCTCGGGGCCATTTTGCTGCGAGCTAGCCCAAGTCGGCACATTGGTGCGGCGCCCCTCATCATAGTTGCGCCGATAGGAATTACGATCACCCCACGCTTTGTAGCTATCTGGAGCGCTGTTGTTTTGCGCGCCATAGACCTTAAAGCCATCGCGTCCTGACGCTTCATCGGCAAAGTGGCTGCCCTCCAGGCGCATAAAGGCCTGGTCCGGCTTGACCTCGGCGCTTTGGCACATGGCGGAGATACTCTCAAATGGCATCTTGACGTAGCCTGAGAGCACCTGCAGTGTCACCTGCTGCAAGGCCATATTCTTCATCGCCTTGGCGATGGCGAGTACGCTGTTAATGAGGCGCACGCGCTCGCTGGGGTCTGCGACATTGTAGAGCTTGGACTCATGGAGCATGATGCTCTCAGGGTAGCTCACTGACTTCTCAATTTGCGCCTCAAAGGCTTCCTTGCCTTGCGAGCGCACTAAGGTATCAGGGTCGTGCCCGGCTGGGAGGTTGATAAAGCGCACCTCCTTATTGGCATCGACCAGCACTGGGGTCACGGTCTGCAGGGCATGCCAGGTCGCCTTTTTGCCCGCTTCATCGCCGTCAAAGCAGCAAATGACCTGGTTGGTGTAGCGAAAGAGCAGATTGAAATGCTCGGCGGTGATGGCAGTACCTAAGGTCGCCACCACGTAGTCAAAGCCCGCCTGACGCAGGGCAATGGCATCCATATAGCCCTCGACCACTACGACCTTCTCGGGGCGATTGCGCGTTGCCTTTAAGCATTCATAGAGGCCAAAGAGCTCACGGCGCTTCTTGAAGATCGGCGTCTCAGGCGTGTTGAGGTACTTCGGGCCGTAGTCCCCTAATTGGCGCCCACCAAAGGCGATAATGCGCCCTTTGATATCAAAGATCGGGAACATCACGCGGTTGCGGAAAAAGGCGCGCGTCAGCTGGCGCTGCTTGTCCTCATCGTAGCGGTCGACCTGCAAGCCCAGCTCAATGAGCTTCTTGTACTCATCAGCGTTGCGCGCAATCTTATTTTTCGCGTAGTCATAGTCGTTCGGGGCATAGCCCAGGCGCCCCTTGACGATGGTGAGCTCCGATAAGCCACGCTTGTCCTTAAAGTAAGACAAGGCCTCAGGGGTGGCGCGCAGTTGACTGGTAAAGTAGCTGGCGGCGCGATCCATAAGCTCGTAATAGAGCTGGTAGCGATCGTCGGCGCGGCGCTCACGCCCGCCCTGCTCATACTCGACATCGACTCCGGCAAAGCGCGCCAGCTCTTCGATCGTCTCCACAAAGTTGAGATTCTTGTACTTCTCGATAAAGTCGATCGCCGAGCCATGGGCACCGCAGCCAAAACACATAAAGGTTTGGCGGCTCGGACTTACCATAAAGGACGGGCTCTTTTCCTTATGGAATGGGCACAGGCAGGAATAGTTGGAGCCCGAGCGCTTGAGCTTGCAGTACGAGTCGATCAACTTGACGATGTCAACGCGTGGCAGCAAGCGATGCTTAATAAAGTCACGTGAAATCATGCCGCGCCCCCTATCTAAGTTACGAAAATGGACTAAACCATGAGGTAGCTTAGCACATGGCCCCAAGCACCGAGCAAAATGAGCGCTTCACCCCACCTTGGAGGTCACACTCTTTTTTTTCTTTGGGGTGTGAGCCTTTTGGCATAACCTAAGGTTCATCCTTGAGAATAGCCGCCATTTTGCCGAAAATAGCTAATTCATTTTTAGTCTGAATTAAGAATGCCTTTTTCCTAACCGAGGTTGGTTGTTATGGCCACATACTGCATTGGAGATCTCCACGGCTGTCATGACGAGTTTGTTAAGCTCCTTAACCTCATCAAGTTCGATGAGAAGTCCGACGATCTGATCTTAACCGGCGACTTGATCGGTCGTGGTCCCCTGCCGGTTGAGACGATGCAGGAAATCTTTAAGCTGGGCAAATGCGTGCAAAGCGTGATCGGCAATCACGACCTCAACTTCTTAGCGGTGCATTACGGTTTAACCAAGGCCCGCCCTAAGGACAACCTCGACGTCATCTTAAAGTCCAAGCTGCGCGAGGACATTGTGTCCTACTTCTTAAAGTGCCCGCTGCTCTACTTGCACTCGAGCAAGCCTTTAGCGGTTGCCCACGCGGGTATCTACCCATTGTGGGATATCAAGCGGGCGCGCAAAGAAGCCAAAGAGGTCAATCGCATCTTTAAAGACCCGCAGCAGCGCATCGTGCTCTTGCGCAATATGTACAGCGAAGAGCCTTACACCTACTCCTATGCCAATGAGGGTTTGCGCCGCTGGCGTTTTGCCTTAAATTCCTTTACGCGGATGCGCCTGTGCTACCACGACTGCTCCTTGGACTTCAAAAACAGCGCGGTCAACCCAGAAAGTGTCGCCAAGGACGGCCTTACCCCTTGGTTTAAGCTCGCCCAGCCGATGCAGTACAAGAAAAAGCAGTACACCCTGGTCTTTGGTCACTGGGCCGCTTTAAACGGCAAGTGCAACGAGCTCAATATCAGAGCGCTCGATACCGGCTGCATCTGGGGCGATCGCTTAAGCGCTTGGCGCTTTGAGGACGATAAGTTCTTTAGCGTCAAATCAGTGGGCTACGCTGCTATCTAAGCAGCTTTGCCGCCTAACCGCTTACCCAAGAGCGGCGCTCAGCCGCTACCATGGTCAGCTGCTGCCTGACCAGGCTTTTCCAGGCAGCAGAGCGGAGCCTAGCCCCGCACCAGGCCCGCGCGGCCAAGAGACGGGACTACGGGCCAAGAGGCAGGGCCGCACGGCGCTCCAGATAAGGGCGTGCGCGCGGCGAAGCTGCGCGGCGGTGCGGCTAAATGCGCACGTACTTGAGGTGGCGGTACGCCAAGCCCTCTTTTGGCAGATCGTCGATCACCAGCTCGCGCTGCTCGGAGTCGACCACCAGCTCGTTTTCATCAAAGCCAGGGATGTCTTGGGCAAAGCCGCTCGGCTGGCTCGCGGCGCAATAGTAGTAGGCGCGATTGTCGCCTAAGACATGCGGCTCCTGGCTTTCGCGCATGAACAGGCCTAATTGCTCAAACTCAGGAAAGAAGGTGTCAGCATGAGGGAAGGTGGCGCGGATCTCGGTAATATTGAGCTCTTGGGCGTACTCAAAGCCTTCCTCAAACAAGCGCGCGCCGCCAATAATGGCGATGTGCTCGTAAGTGCAGACCTCATCGTGGGCAGCAGACTTTTGTACTAGCGGCGTAATGCGATCTTGCGCTAGCTCTAAGGCCGCGCTTAAAGATGGAACCACCTCGATCCCCGCTTGCGCCTCGAGCGTCGCGCTCACTACGATGTTGCGACGCTTAGGGAGCGCCTTACCAATCGACTCAAAGGTCTTGCGCCCCATGATGACGCAGCCATCGATCGTGGCCTCCTTGAAATGCTTTAAATCAGCGGGCAAATACCAAGGCATGGCGCCGCGCTCACCAATGGCCCGATCCAGGCCCATCGCCACAACCAGGGAAATCTTACAGTGCTCAGCAGGCACATTGAGCCGGTTTAGCTCTGACATAGCAGTCCTTAGTTAGGTAACATGTGCAGTCGGCGCCTGGTAATGGTTTGGGCGCCATCAGCTGCTCGGATCGAAAAAGCGCAGAGAACTGCGCTTTTTCTTCTTAAGTTGGAGCGGTGCTGCCTATCAGCACCTCTTATTACTTCTGATAGACGATCTCGACGCCTAAATCATCGTCATCAAAGAAGTCATCGCTCTCATCACCGTCGACCTTAGCGCCGTTAACTGGATCGCGTACGTTTTGCTCGCCCTCAGTCCAGACGAAGTTATCGGCCTTATTGGCGCTTGGCTCTGCCTTCTCGGCTTGCTTAACCTCATCGACCAGCTGCTGGAGCGCGTAGGTGAGCTCCTTGGTGTGCTGCTTTTGCAAGGCCGAAATTAAGAAGGTGCGCTCAGGCTTGGTCTCTAAGGCTGCGGCAATGCGCTCAACCAAGGCCTGGCCTTCTTCTTCGCCGCCCTCTAATAAATCGACCTTATTGAGCACGAGCCAGCGTGGCTTGTCGTAGAGGTCGTGGGCGTACTCCTTGAGCTCCTTTTCGATCACGCGGGCGTTTTCGACTGGGTCGGAGCCATCAACTGGCAAAGCATCGACTAAGTGCAACAGGACACGGCAACGCTCTAAGTGGCGTAAGAAGCGATGGCCCAGGCCTGCGCCTTGGGCGGCGCCCTCAATTAAGCCTGGGACGTCGGCGATCACAAAGCTCTCGCCGTCACCGGTCTTCACTACACCTAAATTAGGTACTAAGGTGGTGAATGGATAGTCTGCGACCTTAGGGCGGGCCGCCGAAACCGAGCGGATAAAGGTCGACTTACCAGCATTAGGCAAGCCTAACAGGCCGACATCGGCTACCAATAACAGCTCCAGCTCTAAGATACGGCGCTCGCCTGGGGTACCATTGGTCTTTTGGCGTGGAGCGCGGTTGGTCGAGCTCTTGAAGTGAGTGTTACCAAAGCCGTGGAAACCGCCCTTAGCCACGCGTAAAATCGCGCCCTCTTCGCGCAGGTCACCTAAAACCTCGCCCGTTTCCTTATCGGTGACGCGGGTACCAACTGGCACCTTGAGGAAAATGTCCTCGCCCTTAGCACCGGTGCAATCGGCGGACATGCCATTTTGACCACGCCCGGCCTGATAGAACTTGGTGAACTTGTAGTCCACTAAGGTATTTAAATTGGTGTCCGCCACTAAGAAGACGTTGCCACCATCACCGCCGTCACCGCCATCCGGGCCACCCTTAGGAATGTACTTTTCCCGGCGGAAACTAACCACACCATTGCCACCGTCGCCTGCTTCCACGCGAATAGTAGCTTCATCGACAAACTTCATCTAAAACCGGCGCGGATACCCCCGAGGTAACTCGGGGGAGGAAGCGCCGCCTCCTGTTCTCAGTTCGGTTAA
>CALXOW010000113.1 GCA_944390115.1 uncultured Anaerobiospirillum sp.
GGCTACTGGCTCGGTTAGCTCTTAGGGGCTACTGGCTCGGTTAGCTCTTAGGGGCTACTGGCTTGGTTAGCTCTTAGGGGCTACTGGCTCGGTTAGCTCTTAGCGGCTACCGGTACCGCGCTCGGTGCCGCCTCGGTCTCCATCTCTGGGCTATCTTGTGGCTGCTGTTTGGCCTCCAGGCTGGCCAAGGCTTCCTTAGCGCCTAAGGCGGCCGCCTGCACCAGCTTTTCTTCGTGGAAGGTCAAGGTTTGATTGGTGTCGAGATTGCGGATCGTGACATCCAATTGGTCAAATGGAATCTCGATGCCCAGATCCTTGAAGATACGCAGCGTTTCGGTGCTCAAGAAGTCATAGACGATCTTGCGCTTGCCAATTTCCTTGACATAGACCTCGCACATAATCGTGATTGCGCTGGCGTCCAGGCTCTTGATGTAGACCTTAGGCCGTTGCTCGCGGCTGATATCAGGGCAGCGGCGAATGATGCTGCGCAAGATTTCCTTGGCACGATTGGTGTCAGCGTCATAGGCTACGCCCACCGCAAACTCAATCATAGTGACGGTGTTGGACAAGGACCAATTGGTCAAAGCCTCAGTGATAAATTGCTTGTTAGGGATTACCACTTCCTTGTTATCAAAGGAAACAATGGTGGTGGCGCGGATACGAATCTTGTTGACCGTGCCCGAGAGATTGTTCAAGGTCACGATATCGCCCACGCGCAGCTGGCGCTCAAAGAGAATGATAATACCGGAAACGAAGTTACCGAAGATTTCCTGCAAGCCAAAGCCTAAGCCGACCGATAAGGCGGCAACCAGCCATTGCAGATTTTCCCATTTAATGCCCACCGCACTTGCCGCCAAGATCACCGCGATGGTCGTGATGGCATAGCCGGTGATGAGCTTGGTGGTGTAGCTGGCGCTCTTGGCCTTGGAGCTGTTGCGCAGCATAAAGAGGCGGTCAATCACAATCGGCAGATTGCGGTTGAGTAAGAAGGCCACCAAAATGATGAATAAGGCCAAGAGCACATCGCCTACGCTCAAGCTGCTTGAAACCGTCTTGCCGTCGACTACCGTGATGTCTTGGTAGAGGTAGATTTGGTCGAGATAGTTTAAGACACCGGCCAAATCGCTCCATTGGTGGTACATGAAGTACAAGAAGACCACGAGTAAGATCGAGTTAAAGAGCTTAAAGGCGCGCTGGTTGACAAACTCAAGGCCCATGCTCTCCGAACCCTCATGGCGCGGGTCCTTTGTGCCCCGCCCTGCTAATAAGCGCTTATTGAGATTGCTCCCGGCCGTGCGCGCTTGGACGCGTAAGCGGCGCATCTTAGCCATAATCTTGTTTTGAGCGACATAGAGCTCACGGCGCAGCACCTGGCTTAAGGTGAAGTACAAGAAGAACAGGTACAGGGTTAAAGCCACGCGGTTTAACAGTTGAATAATGGTGTAGTAGTAGCCCAGACCCAGCATCAAGGCGATAGTGAGCGGAGTTAAAAAGCCTGCGATCGCTAAGGTGGTAAAGCCTAAAGTCGGGCTTCTGACCGCTAACAGCTGCTTGATAGTGCGGGCGGCAAAGAAGGTTAAGTACAAGAAGCCCAGCATCATCAAGAGGTAGCCGATGACGTCATCTGAAATCTTGGTTGGGTCAACCTCGCGGATATTGGCAATAAGCAGCATCGGGATACTGGCGTACCACAATTTATCGATGAGCATGCGATTATGCGCTAAGACCTGAGGCGGCATACAGAAATGGCGCTGCATCACCGAGTTGGGTTCCAGGATATGGCGGATGTACAAGAAGCAGCTTAGGTGCAAGGCCAGCATCCAAGTAACCCAGACCTGATTTTCAAAAGTATCCACCGTCCAGAAGATCACGACCGCGCCAATCAAGGTAAAGAACATGACCTTAGGCAAAATCAGGAAGGCGTGGAACACCAGCGCCAGCGGCGTGAGGTAAAAGTTATCGTTACTCTTATCAAGGCGCAGTGCCAAATCGTTGGTGCGCTGGTAAAAGAAGGGCTTGGCCTTGTAGAAGATAAAGGCCACTAAGATCAGAGGCAGCACAATATAGATAAAGTCAAAGGCCGCCTGCTTGAGGTTATCGGTGTTGGTGACAAAGCGCAGCAAGTTGTTAAATTGCTGGAGCGCCGTCGGGTAGATCGTCTTGATGAAGTCGAGGGAAATACCTTGGTTGCTAGCCAGCCAGAACAAGTGGTCATTGATCGAGGTTACGACCTGAGTGCGCAGCTCGGTAAAGGCATTGTATTGGGCGCGCAGTTCACTGGCTAGGGTCAAGTTGTCGGACATGATATTAGACAGCTCGTCGCATAACTCGCGGCGTTGATACACGATTTCGGTCAGCTGCTCTTGATAAGGCTCATAGCGGCTGTCCTTATCCACCATCTCAGCCACATAGCTTTGGATATCGAAGATTTTCTCGCGGAAGCTGCGGATTTCGTAGAGCCACAAATTGAAGTTAGGGATAAGCTCATCTAAGTTAAAGGAAATCTCTACCTCAGGAATGGCGCCTTGTTGGCGGTTGAGCAGGCGCGAGAGGATCGAGCTGCCCTGTAAATCCGAGAGTTGCTCTTGCAGTGAGACGTTGATTTGCTCGGTGGTACGCAGCGCTACGGTGACTTCTTGGAGCTCACGTTGCAGCGTGGTATTGGTCTCGAGCATTTGATTGATGCCGGAGGCTATTTCGTTATTAGTTGCAATTTCGGCACTCAACAGCGGATCTAAGCTGCTATCACCGGAGGCCTCAAGGGTGGTGCTGTGCAAGTATTGCTCAGAGAGCAAGGTATTTTGCTTTAAGCGTGCAGCGGTGATGTAGCGGGCTAAATAGTCCTTTTGCAGATTTAAGATGCTGATGCGGTAGTTGACGATATCTTGGAAGATGACCTGGGTCTTAAGCTCAGCTTGCAATAAGCTATTGTGGCGCTCCAAGGTCAATGCCTCAAACTCTAAGGCTTCACGCTCGGCGACAAACAGCTTCAAAGAGCTGTCATTTAAAGTGCGAGTGATATCGGACAACAGTTCACTGTTGGTGCTGATTTGGTTTTGGGCACGGGTTGGCAGCGTTTGCAGCGAGCTGTAGGCGGCAGTTGCCTCATTGAGGTGATCTTGAATCTTGCCTTGAGCATCCCCCAAGGAGGCTAATAAGTCGTAGCTTTGCCCTAAGGTCAAGTCAGAGACCGCAGGCGGAGCCTGAGTATAGACGCTATTGGCGTGACCTAATTCCAGCTCCAGGTCATGCAGCGTTTGCCCGGAGGTGCTCAGTTCCTGCGCTAGACGCTTACTTTCGCGCACAATAGTCTCGTACTGAGGCAAAGTCTCCAACATACTATTGAGGGCGGCGCTGATGCGGGCTTTGTCCTCTTCGGCCAGATCTTCATTAGCCGTGAGGCGCTCTAAGCGCGCTTCCAGCTGAGCGCGCTCAGGAACTTGCGTGGCACTCAGATCTTCGGTATTGAGGTTGAGCAGATCCAAAAGCTCTTGCGCACGCTGCGCTTGCTGCTGGGCCTGCACCTGCTCCATATCAGGGATAGGCTTAGTGCTTGGAGCCGAGCTTGGCTCGGCACTTACTGGGATCTCAGTGTCCACGGACTGACCTAAGCCCAAGTTTAAGTTCGTCGGTAATTCGGAGCTCTCACTTTCAGGATTGGCGCTGGCTGGAGGCTGACTTAGGGCCTCTTCTAACACCTCAAACTTCGGGGGGGCAGCCATCAGGCGCAACGGCAGGTTGCTCTCAACGGGCATGCTGTGGCGATTGAGCAGGGCCTTAACATCAGAGAGTCGGCCATCGGTTTCAGGCGCCAGCTCTGTGACCACGTTATCAGGGGTGGCTTCTTCTTCCGCCCACGCTGATGTGCCAAAAAGCAATACCGCACAACCCAACAATAAGGCCGTGCCGCGCACAAGATATGAGGCAAAAGATTGAGAGCGCATAGTCAGTCCTTAGCACACGAATCAGAGCGTTTGTGAGTCGCGCCAATATTTTAGGGCGTTTGTGAGTCCCGCCAATATTTTAGGGCGTTTTGAGCACTCCTTCATGCGAGAATTATGCAAGGGGTGATGGTGCCTAAACCAAAAACAATTGAAGCCCGGTGCCGAGCAAGCTCAGGGGCGGGCGTCGCGCCGTTAATTTGCGCCAGGGTGGTGAATTTGTGCTATTATGGCGACGTTCGCGTAATCAGCCTATTTTGGCTTAGCTACGCGTATTGTCCAATCCATGGAGCCTAGCTCCATCATTTTGCAATCTCACCTATCAACCCACCTTAGATTTCTCTTGCCCAGGCTCAAATCATCGCTTGGCACAATCTCAGATAAGTTTCTTACTGCGTTTCTTTTAAGCGCCTCCGTTCGGTTGGCGTGTGCTGTTCATGGTTTTTGTGCTTGAGAGAGCGCTTTAGCTCAGCTTGAGTGAGCTTAACGCACATTATGGGGTGAGAGCCTAGGACTAAACCTATCCTGCGTGATAGTAAGCAGGACCTGGTTAGGATCTAGCGCGCTTTTGCCTAGGTGAGGAAGTGCGTCTCATGCTGTGCAGGGTAACGCCCCCAAAGAGGCGTGGCGTCCGCATCAGCCTCTGAGCTTAAGTCAGCGCCTAAGTCGAGCACGGGACGCTGATGCTTATCCCCAATCAGCTTGAGACAAGGCCAAAGAGCTTTGGTCTTTTCTTGTTCCTTATTTAGGTCACAGCGCCTTTTCACACAAAGTACAGCGATGAATCTTAACGAACTTAAGAACACCCCAGTGGCACAGTTAGTCGATATGTGCGAGCAAGCCGGTATCGAGAACACTGCGCGTCTTGGTAAAAAGGAAATCATTTTCAACCTGCTCAAGCTCTGTGCCCGTACCGGTGAAGACATCTACGGTGACGGCGTCATTGAGATTCTGCCCGACGGCTTTGGCTTCTTGCGCAGCGCCGACAGCTCCTACTTAGCAGGTCCTGATGACATTTACGTTTCGCCTTCGCAGGTACGTCGTTTCAACCTGCGCACCGGCGACTCGATCTCAGGCAAGATTCGCCCCCCAAAGGAAGGCGAGCGCTACTTTGCCTTACTCAAGGTCGACTCGGTCAACTTCGAGACTCCAGAGCGCGCCCGCAACAAGATTCTCTTTGAGAACTTGACCCCAATCTTCCCTGAAGAGCGCATGCGCTTAGAGCTGGGCAACGGTTCCAAGGAAGATATCACCTCGCGTGTCATCGACTTAACCGCTCCAATTGGTAAGGGCCAGCGTGCTTTAATCGTGGCTCCTCCTAAGGCCGGTAAGACTGTGCTGATGCAGAACGTGGCTCACTCGATCAGCGCTAACAATCCAGAGTGTGTCATCATCGTGCTCTTAATCGATGAGCGTCCTGAGGAAGTGACCGAAATGCGCCGCAACGTCAAGGGCGAGGTGGTAGCTTCGACCTTTGATGAGCCCGCCTCCCGTCACGTTCAAGTTGCAGAAATGGTCATTGAAAAGGCCAAGCGCTTAGTCGAGCACAAGCGTGACGTGGTGATCTTCATGGACTCGATTACCCGCTTAGCCCGCGCCTACAACACAGTTGTGCCATCCTCAGGCAAGGTTTTAACCGGTGGTGTGGACGCCAACGCCCTGCAACGTCCAAAGCGTCTCTTTGGTGCCGCCCGTAACGTCGAGGAAGGTGGTTCCTTAACCATTATCGGCACGGCCTTAGTTGATACCGGCTCCAAGATGGACGAGGTTATCTACGAAGAGTTCAAGGGCACGGGTAATATGGAATTGCACCTGTCGCGCAAGATCGCCGACAAGCGCGTGTACCCAGCAATTGACGTAACCCGCTCGGGCACCCGTCGCGAGGAGCTCTTAACGGCTCCAGACGAGCTCCAGAAGATGTGGATCTTACGCAAGTTCCTGCACCCAATGGGCGAGATCGAGGCGATGGAGTTCTTATTAGACAAGCTCTCCATGACCAAGACCAACAACGAGTTCTTTGACTCGATGAAGCGCTCCTAAGCCGCCCCGCGCAGCAGCCCGGCCGCAGCGGCTAGGGCCGCTGCGCGGACTGCGCATTAGCGCGCTCACGCGCGTCCAAAGCAAAGCCCAAAAAAAGCTTGGGCTTTGCTGCAATTGGGGGCTGCCTATTTGGTCTTGGACGCTGCTTCAGCGGCAATGAGCTGCTGATAGAGCCGGTAGAGACCAGTGAAGATCTGGTCTTCGCTCCAGCTTGGGTCAAAACCATAGGCTTTCATGACCAAGCGGTCATTGGCCGCGTGGGCTTTACGCAGAGCACCCGGCATCTTTTCCGGATCATAAAGGTCTGAGAGGGTCATGCCATTGGTGCGAGCATCTAAAATTGCTTGAGCACCCCCCTCTATTTCATGTTGCAGCTCTGAGGTTATTTGTTGAGGCCACGGGAAGGTGTTATACACCAGCTCGGTCGAGTAGCGATAATCCATCTTAAGACGGCCGCACACTGTTTTGACCCATACCATGTGCACTGATGACATCAGTACTGCGAAGTGAAACAAGGTTGCATTTGGGAACAGCTTGAGTAAGTCGCTGCACAAGCCATCAGCTGGCTTCATGAAAGCAATCGGAATGTAAGCTCTTCGGTATGATGAAACCTTAGGAAGTACTAAGAAGTTGGATTGCGGAATATTAGTGGTGGCAAATTGGGCAGGCTTTTGTGACAGCTTTCTGGTGATGGCAGATTTGCTCTTTTGGCGGAACTTACGGACAGCCGCAATACGTTTGCTGGCTCGTGGCATGTTGGCAAGCTCTGTGTCAGAACAATTGCCTAAATACAAGCAGTAACGTTCTTTGTCGTGTAACAGTTCTTGGCTGCCGAACCAACGCTTGAAATAAGGGGCGGCTTGAGGTTCCTTCTTTAAGAAGTTTGCCTTTTGCTTAGTCGTGAACAGGAATTTGCCACCATCAATTGGTTGATTGCCTACACCTCCAGTTGGTACTTGGCATAAAGGGTGACGGCGAGCATAAATGAAGGCATCATCAGCATCTAATAGGTAGGCGTTAATGTGCTTGGCGGTACGGACGTTTTCTTCATCATAAATATGCTTGGTAGCGTGATCTAAGCCCGACTTGTTAGCCAGGCCCACAATGATGCAGTACACACTGGCCGGATCAAGCGCAGCGCTGTCCCATAGAAATGAGCGGTATGCAAAGATAATCTCTATACCTTGTTGTTGGAGCGGGGCCCATAGATTGGTAATAGCAGAGCCTTGGCAAATAGAGTTGGTGGCAACGAAAGCTGTTTTGATGTGCGGAGCTTGCGCCATCACGTCGTGCGCTTTTTTAAACCAGCCACTGACGAAATCGAGGTCTCCAATCTTAGTAGGCCAATAGCTCCCGAATGCTTGCTGTAGATCTCGCTTATTATCATGACTCATCATTTGCGCGCCACTAAAAGGTGGATTGCCAATGATGTAGCTGAGCTCATTCAATGGGGCCACCTGCTCCCATGAAAGGGTCAAGGCATTGCCCTCGATAATATTTTCATAGGTGTCTAAAGGGAAGGCCTTGATTGGGTGGTTGATGATATCGCTGGTCTCCTTGAGCATTTGAATGTGGGCGATCCAGAGCGCAGTTTTGGCTACCGCAACAGCAAAGCTGTTGATTTCAATGCCTTTGAATTGGCTTAAGTTGACCTTAACTGGGGAAAGGGCTTCAACTCCTAAAAAGGTCTGATTAGCATAGAGTTCACGAATGATCTCGTTCTCTAAATGACGTAAGCTCAAATAGGTCTCAGTGAGGAAGTTGCCTGAGCCGCAGGCCGGATCAAGGAATTGGAGGCGCGCAAGCTTGTCTTGGAGCTCTTTGAGCCGGGCGGTGCGAACCTTGGGGGACTTGATCGCCATGTACTGAGCAAATTGCGCTTTAAGCTCGTTTAAGAACAGTGGATCAATAACTTTGTGTATATTCTCAACCGAGGTGTAATGCATGCCCGCTACACGCCGTAGCGCTGGATTTACAGTACTTTCATAGAGTGCGCCGTAAATGGTGGGGTTGATCGCAGCCCAGTCAAATTTATTCTCGTTGATGGTTAGGCGCCATGCACAATCGTTCAATTGAGGAATGAGGTCTTGTGCTGCATGATCAAAAAGACCGCCATCAACGTAGGGCAATGCTTTAAGTTCAAGCATCTCAAGCGGGTCACGCTCGTTGATGCGTGTGTCTAAGCCTTGGAATAATTGACGTAGAGCCCAGCGGCCACATTTGGTGGGAATGCCATACAAGTAGGACCTAAAAAGATTGTTGCCTGCTTGATCAAAAAGTCCTGCATCGCTGGCAAACCAGCAGAATACGAGGCGGACGCAAAGCTTGTTAAGATTAGCTCGAGCGGTTTCTGGGCTGATACCAGCATCCACATACAGTGGATAGAGCTTGTCGTAAATGCGCGCAATGCGACGCCCCGCCTGAAAAGATAAGGCGGTAGGCGGTGGTAAAAACGGGTTGGCCTGCTCGGCCATAGTGGGATCAACTAAGAAGGTTAAACGTAGGAACTGGTGTTCCAAGTCATCAAGGCGAATGACGGTTGGGTTAATGAGCTCCGGGTGATGATGGTTCTTATTTAAGTTGTAGAGTCTGAGCTCATAGAAGTTGCTGACCACGATAAAGCGCACTGGCTTGTCGGACGGGAGATGATCTTTGTAGCGTAGGGCCTGTTGGTATGGGGTAAGGTAAGTTTTATCGGATTGACGACGGGGCTCATCTAGGTTAACAGTTTTGTTCTTTTGCTCAATGAGGACTTGCGTATCTGGGATGTAGGCATCGATGCGACCAGTATGTTTGCCATCTTCGCGTAGCGAGACCTTCTGTTCAAACTTGATGTACTCGATCAAGATGTTAGTCGTGGTGATATTTACCACCTTGGTAAGGCGATCCCAGAAGAATTGGTATGGCAAACTTGCCTCGCCTGTTTTAGATCACACTTTGGATATCATCATTGACTTAGCGTTAGTGGGTTAGCTTT
>CALXOW010000114.1 GCA_944390115.1 uncultured Anaerobiospirillum sp.
CGCTTGTACGCAACATATCTTCTGAGTGAGCTCATTTTACACAACCCCCCAAGAAATTAAGATGCGGGAGCCCTGGGGCATGAAAACGCTAGGTTTCACGCCCAAGGCCAAAAGCTGATCACAGTCACTAAAGCCCCATCGCCCTGCAAGCACAGTCGATACAGTGCTTAGAATTATGAGAGTTTGCGGAAAATCGTACCCTTGTTGGCGCCAGCAAGGCGCTCTCCTGTTGGAGCAAAGGTCGGCACATAGCCAAAGAGCGCCGCCGTTAAGCTCTGCGGTCCTTGCTGCGCCGCACGCTCAAAGGCCGACGCCAGCCCCTCGGAGCTTGCTAGGAGCTGTACGAGCTCTTGCCGCTCTTGGGCTGGGAACAAGCGCTGATAGTGAGCGCTGAGCTCACTGTCCTCTAGGGCGTAATTGGTGTTGAACAGACACAGCAGGCCGCCGGGCTTTAAGGCTTGATCTAAGAGCTGTAAAGTTGCGGCAAAATCCACCCAGTCATACACCCCTTGCGCATTCTCAAGCTGAGCGGTCTCAGGATAGCGACAGAGCACGGTCATGGCACAAATCACGTTACACTGAAGGTGCTGACTTACCAGGTCTTCTAGCTGTGCCGTTGTGATAAAGCTGGCACTTTGGGCCTGAGGCAAAGCTGGCAGCTGCTCTAAATTGTGCCAGAGCTGACGAGCCTGCGCTAAGGCATCCTCACTTAGATCTACGCCCAAGTATCGATGCTGTCCCTGAGGCCCTAAGAGCACGCGCAGCTCTGCCAGCTCTTGGCCAGTGGAGCAGCCAAAGCTCATAATGGTCAATTCATGTTGCGCTTTGCTTTGCAGCAGGCTCTTTAAGACTTGCCATTGCACCTCGTAACGGCCGGAGCCCGTAAAGTTCGCCCGCTGCGCCAGTTGCCGGGCGCCACAATGATCTTGGGCATTAAGCCCCAGCTTATGTCTTAACACCGTAAGTTGCTCTTGAGGATGTAGGTGCTGCGCTTTGTCCTGCAACACCTGCTGCCACACGGCGTTTAGTGCTGACGGTCGTTCCAGTTGGAGCGCTACATCATTTTGCGCTGCGGCGGCGTTTAGAGCGTCTTGTGCTTTAGCGATAGCCTCGTGCGGATAGGCGCACAGCTCACTGAGCTTAAGGCACGGGAAGATTGTGCTGGTTCCAAAGCTAACCGGGCTTAGCTCTTGGTAGAACCCCACCTTGGCCCCTCGGTTGAGCTGCCCCACGCGCGCTAAGTCGTCATAGGATTGATAGGCTTCTTGGTATGCCTTTTCATCACGTTCGTTCAGGTTTGCTCCAAAGTAATTATCTTGATTTAGCTTAAAGGAGGCATAGGTGGCAAAGTACTCCCTACTGATTGGCTGCTCTAAATCAAGATCAAGCGCTAAGCCCAAAGTCGCCGTACCGCAGCTGGCGGCCAAAAGCTGCTCGCAAGAGTATTCCGTAACCAGAAGACGCACGCTCCCGAGCAACTTGAGATAGTCTTCATAGCTTTGCCCGAAAAAGACTCCCTCCACGTACGGTACCTCAATGGCTCTTGGAGCCTCACTGAGGTTTGCTTGACCTTGCAGCACAGCTTGGGTCAGAGCATGGCGCTGCAACATAGCGTTAAACTTGTGGCACCAATGCTCCGCCAAGTTACCAGCTGATCGTGACTGGTCAGTGTGCAGATACGTCGCATCACTTTCCAGCGGCGCAAAGGAAAAAATGCCGGGCCCCAGCACCACCACAAAACGCGTCTGAGGCCAAACTTTCCGTAAAGCTTGCAAGAGATTTAAGGCCTCAGGAGAGATTCCCAGCTGCGCATGACGGGTAAATAAGGTGGAGCTCACTGCAATCGTGATTTGCTCCGATAGCCCTTCTGAAGTGTCAAATAGGCCTTTCAGGCTCGCTAAAGCACATTTCGTCTTGGCTTGATGAAACCAGAACAAAGCATTAACGTCACTTGTGACTTGATACGGTGGGTTCGCGAGCGTTTTAGATCCTAAGGTGTGAACGAACTGAGCCTTAGTGTTTACGGTATGCAAAAACAGCTGCAAGCTAAAAGTGAGCGCAGGTGCCGTAGGAACAGTCAGGTTGAAGATAAAGCTGGGTGGGCAGCTGGCAGCACACAACAAAGAATTGAGACTGGCAGGAATAATGGAGTTTGGGGTCAGTGGGTGGTTGAGGAATAGGCAAATCGCATCAAAGTGCGCGCTGATGTAATCCACATCGATGGGCGTATGCTCACTCATCGTGTAAAAGCGCGCCGCTGCCCATAACTCACGGCTCTTGAGCTCATCTCGCGTCAACTCCGGAATAATAGGCTCACTGTCGCGTAAGTACGGAGTCATCTGAGTAGCGTAAAGCGCTTCCGGATTAATACGCACCAAGTGACTTAGTACTACACCTATAGCCATAGTCCGACTAGCGTAAGGGCTCAAGCGCCACTCGCGCAGTGTAGTTAACTCTTCATTGAGGCTAAAGCCATGGCTTAACCGATCGTCACTGACGTTGACCGGGGCAAAGTTATCGTCATTCAGCACTAATACCGCATAGGACATAGGGTTTCTTCTCTCCTGATTGAGGCCTGCTCAGACCGTCAAAAGCCCGCCCGCTGCGGCGAACTTACTCTCTCTTGGTGCAAGCCTTGTGCGCAAGCCTTAAGCTCTCAACTTAGCACTAACCTCTATCCCGGATAAGCGCTCATGCAGCTCCAGCAGCTTCCTTACCCCCCGCTCCCAAGTACGCTCAAGCCCTGTTCCTGAACTTCAACCCAAATCCAGAGGCACGAAAGCCCATAGCATGTGCGCCATGGGCTCTCTAGTCTTTGCGTTATTAGCGCGGGTACAGCTTCCCAAAACTTAGGAAGTTACTGTAAGGAGGTTACTTGCGGGTGGCAACGACCAGCATCCAGCCGTCCTTGACCTTGGTGTAGTCGATGTCAAAGTCCTTTTGATAGGCTGCGATAACCTCGTCGCCTTGCGCCTCTAACAGACCAGATAAGGCGAGCTTACCGCCCTTTTGGCACAGCTCAGCGATATTAGGCTCCAGCTCCACTAATGGGCCAGCTAAGATATTCGCGACCACAATCTCGCATGGGTGCAAGTCTTTGCTAGGGCCATCAAAGAGCTTAATCTGATCTGCGACCTGATTGCGCTCGGCGTTATCCTTACTTGCGATAATGGCCTGCGGGTCAATGTCGACACCATAGGCCTCCTTGGCACCTAATTTGAGCGCAGCAATGGCTAAGATGCCCGAACCGCAGCCGTAGTCTAAGATTTCCTTGTCTTTAATGTCTTTGATGCTATCTAAGAAATTCAGGCACAAGAAGGTCGTTGGGTGCGTACCGGTACCAAAGGCTAAGCCTGGGTCTAACATCACCGTGACTGCGTTTTCGTCCTCAATCTTGCTCCAGGACGGGCAAATCCACAGGCGCTCACCGCACTTAATCGGCTTGAAATTCTCCATCCAGACACGCACCCAGTCGCGATCCGCTAAATCGTGCGCCGCAATCGGGTACTGGTCACCATAGACATGCTGGAGGTAGGACACAACCGGATCGGTGTCAGCGCCTTGCTCAAATAGGCCTACCACCACCGTAGTTGGCCACACGCGCTCTTCACCTGGGCGTGGCTCTAAGATTGGATCGTCCTTGGCGTCGACTAAGGTCACCGACAGGGCACCTAAGCCAAACATGATTTCGGACAGTTCATCAGCTTTAGCGCCGTCACAAACTACGGACACCTCTTTCCATGCCTGCTGTTCGTTCTCACTCATTGCTACCTCCTTGTAGCGTTTGGGCATCAGGGCCCGTAATCTGAAAAAATTGGGTTAGTTCGCAAGCGCACCACAACGCCTGCACCGCATCCTGCTCAGTATCCTTGTCCTGCGGCTGCGGCAGTTAAAGTTTAGTGCCATCAGTCCCGAGCATTCCACATCAGACAGGCATTCACCCAAACGAACGCTACCGTAGTGCTGGGATGACTCCAGCCTCACGGTCCTACCTCGGCTGCTTAGCCTCAGAGTTGAGCCCATACGGTACGGGCTTGCCTGCTCGTGACCTCAAGTGCTTAGGCTAGGCCAGGTTCTGGACGGATATAGCCATTTTGCCTTTCTTGGTTTTTGCTGGGATGCGGCATCGGTTCAATGTGGAACGGCATGCTGACTTGGACCTCGTACTCGGCCTCACCTAATGGGTTCTCTAAGAACTTGGTCAGACGTAGATGCAGAAAATTGCTTTGCTCGCCCACATTACACAGATAGAGCATCGCCGCGCGATCCACCACGACCTTTTCTTGAGTCAAGCCGTTGAGCGCACCTAAGGACACGTTCTCGTTGTTCACCACTTGAATGTAGAGCCAAGGGCCATCCACTGCAATATCGATGATATTACTCATGCCGCCTAGCGCTCTGAGGAAAGCTAGTGCATTTAATTCAGGGGCGCTGGTGGTACCAGTGGAATAGCCAAAATTCAATGAGCGCAGCTTGCGTTTCCGATCACGGATGCGCTCACGGCGAATGAACATAGCAAAGAAAACCAAACCTGCGGGGAAAATTAAGGCAAAGGCCTCCAGACTTGCAATCTGGCTGTTGACGTTATCAAGCACCATCGTGGTCAAGGCGAGGTTGGTGTCAGGCAGATAGAGGTTTTGCACCAAGGTAATAGCTGGGACGTTCAACAGATAGGACAGAGCAAAGCAGGACATCGCGGTGACAAGCAAGGTGCTAAAAGAGCCGGGAAAAAAGATTAAGAGCATGAGTAAGGTCAGCGAGACACAAGCGCCAATTGAGCCGGTCATAATCGCAATAATGACCAATAAGGTCAAAAAGAGCCGCACATGCTTCTTGGTGAAAAAGGAGCGCACAAAAAGCGTGGTAGGTAAAGCAATGAGATTGGTCACCATGATGGCGTTAACAAAGGCCGTCACCATAGTGTTTTGATAGCGCAGCGTGACCAGAGCTCCCACTAAATCCTGCGCACCTAAGGTCTGCAACAAGAGATAAAGCGGCACATAAATGACCGAGAGCATACTGTTGCCAAAACACTCTTCAAAGGTAAAGAGGATAAAGGTGTTGATTTGGCGCAGGATGAGGCCTAGGCAGATAAAGGTGATAACCGGCAGTACCACCACAAAAAAACAGGTCAATAAGATGCGCTTCGGCTTGGGCACAAAGCTATCTTCAAGCCCGCTTTGATACGGCAACAGGGCAAATAAGGTCGACACTGCGGTGATCACGCAGACGATAGGATTAATCAGAAAGTCGATCGGATTTCCTGGCAGGCATAGTAAGGAAATCACATAGACTGCTGCGACTACACTGAGCTGCACAAAACGGTCGACCGTCGGTACGACAAAGGCGACCATCAGGACAAAGAGCCCAGGGAAAAAAATGCGGCCTGTTAACAGGAGATAATTGCGCGTCCCAAGATCGAGCTGCGGTGCCACTTGGTTACTTAAGGCCCAGGTGCTGATCGCCAGCAACATTAGAGGCAAAAGCAGCAAGATGCTGCGATGCTGATAGCCGTAAGTGTGTATCCGTCGCATAGAATGAACCGCGCTGCCAAGCCTGAGAGTCCGTCACTCGGCTGTGCTGCCAAGCCTGAGCGTCTGTCAGGACCAAAACCCAGCTTTGATTATAACAAAGGCCCCAAATAGGCGCAGAAGTCACGGCCGTATGATCTCGCTTGCAACTTAGCGCGCTCAAGCCGCCCAATCTGTGGCATAGCGGCTAATTCTGAGTAAAATTGAATTGTGAGATAGCACTAACCCTTTGCACATAAGGAGGGATTAAGCTATGAGCAAAATGTTAAGCGAGAACTCGCGCCACTTGATCGCGCAAGCCTACCAAAGCGGAGTCTGTAAGGCCAAAACCCTGGCGGCCATTTTTCAAACCAGCCAGACTACCGTTTACTACTGGGCTAAGCTTGAGCGCGAAGGTAAGACCTTAAAGGTCAGAACCAGCCTCCGTGGCCGCAAGCCCTCCCTCACCAAGCAACAATGCCAAGCTATTGTTAACTATTGCCTCCAACACCGGCATACATCATTGGCCCAGATCAAGGATGCCTTGAAGCTTAAGGCCTCGATCGAAACGATTCGGCGCGTCCTGGTCAAAGCTGGCTTTATCAGAAAAAACAAAGGCTACGAGCCAGGCGACCGGACCGCTCTGACCAAAGTCATGACCGCAGAGGTCTAACTTATACCAAAGCAACTCCCCAATTTTTGGGACAAATTGATTTTTAGGAACGCCAAAACGACCAAGGCCCGAAGCTTGAGCTCCGGGCCTTGGTCGTTTTTCTAAATTTAAGCTTGGCGATGACCTACTTTCGCACAATCGTACGTTGC
>CALXOW010000115.1 GCA_944390115.1 uncultured Anaerobiospirillum sp.
AGAACCCCAAAGCGCTGGGCTTTGGTTTTTGTCAGCGCATCGCTGCGTGACAACGGATGCGTATTTTAGAGATTTTTTACAGCGGGTCAACACCTGTTTGCAATTTTTTCCAAACATCAGGCTAAAAAGCGCTTAACCCAAGCTTCATATTACCCCGAAAAAGCCGATATTTATCGGATTTTTGCCCTAAAAGCTAAAACTTCAAACCAGCTCACAACTTTAATCTTTTTCTATCATCCCAAAATACCACATCCCCCAAAAAAGCGCACAAACTTCGCTCAAACGCCCAACTCGGGCCCCTGTAGCCCCTCACAGTTAATTTAGAGAACTAGGCCTTACCCCGCTCCGCTTAGATTCTGCCTAGACATTCAAGTACGCGCTGCGCCTCTCAGCTCACCGAGCTGAGCGCTCACTCACACCCCCAACCGCAAAGTAAGGAAGCTTGGTGAAGGGGGCTTGGTTCCATATCCGTGCCTCAGAGCGTACAGCTCATGCTCCACCCACTTGCAGGCTCTCTCCAAGCCTACTTATCCTGAGTCCCAGCTTTCCTGGCATTAGTCCGCCCTACTGCAATCTCAACACTCAATGAAGCAGTAGGTACTACCAGGCTCAGCCCTTTCGACTTAAAGGCTGGCAGCAGCACCTAATCGCAGCAAGCTGCAAACCTCAACCCAATGAGAGCGCCCCCAATAGCTTCAGCCTGCTCAACCGGACCGGCTCACTTTGGACTGGCTTCACTTGGGACCTGCTTCACTGTGGACTGGCTTTACTTGGAACCAGCCTTACCTGTGACTAGCCTTACTTTGTCGTACAAGTAAGCCTTTTTTCTCGGCATTGTTGCTTAATTTTGCGATACAGCCAACAAATTCAACAATTAGTGCCCAAAATCTTTAATAAGGCTAAAACCGCATATCTATCGCATTCACAAACGGTTACGGCGCGTTTGCCGCTGAATTTAGCTTAAATATCGGCTCTAACTAAAGCGTACTATGTAACTAGCCGTTCCGCTATCGAGGTTGTGCCCAGCAGTGCTACCGCGTGACCACGATCGAGCGCCACCGCGCCATTGCATCTCTGTTTTTTAACTTTTAGTTCCGTTACACACGCCATTGACTCAATGGCTAAGAGCCCTGCATCTGTGTGCAGGCATCAGGGCATGACCTCTCACTGTAGCCTAGTGCTAGCAATACGTATTTTGCGCAATGAGGAGCCATTTCTTAAATCTTTATAAGGAGCACCTCATGACGCCAACGATCCCAACTATCAGCATCAAGGGGATATTTCTCGACACGCCCTTACCCCTCGGCCACCTGGGCCATGACCACTACTGTGTGACAGCAAGCCTTTCTCTTAAGGCAACCACTCCATCGAGCGAACCTAGGATTTTACGTTTGATCTTGGTCCTACCTGATTCCAAGCAAATCGATACCATCGTTGAGCTGCGCACCAACTTCGCCAACTATGAGGTCATGCTTACCGGTTGGTTAGTCAAACCCCAGCTGCGCTACACCAATACCGATACCTACTACTGGCTCACCTTCCGCACGATCGAAGACTTGGTTAACACTCCGATCACGGTAATTAGTGAGTGCGGCACAGCCTTCTTGATTAAATCAATCGCGATCGAGGCAGCCCATGGCCCAGCTAAACTGATGAAGTTCACTGGCCATACCTACCTAATCGATGGCAATCTTAAAACGCAAGAAGGGCCCCACCAGGATTTTGAGCTCGATCCGCTCAAAGCCCTCTTTTTCCACAGCGACAACGAGCCCAAACGCCGTCGCGCTAAAACGCAGCAACCTGTTGCCATCTCGGTCATACCACCTGCTAATGACATAGCACAACTCTATGGCTTTCAGAACGTCGCCGCATCCGAGCCGGGCGATCTGCACCTCTACGAGATCCTCAAAGCGTGCCACCCTTACGACTCAGCTGAGTATGCCCACACTGACGCGTCAGGTTCAGATACATCCAAGCACACGGGCAAGCATAAGGGCTCAGGCAACAGCGCTAACATCAAGCCGCGCCCTAAGTACACGCCCTCTCCGACCCTGCACGCCTACGCCAAGGTTTCCTGGAAAAGCCTCCACGACCTACCTAGTGGCGAGCACACGGGCTTCCACTTGACTAAAGCTACCGCTAACAAACCAAAGCCCGTCAAATTCCACGCCTTGCTCGAAGACGAGTACGATCTGGACGACTAACGCCCAGGCCCAAGCTTCCATTGATGCTTTGAGGCCGCAGGCGCAGCCTGACTGAAGCGCTCGTCGGCCTTGCTGGAGATTAAGCTCCGCCCTGCGCTCCCATCATTTTTGATGAAAAAAAAACGCCATGCCTCACAGACACAGCGTTGGCAAGTTCCCTCAGGTAGAAGCCCTACACCTAGGGCTAGGTCATCTATGGTGTAGGACTCGATGCTCTAAGCCGCAGGGCTCTCAGGAATGGTGGTGATGAGTGCTTCCATGTTCTAAAAATTAAGAAGCGTCAAAACACTGCCAAAACGGCTTAAATATCAAGTTTTTGCCGTTCCAGAGCAAGTGTCTTGCGCTTTAGCTTAAAACAAGGCATAGTGCAACAAAAACAAACAGCCGAGCCATGGTTGGTCGGCTAACTAAAGATAAAAGCACAGCACTATGCCCAACCTTAATTTTCCGCAAAACCAAGCCAAATCTCAAGCCATTGACGCCTCTTCTACCGCTGCTCAAGCTCGCCAGCACAGCAATACTGTTCTTGATCAGCAGGAGGCCTGTTTTGACCATATACCTCTAACCATCATGAGTCGGCAGAAGTTTACGGCCCTCCAGGCAGCGTCAGGGGTTAGCATCAGGCACCGCCTAGTTGACTTCAGGCTTTTGGTCTCAGCTGTACTCGCAACAACTGCCGACCAGAAGCTGTCCTACGGCACTGAGAACGGTTACGACGTTGCTGACATTGCGGGGCATTACAATGCGTTAGCGAGAGCCCGTGGCTTGTCCGAGGTAACTGCTCCAGCTATTGAGTTCCATCTCAAGAAACCTGAGTTCACTGCGCTAATGCTGATGGTATTTGAGCACTTGACTGCTCAGAAGCTTAAGGTTGGCATAGAGGATGCCGACGTTAAAAAGGTTCTAGCCTTGATTTCTTCGGCTGTTGGCAAACCAATTACAGATCTACGCGCCACAGATGGGTGCTATTTCTGCGTTGCTGCCAGCTTGGCTAAGTGGTTTCCAGCTAGTACAGGTTATCGTGAATTCTTTCACTTAATCCAGCTCAGGATAAAGGTGCTTGAGTTTAACGCGAGCTGAATCATTATCGAAATGCCAGTCAACCTTGCGGTTTCGATTGTTACGGTCATTTGCCCTGGCTTCAACCTCATCACGGACCTTTGTCAGTGCATCAATCCGTCGATCAAGGCACTGGCGTTTCATGGCACTGAACTCGATCTCAGCTATGTTGAGCCAGCTGCCATGTTTTGGCGTGTAATGGATTTCAAAGCGCTGGGCTAATCTATGGGCCTCCGCAGGCTCAAACGCCTTGTAAAACGAGCTAACATCATGCGTGTTAAGGTTGTCCATAACCAGAACAATCTTTTTTGCCTCAGGAAACCATTCATCGGAGACGCCTTTCATGAAGTGAGCCCAGTCAACACATGCTCGGTGCTCTGTGACATCAACTCTACGCTTACCGGCAAGTGGCGCGACAGCAAGGAAGATTTCTGCAGTCCCTTTGCGCTCATATTCATCGTCAATCTTGCGAGTATGGCCTGGTGACATAGGGATAGGCTCTCGAACCTCACCGACCAGCTGAACGCACGACTCATCCATGCACACCAACGGAAAATCTAAGTTTGGCTGGCGGTGGTAAACGTCCAAGATGTCCTCCATTCTGGCCACAAACTCAGCATCGTGCTCCTTTGGAATTTTCCAGTAATGCTTCAGGTGCGGCTTGATGACGTTTTTTTTTTAACACGCGCTGAACCGTCATGATCGAAACCGAGTCAACGATCTTAAGCTCAACGGCCTTGTCAGCAATCAGTTGAAGTGTCCATCGACTCCGACCTTCAGGAGCTTCGCTACATGCGATCTGAATAATCTTAGCCTCAAAATCGCCATCAAAGACCTTTTGGCGCTGTTTGTATGGCTTGCGCTGGAGGGCTACATCCAAGCCGCCCATAACAAAGCGTTCCTTCAAGCTAATCAGGCTGCGTGTGGTGATCCCAACTGCGGCAGCGGCTTGCTCTGTACTCCATTTGAAGTCAGCAAACTCGCCTTGGTCGCAAAGGAGAAGCGCTCGAGCATACTTAAAGGCTTTGTTGGAGCGCGTTCCAGTGTTGTACAGCTCCGTGAGATACGCCTTTTCCTCTGCAGTCAAAGTTACTTTGTACCTTGGCATAGCTCAATCTCCTATTGTGATCGAATGGTGTCACCGTTATTATACACCAAGTGAAAAAATTAATGATAACCTGTACTAGGTCCTAACTAATCATTACACTTTAAGGCTCGCATGGCTTCAGCTAGCGTCATGCGGGCCTTATTTTTTCGTGAGCTCAAGGGGCCGCAAGCCCATATTTAAGGCCTTCCTTGACAATCTCAGTGGTGTCCATAAAATTAAATAAATGTAGTTGGAATTTTACTTAAGCGGCAGGTCGCGCCTCTGGCACCTTGACTGAGCCCCTTAAACTCAAGGCTTTGCGCCCAAACAAACACGGCACAGGATGTGGTCATGCGATCTAAAAAAAGCGTTACCTTGCACGACATCGCTCAGGCGCTCCAAATCAGCGTGAGCTCCGTATCCTTAGCCATCGGCAACCAGCCGGGCATCAGCGCTGAGTTGCGCGCTCAGATTATTGCCAAGGCCCAAGAGTTGGGCTATCGCAAAAGCAAACGAAGCGCCGCCCCTTGGACCAACGCCAGTACCAATCAAGCAAACCAAGAGCCCACCTCTGAGGTCCGCCCGGTACTGACCACGCCTCCAGAGCTCAACGTCAACGAGCTGCGCCTTGACGTCTTGATTGACAACATCTTTACCCAAGAGCTGTCCTCGTTTTATATGGAGATCTTCCGTCAGATCTCGCAGCTGAGCTTGGCCAACAATATCTCAGTCTTTATCCAAGTACTGGATCATCACAATGCTGAACACAATGAGCAGCTGCTGCGCCATCTTCATTCGGTGCAACCGCAAGGGGTGATCGTGATTGGCCAGATCAAAGAGCATGACCTCTATCTGCTCAAAAGTAACTTACTGTGCCCCGTGGTCTTCATTGACTACTATCTCGAGAGCGAAAAGCACAACCATTTTGTCCAGATTGACAGTTTTAGCGGCATGCATCGCTTGGTCAAGAATCTGATTGAGGAGTACCACTACACCGATATGTGTTTTGTCGGCTCAATCAACAACACCGTCAGCATTCTCGACCGTTACTTAGGCTATGTTAAAGCCCTGCAAGAGCACGGACTAACTGAGAGTTGTCAGCGCATCTTGCCCGATCGCTCCAGTGACGATCGCATCCAAGTGGTATTACCCCAAGACCCAAGCTTCAAGCTCCCGCAAGTCTTTGTCTGCAACTGCGACCAAACGGCGCTGGCGCTGATTAAGGCATTGCAACAGCGCGGCATTAAGGTGCCCGAGCAAGTAGGTGTCTGTGGCTTTGATAACTTCATTGACCGCAGTGATGAGTCCATGGTGCAAAGCCTGGGGCTTAAGATTCATACCTTTGATCACAGCACCAAGCAGCTGGCCTATGTGGCCTTAGAAAGCTTATTACACCAGCTCACCACCAACTATGCCCCGCATCTTAGCTACATTGAAGGCCACATTGTGCCGGGCAACACCGTTAAGGTGCTTTAGGACAGAGAGCAACACCATTAAGGTGCTTTAGGATAGACCGTTTGCGGAGGATCAAGATTGGCCAGCGTAAAACTCAGTGATATCGCGCAAAAGCTCAATACCAGCACGGTCACAGTCTCCAATGCCATCAATGGCAAGGGAGCTATCTCAGCTGAGTTGCGCAGCAAAATTCTGCAAACCGCCCAAGAGATGGGCTACCAAAAGCGCACTAAGCCGAAAGAAAGCGCGCCGCAAGCCGCGCGCCGCGATCCTTTAGCGCCCCTGCTCCAAACCATCACTCCAGCCCCAGCTAGTTCAAGCACCCCAGAGGCCGGAGCCGCGCCCGCCAAAGCAGGGCCAACAGGCGCCGCGCCCGCAGCGGTGGCCCCAACCAATTCGGCCCCAGCAGGCACCTTGCAGCCTGCACTAACGGACCTTGCGTCATCGGCTCCCATCGCACCTATCACTGTGACCGCAACGCAGCCGCGCCTTAATCAGCAAATTGGTGTGGTGATCGCGCAGCGCTATATCAGTGTGGGAGCATCGTTTTACTGGAACCTCTATCAGCTCACCGCAACTACCGCCGCAAGCTATGGCCTCTCGAGTACGATTTTGCAAGTGAGCGATGAGCAGGTGGCCCAAGCGCAACTGCCTCATCTTTTGACCTTGCTCAATCCTAACTCTCAGCAGACCAATAAAGCCCTGCAATTAGATGGGCTGATCATTATGGGGCCCTTTCCCCACCACTACCTCAAGCTGCTCGCGCAGTTGCCGATTCCGTGCACCCTCCTCGATTACTACGATGAGGATTTGGAGCTCACAGCGGTACTCTCACACAATTACATCAACTCCTACCAGATCACGCGCCATGTCATCAAAAAAGGACATCAGCGCTTAGGCTTTATTGGCAATAAGGTGGGTTTTGACAACATTGCCGACCGCTTTTACGGCTTTGAGCGCGCCCTGATGTTAAGTGAGCTGGAGCTCAACCCGGCCTGGGTCTTCGATGATCGTGACCCAGAGAGCGGCAAAATCTATGAGAGCACGCCGCTACCGCCTGATTTTGTGCCGGGTACGGCCCAGCAACGCGTGCCCTCGCATATGCCGACCGCCTTTGTCTGCAATTGCGACGCTAGTGCGGCGATTCTAGCGCGCCCCCTAGAGCAGCGCGGCTTTAAGGTACCGGAGGATATTTCGCTTGTGGGCTATGACAACTATCTTAATGACGCAAGTTGGGCCCACATGCTCACCACCCTTGACGTCAACATGAAGCTGATGGCCCAATTTGCCGTGAGCAACCTTCTTCAATTGCTCCAAGGCAAGCAGACCAGCGCGCATGTACGCCGCCTCGAAGGCCACATCATTGAGCGCGCCAGCGTCCGCACCATGCCGAACTAAGTGACCGCCAAAACTAACTGCGCCCCTAGCGCACAGCACTCATTGCCCAAGGAAAGGAAGCTAAGTGCGCGCCCACAGTGGACAAGCTTTGCTGAGGATCAGGCAGAACTGAGTGTAGGGCGATACAGCTGCGCTCAACCTTAATCCCACCGCGCCTAAATGGCGGGATTAAGCCCCTCTAACCTGTTATGAGTGAGTCTGAATCTAGCTATTCCGTGCAGGACTCTAGTCCCTGCACCGGTCGCAGATAGCGTCTGCTACAACATGAAGCTCATTATCGACTAAGCTCTCGAGCTCAGCTGGAGAAAAGAGTTCAGCCCGGTTGGCAGTGAAATCGCCATCAGCCAAAAGCTTTTGTAACTGCGGGCAATCTAAGCGCTCCAGGTCGACCTTGCCCGTCTGAACTAATTGGGTAAAAAAGCCCTGGACACCTGACAGAAGCTTCAAGTACTTGCACTCGATCTCTTGCACGTGCTGCTCTTGGGCGTGCTGCTGAGCCAGTTGCTTGCGCTTGGCTTGCAGCTTCTTAAATTGCTCCTTCAGGTCAGACGGTGCCATGTCAGCAGAGCTAGACTTAACCGCAGGATTGCTCTGATCACTGGTCGCTAGCTGGGCTGGGGCTTTAGTCATAATCACACTCTCGAAAATAGTTGCGGTGGCTTGTCACCAGCTCTCGGGCGTACGAGCCTAAAGCGCAAGAAGCACCACGCTTGAAGCGCTAACCTCAATTGAGGTGCTAACCATATGAGGCGCGCGCCACGCTTGAGGCGCGGGACCGGATGCATGGGCCGCAATGATTAGCAGCTTATATTTAGGAATCCACCCAAATTCTGGAACAAGACAAAGTTTTGAGCGACGCCAAAACGACCAAGGCCCGAAGCTTCAGCTCCGGGCCTTGGTCGTTTTCTTAAATTTAAGCTTGGCGATGACCTACTTTCGCACAATCGTACGTTGCACTATCATCGGCGTGACTTCATTTCACTTC
>CALXOW010000116.1 GCA_944390115.1 uncultured Anaerobiospirillum sp.
CACCATTAGCTCAGAAGTGCTCATGTCGCAGTTATTGTACGGTATTGCGGCCTCAAATTAAGATGCGGGAGCCCTGTTTCATGCCCGATATGGGCCAAAATCTTGCGTTATAATGGGAATCCCCCGTAAATTGGCGGGGTGACGATAGCCCATGTCTTAGAAGCTGCCAATAAACTTATTTTGGCAGGTAGTGGTTGGGGCATCGTGGGAGCTTGAGCTTGAGGAGTTCTGACTATGGCTAAGATCAGGCCGCGCGAGCGTGCTGCTATCATTCAATCATTACGGGCCGGTGTGACTCCGCGTGTGGGCTTGGAGCATATCCAAGTAGGACGCGTTAACGAAGTCAAGGCGATGATTGAGGAGTTAGATCGCGTATGCCAAGGCGGCAGTACCTTCAAGGTCGTAGTCGGTGACTTCGGTGCCGGTAAGAGCTTCTTTTTGCAGCTTATCCGCTACTTAGCCTTGGAAAAGGGCTTAGTGGTCGTCAATGCTGATTTGGCTCCTGATCGTCGTCTGCAAGCTTCGGGCGGTCAAGCACGTTCGCTTTATCAAGAGCTGATGCGCAATATGGCTACGCGCGCCCACCCTGAGGGCAATGCCATGATTCCGGTGGTTGAGAAGTTCATCACCACCCAAATCGGCGTAGCCCAAGAGCAAGGCCTAGCAGTTGAGACGGTGATCAAGTCCAAGCTTAAGTCCTTATCGGAGCTGGTAGATGGCTATGACTTTGCGGAGGTTATCGCCAAGTACTACCAAGGCTATGAGCAAGGCCGCGATGAGCTCAAGGATGCCGCCATTCGCTATCTGCGTGGTGAGTATGCTACCAAGACTGAGGCCCGCACCGATTTAGGGGTGCGCTCGATTGTCTCCGATAGCTCGATCTACGATCACTTAAAGCTCTTAGCGCGCTTTGTGTGCCAAGCTGGCTACAAGGGCCTCTTGGTCAACTTAGATGAGATGGTCAACCTCTACAAGTTGCCATCGCCCCGCTCCCGTAGTGCCAATTACGAGCAAATTCTGCGCATCTTAAATGACTGCTTGCAAGGCAGCGCCGAGAATATCGGTTTTATGCTCGGTGGTACCACCGATTTTCTGTGTGATACCCGTAAGGGCCTCTATAGCTACGAGGCACTGCGCTCGCGCTTAGCTGAGAACACCTTTGCTCAGGTGGCCAATGTGGTCGATTACCACGGCCCAGTGCTCAAGCTTGAGAACTTATCGCCAGAGGAGCTTTACGTGCTCCTGGCTAATATCCGCAATGTTTTTGCTAACGGCGACCCGAGCAAGTACTTAGTGCCGGACGAAGCCCTGACCGCTTTCCTGCGCCATTGCTCGCAGAACATCGGCGAGGCCTACTTTAGAACGCCGCGCAACACCATCAAGGCCTTTGTTGACCTGCTCTCGGTCTTAGAGCAAAACCCAGAGATCAAGTGGCAGTCGCTCATTGCTAACGTTCACGTCGAAAACGAAAGCGACCCATCCTTGGTCACGACGGGCTCATCTGATCCTGCTCCATCCGACGATGACGACTTAGTCACCTTCAAGTTGTAGCGCTTCTATCGGGCTGGGGCCCAAGTCGGCTAACTGGCTCTACTTGGGTTGTAATTGGCTCAGGTTGAGCCGTAAAGCCCAGCTTGAGGTAACAATCTGCTTGAGCCGCCCTGCCCGCTGGGAATGAGTGGGGGCAGCCTCTACCCAGCTGGGGTTGCATGGGGCTCATAATAATGAGCCCAGCCCACCTGAGTGGTGGTGAGTTCAGCTTGAGGCAACGCCCGGCTTGCTGCAATAGGGCCTTTTGCGGCCGGTTTGATAGAGGACACGGAGGTCGTGTCCTTTTTGCTATTGTTCTGCACCCAAAGGAGAAATGCTGTGGAGTCCTCTGAGAGCTTAACCAATCAAGCTTGCATCTCGATGCTCGATCCTTTGGTATGCCGCTGGATTGGGCGCCAAGGCTGGCGTGATCTGCACTCAATCCAGAAAAAGGCGATTGCCCCGATCTTAGAGCACAAGGATGACGTCATTATCTCGGCCTCGACCGCCTCGGGTAAGACCGAAGCGGCCTTCCTGCCGGTGCTCACGTATCTGCGCCAAAACCGCGATAAGCTCTCAGGCGTGTCGGTCTTGTACATCAGCCCGCTCAAGGCCCTGATTAACGATCAAGCGCGCCGCCTGATGGACATGGCTGAGCCAGTCGGGGTGAAAATCACCCCATGGCACGGTGATGTCGCCGTCAATAAGAAGACCAAATTATTAAAGAATCCTTCGGGCATTGTGCTCATTACCCCAGAGTCCTTAGAGTCGCTCCTCATCAACCAGGTCAGCGTCTTCAAGGAGGCCTTTAAGGATTTAGCCTATATAGTCATCGATGAGTTCCACGCCTTAATGGGCGAGGAGCGTGGTTATCAGCTGCAATCGCAGTTACACCGCATCGAGAATTTGATCGGCAAGGTACCGGTACGTATTGCCATTTCTGCGACCTTCTCGAACGATATCGGCTCGGTAGCCTCGTACTTGCGTGCTAACAACTCGCGCATCAAATGCCAAATCATCACCTCAGATGAACACACCACCGCAGCTCTTGCCGTAAAGATTTTGGGCTATGACATCGGCAAGATTGAGGGCGAGGATCCTCGGGCTAGTACCTTGTTGATGCATGATGCCGCTATTACCTTAGTGGCAAAAGATATCTACCGCTTGCTGCGCGGCAAGAACAATCTGGTCTTCACCAACTCGCGCTCGGATACCGAGAAACTTGCGAACGACCTGCGTGAGCTTTGCCATGCGGCGCGGGTGCCGGAGGAGTTTTTCCCGCACCATGGCTCGCTGTCTAAGGAGCTGCGTGAAACTTTAGAGCAGCGCTTAATCGATGGACGCCTGCCAACTACTGCAATTTGCACCTCGACCTTGGAGCTGGGTATCGATATCTCTGACGTTCAGTCGATTGCCCAATTTGCGCCACCGACCTCGGTGGCGTCGCTACGTCAGCGCTTGGGCCGCTCGGGCCGCCGCGATGGCCGGGCGGTGCTGCGTCTGTTCATTCCAGAGTTTGACCCGAGCTGCAATCGTCTGTCGTCGCTCTTGTGTGAGGACACGGTACTGAGCTGTGCCATCATCAATCTCTTGCTCAAGCGCTGGTATGAGCCACCACTGGCGCAAGAGTACGCTTTTTCCACTCTGATTCAGCAGACACTCTCGGTGATTGCCGCTCAAGGTTCGGTCAGTGCCAAGAACCTCTACCAGTTATTGTGTCAGACCGGCCCGTTCAACCTCACGACGCCGCAGCAGTATGCGCAGCTTCTGCGCGGCCTAGGCGCCAACGATCTCATCATTCAGATGCAAGATGGTACCTTGACCTTGGGCGTGGAGGGCGAGCATCTGGTCTCAAACTATGAGTTCTTTGCCGCCTTCAACAACAACCGCGACTATCGCGTCGATCACGATGGCCGCACCATCGGTCGTTTGCCGCTTCTTACTTCCTTAAAAGAGGACGATACCTTCCTCTTTGCCGGTAAGGCATGGCGTGTGGTCTATTTCAACGAGCAAAAGCGCGTGATTGGCGTCAAGCCGAGCCAAAACAAGGCGATGGGACTGCCGCTGTCGGGTGTGAGCAGCTTGGTGCATGATGTGGTGCGCGCTGAGATGCAGCGCATCTACCTCACAGGTGACGTGCCCCCATGCCTCAATGAACAGGCCATGGCCAACTTCAAACGCGGTCAAGAGACCTTTAAGCGCTATCACCTCGACCGCAAGGTCATGATCACAGGCCCAATGGGCCTAGCGCTCTTCCCATGGCGCGGTGACCGCGTCCTGGACACCGTAGTCTTGATGCTCAATAAGGCCTCAATTGCGGCCAACCGCATTGGCTGCCACATTGAGCTGGAGTACGCGAGCCTTGATAACCTCAAGACTGCCGTGGCCTCGATCTTACTTGAGGGTAAGAAGGGCAATTACGACGTCAACAGTCTGCTCAAGCGGGTCAAGAATCTCGACTGGGAAAAGTTCAACTGCTATCTGCCCTTAGAGCTTAAGTACTTAACCTACGCCCACACCCACCTCGACTTAGAGGGCGCTCTTGCGTTCTTTAAGCAGTTAAGCCACGAGCTGTAGGGCTGACCCCGAACCGGGGTAGGCCCAAGACCAGAGCCTGGAAACAGGGCTAAAGACCAAGGCCCAAGACCAGGGCCTAGGAACAGAGCTAAGTTAGGACTCAGGACTGGGAGCTGGGCCTAATACCAGAGAGCTGGAGCCTGGGAGCTGGGGCGGGCGCTGGCTTTTTGCAAGGAATTTTCACACCCTAAAGGAGATGATCGTCTAAACTGAGGGGATTCCATGTGGGGACTGCTTCATTGAGATCTGGAGGTTGCTTTGAAAATCTTACATCGCCCTAATGTAGCTGACAGCTATTTAAGTCAGTTCATACCTGATCCCATCATGCGCCAAATCTTGGCCGTGCGCGGGGTCAAGGGCGCCGCAGATCTCGATATCAGTATCAAGGGCCTCTTGCCGCCGACCAATATGCAAGATTGCGCTAAGGCCGCTGAGATTATTGCCCATGCCGTGATGCGCCAAGAGCACATCATGATCTCCGGTGACTACGATATCGATGGTATGTCCGGCACCGCCTTAGGTGTGCGCAGCTTGACCGCCTTTGGTTTGCCTGAAGAGAAGATCAGCTACTACGTGCCCTCGCGCTATGACGACGGCTATGGCCTCAATGAACAGGTGGTCGACCACGCCATCTTAAATGGGGTGCAGCTCATCGTCACGGTTGATAACGGCATCAGCGCTAATGCGGCCGTGGCCTACGCTAAGGACAAGGGCCTCAAGGTCGTGGTTACCGACCACCATGAGCAGGGGGCCGAACTGCCGCCTGCGGATGCGGTAGTTGACCCAAAGCGCAAGGACGATGAGTTCCCATCCAAGCATTTAAGCGGCGTGGGCGTGCTCTTTTACGTCATGGCCGCGACGCGCAGCAAGCTCGTGGAGCTGGGCTATTACGCCGATAAGAGCAAGTCGCCTAATATGACGCAGTTCACCGACTTGGTGGCCTTGGGCACCATCGGTGATGTCATGACCTTAGATAGCAATAACCGCCGTCTGGTCAAGGAAGGTCTGCGCCATATCCACAAGGGCAAAGCCTGCCGGGGCCTGATGGCCTTATTGGGCTATCTCAAGATTGATCCGGCCAAGGTCAAGATTCGCACCATCGCCTTTGATCTGTGCCCGCGTTTTAATGCGGCCACCCGCATCAAGATTGCTCAGAACCCGGCCATCCTTAACCTCTTAAGTGAGGATGACAATCTTGCGCTCTTGTACGCCAAGCAGCTTGATATGTGCAACAAGCGCCGGATGGATCACGAAAAGGTGATGCTGGCCAAGGCCTTAAGTCTCTACGCTGAGGAGCGTGCCTTAATTGACTTGGTCAATGGCAAGATTAGCGCTCCGGTGCCCGATGAGAATGCGGTCTTAGGTCAAGAATTACCGGAGCCGAGCGACGAACCAAGTGAACTGCCGCCTTTGACCTCCGACTTGATGCAGCTGAAGTTTCACACCAACGCGCTGATTGCGCAGGACCCTAGCCAAGCGGCGCTGCTGCATCAGCTGCTGGGCAAAGGCAGCGAAGGTGAAAGTGAGCTCGACGCGATTGAGGCCGCCTACAATGACTTTGATGGCTCAGAAGAGGAGAGCAATGATCTCACCGCTGGCATTGTGCTCTATGAGCCGACCTTCCTTAGGGGCTTAGTGGGCTTGGTGGCCACCCGCATGCGCGAGCGCTACCACCGGCCGTGCATGATCTTTGGTGCAGACCTAGGTGCAGGTATCGACGGGGGCGTCGACCTTATGAGCGTCATCGACAATAAGGAGCAGGTCATCCCAAGCACGGATAACTCAGGCGTTAACTTCCCGCCGCAAGGCAAGGTGATGTCCGCCGCCTCCGGCATTATGCCGAACGTCGAGCGAGCTTTAAGCCACAAAGAGGAGCAGAATAAGTCAGGTCAGAACAGTGAGGGCGCAGCGGAGGATGATGATCTGATCGTCGGTTCAGCCCGCTCGGTTCCAGGGATCGACCTGATGGAGGTCTTTGCCTATATCAAGCAGCGCGAGCCTAATATCTTAGTGGCTGGAGGTGGTCATGCGATGGCCGCAGGTGCCACCATTCATGCTCGTGACGTGGCGCGCTTTAAGAATTTGTTCAACGACGCCTGTGCCGCCTGCCGTCAGGAGGTAGTCGACGAGGACGCCTACACCTGCGATGTCACCTTACCGCACGACTATCTGTGCTTGCCTTTTGCGCATGATATCGAGTTGTTTGGCCCGTGGGGTAAGGACTTTGAAGAGCCTTGCTTTGACGGCGTCTTCACCGTCGTCGCGGTCAACATCCTCAAGAACCGCCACTTAAAGGTCAAGCTGCGCACCGACACCAACCAATTGGTGGAGGCGATTAAGTTTCGCGCCAGCCTCCAAGAGAAGGCGATTGTCCCAGACATGCGGGTGCAAATCGTCTATACCCTAGGCATCGACCGTTACTTCAACAATCCGCGCCTCCAGCTGCAAATTGAGGCCATTGAGCCGCTTGACCCCAGCGACCCCAACGTGGCCAGCGCGGTAAGCGCGGCACCCGAGCTCACCGCCGCCAGCTTCTAGCAGGCACAAAAAACCCGGAGCACTCCGGGTTTTTTGGGCTGCCGCTGAGGGCAGATTATGCGTGCGCCAGCTGTCGTGTGCAGGCTGCGCCCTAGGGGCTTAGCTGTGTAAGCGACGCTCGCAGTACATAGCAGCACCGATGATGCCGGCTAAGTTTAAGGTCTTAGCTGGGATGACGCGGGCTTGCTCGAGCTTGAGTTGCTCAGAGAACTTCTCAAACTTCTTGGAGGCACCACCGCCTAAGATGAAGAGGTCAGGCTGGATTAAGAACTCGATGCGGCATAAGTACTCGTTAAAGCGTTTGCCGAACTCCTTCCACTTGAGGTCTAACTTCTCACGGGCGGCATCGGAGCAGTAACGCTCGGCGTCGTCGCCGTTGAGCAGGATGTGGCCCATCTCGAAGTTTGGCAGTAACTCGCCATTAAAGAACATAGCCGTGCCCAGGCCCGTGCCGATGGTAACGATTAAGACCTTGCCCTTCTCGTTGCGGCCAGCACCAAAGTTCATCTCAGCTAAACCGGCGACGTCGGCGTCATTAGCGACGAAGACGTCGGTGCCTAAGGCTTGCGATAACAGCTTCTCGATTGGTACTTGGATCCAGCTCTTATCGACGTTAGCTGCGGTTAAGACCGTGCCATTGATGACGCGAGCAGGGAAGCCGCAGGCAATTGGGCCCTTGTAGCCGATTTGGTTGACTAACTCTTTAATCGTAGCGGCTACTGCATCAGGAGTGGATGGCTTAGGGGTCTCTAAACGTAAGCGCTCCGTGATAAGTTGGCCTGTGACCGTATCTACAATCGCGCCCTTAATGCCGCTGCCACCGATGTCTACACCTAAAAGTTCCATCTAACAATCCGTCCCATTTTGCCTGAAGTAGGCGCTTTTAATCTTTTGCCCGTGACCTGAACAGGTCGGGCACCTCTACCATTATAGCCGTGACTGAGCAGCTACTTTTGGTGAATTACCGTCCCCTTCTGTAGTTAGTTTTAGAAAACCCTACAAAAGGGGA
>CALXOW010000117.1 GCA_944390115.1 uncultured Anaerobiospirillum sp.
AACAATAAAATAAAACGCACCATAAATGTGCATTTATAAGGTGAAAGGGGACGTTTCACCACTAATCACAAAGAACCGCTAAAAGCAGCCCTATAGGCTCTTAGTGATCAGTCTTTTCTTTTCAGGGTAGGTGCGCCTCCATTTTGTCTCATTTTTGCTTCATCTGTGTCAATTTCTAGATCCATCGCGCATCCTTGTGCTATGCATCAGGATCCGGTGGCAGAAAATCACAACACAGCGAGCTTTCTTCACCAGCCAGTCTGCACAATCTGCTGATTTGACTCAGCGGCATGCCCATCCAAAGGAAAAATCATGGCAGCTCTACCTCTATGGAGCAGCCCGGCATGCTGCCCACGTCAAGCCTTACCACCAACGACCAAAGGACAGCGGTGGAACCTGATAAATAAGGCTTGATCGTGACCAAATTCCTTTTGGTAGGTGACCGCGCCCGGTATCCAGTACTAAATTAAGTGGCGCGGTCAGTTTTACCCAAGAGGAAAGCCAAAGGAAATCTCATTACGCGCTGCGGGCACCGCCCGCAGCGCAGGGCTATATCACCTCCTCAAAGGTAAATAGCCCCACCAAAACTTGATAACGCAGGGTCAGGGGCACGCTCTTGGCTTCACGAGCTTATGGCCCAAGCAAAGGGTTAACCCCAAGGCAGGACGCCTTACTCCCTGCGTCAAGCAAATCCTCCCTCTTGTCCTACTCCATCTTGCTTTACTTCAGCGCCGCTACCGCGAGCACTACTACAGCGCTGTGTTCAACTGTGCCTAATTGCTCTGCCCGCCCCTGCGTTAGTCCAAACACAGGGGCTAAGGCATGAGCGCAGCATGGTTGTGCACGGCGCACGCTGTCGCGTGTTTACAGCACTGGGCTTAGTGTGTGCTTACGACGGCACTGAGCTTAGCGTGCGCTTGGTTTGGTGCGGCTGTGGCGCATCAAACCTGAAAATAAAAGCAGTTGGGGCGGGAATAAGCAAGGGTGGAGAGAAGGCCGAGGCTTAAAGGCTAAGGCAGGAGTTTTCTGAGAGGCACCTTGAGTTCAACGAAGAGAGCTCAACTTATCATTCCTTGTTTTTAGACTTCACTTCAGTGAAAATCTCAAACAACGCTCTCAACTTCTTACTTGCGCAATATCGCGCAATCTTCAAGCGTGCCTACGTCAAGGGCATCGCCAGCGCCGTCCTGCTCACCGCAGGCTTAGCCGCAGGTCAGGCTCAGGCGGTTGAAAATGTAATCTTAGGTTTAGCTGATCAGCTTCCTCCTGCCAATCAAGAGGTCACCATTACAAGCAAGGGATACGCTGATGCCGCTTCAGCTCCTAAAGGTGAGTACTCTTACATTCAAATCGCAACCTCAGCAAATAAGACTGACTTTGATGGTACTGTGACTATTGAGTCAGGATCCCAATGGAACTATATTCGTGGTGTAGCTAGTGATGTTAAAATCAGTGGTAAAGGCACCTTAAAAATCGACGTTACCGAGACTGATATTACCCAGCCATCCCTTATCATTACTGGCAGTGGTGGTAATGTTTCATTCGATATCAATACTGTAAATGTAAACCGTGGTGCTTTAAATGTATTAAACAGCTCAGAGGCAAGTAAGAGTGGCACGGTAGCTCTTGAAGCTAACAATATTTCCATTGGTTCTGACACCGCAGAAGATGGCTCTATTACGGCTTTCTTAAATCTGACCAGCAACGCCACAGATGAAACCGCAACTTTAGGCCGCGCTGAGGATGATACAGAGGCAGGTCACACCGCCTCGACCATTAACGTGCTGGCTGGTGGTCAGCTCACTATGAACTCGTCGGGTGGCTCAGGCGCATTCATTAAGGGCGAGAGCTTCACGGTTGGCAATCAAGGCGTGTTCTTAGTAGCTGATGGTGCCAAGAACACCTTAGCCTCTGACTTCACCTACGAGTCGGGCTCGATGAACGTCATCGAGGCAGGCCAAGATACCGGCACCCTGACATTTACTGGCACCACCGGTCAAGTCCAAAATGGCGCTAATGTCTTAGTTGAGGCAGGCGCTAAGTGGGTCTTAGCCAACACTGAGGCAGGCGGCACTGCCGAGGCTCCAATCGCTCCAAGTGTCACCTTTGAGTCAGGCGCCAATGTCCAAATCGGCGGTACTCTGACCATTTCGGGCGGCACCCTGACCGTAGCTGATGGCGCAGGCTTAAATGCTGTCACTGAGGCCGGAACTTCAACTTCAGGCTCGATCGTGCTCACCAAGAGCGGCTCGGTAAATGGCACCATGACCATCGGTGTCGATACCTTAGATAGCTTCTTGAAAGCTGATGATCACCTTGCCATCACCAAGACTGCTGAAAAGTATGGCGTAGCTAAAGAGGCAACCCAAGACGATGCTGGTTCCTTAATCCTCAATGAAGGTAAACTGATCCTGACTGGCACCTCTGAGGATACTCCATTTGACTTAGCCACTGAGCTTAAGTTTTCTGGTTCTAGCTCAGATGCGGGCAAGGCTGGCTATATCGTCGTAAACAGCAGTACTGGTTCCAGCACCATCGTCGGCGGTAGCTTAGCTATTTCTAACAAACTTGGTGACGGTGACGGCGCTGCCACCGAGCTCACCAGTGGCAGCAAGCTGATGATTGAGGCCAACAGCCTCACTTTAGGCAAGGATAATACCGCAAGTGTTGGCGACTATGGTTTCTCTGGTGCAACCACCAAGAACTTGACCCTGCTCTCGGATGGTACGTTTAACCTCGTAAACGATATCACCCTGCACGCTACCAATCGAGACGTCACGGTAAATGATGGCTCGTTGGTTGAAGTCGCAGATGATGGCAAGATCACCGGCAATCTCAACATCTCCGGAGCAACGGTAACAATTGATGCTGGCGATTACACCACCAAGAACGATATCACTGTATCGAGTGGCTCGCTCGTAATCAGCGGTACCGCTGCGGTTACTTCTGGTGAAAATCAGCATGAAGCTTGGGATGCATCGCTGACCATCTTAAATGGCGGTAGCTTCAAGATCGATAAGGGTGCAGGTGCAAGCGGCGATCCAGAGGTTAAGGTTACCGGTGCTGAAGGTGCTTCTGCCCTGTTAGATCTGACCAATATTTCGACATCGAACGTAACTTGGGGCTCTGGTTCGATCACAGTATCGGGCGCAGCCACCTCTGGCGATGGTACCTTACGTATCACTGGTACTCAGTTTGAGAAGTTCCTCACTACTGATGGCGCTAATGGCTCTAAGACCAAACTGTCCTTAGATGATCACGGCGTACTTTTTGTTGAAGGCTCGAACACCAGCTACGACGCTAAGATCAACGTTAACAAGTTCGACACTATAGCCGAGTCTGGAACTGTAGCCTTCATCGGTTCAGGTAGCTTTGAGACTGATGTTCCATTAACCCTGTTTGTGGACAAGGATGCTTCTGCTGATGCTGACAAGGTCTTAGCAATCGGCGAAGGTACGATCAAGGCTCCAAGCATCACATTGAGCAATAACACCAAGGATGCCAAGGACTTCACCATCTCCGGTGGTACCTTACAGGTAGCCAATAGCTTAAGCTCGACCAACGCCACGGTCATCTTTAAGGATGGCGCTTCAGATAGCGGCAGCTTCTTAAAGCTCGACGGCGCAGGTTCGGTTAACGTTGATACCCTGTTCAATGGCAAGAACAGTGCTCTGATCGTCGTCGCAGGCGATTGGACCTACTCTGGCAAGGATGCCTACTTCTCGGGCGGTGCTGATTTCACTATCGGTTCTGGCGATAACCAGGCTTCGCTGACTGTTGATAACCTCAACTTTGCTGGTGCAGCTGTGGGCAGTGAAAGCTCAGGTTCAGTAGCTTCTGGCAGTGAACTCACCGTAAACACCATGCAGGCTGGTGAAAATTCATCCTTTACCGTCAATGGCCTTATGACTATCAACGGCCGCAGCGGTATCGTTACGACCGGTGAGAATGCCGATATCAAGGTAGTAGCCGATAACGCTAAAACTGCTGGTATCAACCTCTCAGGCGCAAGCTTCACCGTTAGTGGTTCTGAGGCTCAGTTAACCATTGGTGATACCGCCACCTCTGCTTTATTCGACTTCACCACCAATGAAAAGGATGTTGTCAATAAGGCCTTAGATGGAGCTACCTATAAGCTCGATGGCTTTGCTACCCTGCGTTTAGAGTTTGCCGATAACGTAACCTTGACCGCCGCACAAGCAGGTCAGCTCAAGGACGAGCTCTTTAAGAGCACTAATGGTGATGTCGGCGACGGCATTATCAACGTCGGTGATGCAAAGCTCAAGATTGACTGGGAGCCAAACCAAGACAAGGTTGTTAAGTGGGACAACGTTAAGGAGTTCGCTGAGATCGAGTCGGTCACGAGCGATGAACTCAAGCAAGCCTTAGTAACCGATATTACCGGTGCAGTTGCGGGTCACTATGGCGCAATGCAGGTAAAGCCTGATACCGTCTTAATGGTTGATGGTCGCTTAGGCTTACACGCTGCTCGTAATGGCAAGTTTGTCTTCTCAGAGAGCAACGACCAGACCACGGTAGAGGGTGTAAACATTAATGCTGGTAGCCTGCTCTTAGCTGGTGCCGGTGAAATCGGTGCTATCCAGGCTAACCGCCATGATGTCACTATCGCTAAGGGCGAGCTTGAGGGCGCCGCTCAAGGCACTACCGTAGTTTCTGGCGCGGTCGATAATGCTGCTACCTTCAAGGTCGGCAACAATACCACTGTAGCCGGTACGGTCACCGCAGCAACCTTAGACTTAGCTGATGATACCAGCTTAAGCAACAGCACGTACGACATGACTCTTGGTCAAGCCACGATTCACGATGGCGCCAACTTAAGCACTGCTAACCTGACCTTAACTGGCACAAATTCGACGGTCGCCGGTACAGCTGATGTCGCTGAGACCTTAACGGTTCAAAATGGTTCGTTAAATATCTTTGACGGCGCTATCACTGCACAGGACACCGTATTAGCCAATGGCGTAGTCCTGCAAGTAGGTCGCGATGACGATCCAGAGCGCGATGATCCATCCACTACCGATATCGATGAAGGTGCTGGTGCTACCGGCAGCTTCGAGACTCAAAGCCTGACCTTAAAGGGCGGCGTTTTAGTCGTTGACCCTGAGTACGGCGATGCTACCGCCTTAGCTTCGGTTAAGACCTTTGGTGCCGTATCAGATGAAGACTTCAACAAAAACTCGCTGGTAGGCACGCTCGACGGCTCGGTCTTTGTGGGCAAGAACTCCGCTTTAGGTATCGGTACTGAGAACAAGGCTGAGTTAGCTCAGGTTATCGCTAAGTACCAGACCAACGGCTCCTTATCGAACGCTGAGGACCGCTTAGGCGCAATCGTTTACCTGGACGGCATTGCCACGGTCTCGGGCGGCCAAAGCGTAATCATGACCAACAAGGGCTTAACCGAGTTTGTCAAGTACTACGACGATAACAACGGCAATCAGCCTAATATCGTTAATGCTAATGCCCCAGTCATTGCCGACACCATGTTCTTTGGTACTGGCACGGCCTTAATGGTCACTGCTGATGCTTTGAACAAGGTTGGCGCAGGCACTAATCCAACTGCTTTAGTCACCTTCGAGCAAGACGGCAAGTTAGTCGCTGATGGCGGTGAGGTCTTAATCACGGGCGATCTGCGTGGCAACCGCAGCTATACCTTATTTGCTGATAAGGGCAATGACACCAAGGTCGATGTAGTTGATATCAAGGGTGCTGAGGTCAACACCAAGGGCGAAGGTATCGCTGTTACCACTGAAAATGGCTTCTTAGTCGGTGAGCTCCTTGACTCGACTGGTGGCGTGGTCAAGTTAGGTCTAGCTGGTGATGCCCGTGCCCGCATGTCCGGCGCTTCGGATCCGGTCTATGACACCTTAGTAGCCTACTTCAACGGCTACAACGGCGCAAAGACCACCGATCCAGCTACTGGTGCTGACACCACGGACTACCTCTACAAGAAGCTTGATCCTCAGACTAACCAAACTACTGGTGAAGTCACCTACATCAAGGACACCAACTACAGCAATTACTTCTTAGCTGGTGCTCTGGCTCAAGGCAATGGCTCTGCCGCTGAGGCCGCTGCTCGCATGGGCGTCTACGGTGGCGCTCCACAGGCTGCTATTAAGGCAAGCCAGAGCTCGACTGATGCCATTGCCGCACGCTTTGGTATTGGCTCGGCTATCTCCAACCTGACCGTTGCTGGCAATAACCAAGGTGCTGCTCTGTGGTTAGCCCCAGTCTACAAGACCTCGGATTCCGATGGCTTTGACGCTCAGGGCGTGGACTACGGTGTCAATGTTGACCTCTATGGCGTTGCTTTAGGTGCTGATTACACCTTAGCTAACGGCATTAGCTTCGGTGCTATGTTCAACGTAGGCTCGGGCGAGGTTGATGGCGAAGGTGCTGCAAGCCCAGTAACCAACGACTTTGACTACTACGGCTTTGGTGCCTACGCAGGCTACACCATGGGTCAGTTCTCGGTAGTCGGTGACATTTCGTACACCGTAGCCGATAACGAGATCGAGGCTAACACTGCAGTCGACCGCGTCGGCGCTACTATGGATAGCACCAACCTGTCCTTAGGTGTCACCGGCAAGTACGAGCTGAGCTTCAATGGCGTCAACGTAACTCCACACGTGGGCTTACGCTACAGCAACATTGACCTCGACGACTACACCATCGATGGTGAGGAAGTCGTAGCTTCGGCTGATTCCGATAAGCTCAACCTCTTCTCGATCCCTGTTGGCGTAACCATCGCCAAGGAGTTCAAGGGTGAGTCCTGGACCGTCGCTCCAAGCTTCGACCTGACCTTAACCGGCCAGTTCGGCGATGACGAGTTAGATGGTTCGGTAAGCTGGGCCGGTATCTCGAACCTGACCACCGATACCACCACTGAGGTCTTTGACAACTTCACCTATGGTGCCACCTTAGGTGTTGAGGCTCAAAGCATCGGCGGTGTTGCCTTAGGCTTAAGCGTTGGCTACACCGGCAGCTCGAACGTCGACGAGTTTGGCGTCAACGCTAACGCCCGCTTCACCTTCTAAGACCCGCGCATAAAGCGCAAGCCTTAGAAAGGCAAGCAGTTCTCAGAAGGGGGCCCGCTTCACGCCCACGTGCTCAGCACGATCCGCGCGCGGGGCGGGTCTAAGGGCAGCAAGCCGACTCTAATCGGCCTGCCAATGAAGCTATAAGCCTGATAACACAGGTACGGTAAGTCCCAGCACGGCCACGAGATCGCCGTAAGGTTAGGCTCAGAGCAGCGCCCTAACGCGAGCTCAAAAGGTCAGAGCTTGGGGCTTAACCCCAATCACAGGAGCACACTATCAGGTGTGCCCATCAAACGGCGCCCGCCTCCCCAAGAGGTGAGCGCCTTTTTGTATCTCAATAAGATACAACCTCAAATATTTAACATAACATCAAAACCGGTGCTTTTCGTGAGTTTTTGGAGGCTCTATTTGGGACGTGTATAAATGCGCTAAAAGCAGCCCTACAGTCTCTTAGTGATCAGTCTTTTCTTTTCAGTGTAGGTACGCCTCCATTTTGTCTCATTTTTGCTTCGTCTGTGTCAATTTCTAGATCCATCGCGCATCCTTGTGCTATGCATCAGGATCCGGTGGCAGAAAATCACAACACAGCGAGCTCTCTTCACCAGCCAGTCTGCACAATCTGCTGATTTGACTGACTTGGCAGGGCCTCCACATTAAAAAGTGTGGTGGCCTGGGCACTCTGGATACCCGCCCAAGGTTGCACTAAGCAACCACCTGCTAAGTCACGGGTTGCACCATACCCAAGCCCCACCACCAAAGGAACATGCACTGGATAGCATGGGTGGGCTAAATGATGGGCCACAGATTCTTTGGTAGGTGAGTGCGCGCAGGTATCCAGTACCTAATATGCCGCGCACTCAAATTTAACCAAGGGTCTGTGTAAGAACCAAAAGGAATTACGCTTACCTGCTGTCACGAAACCACCAAAGTCCGAGGCAGCGTACCAAAAGAACAAGGTAAGCAGCGGCACAGGTCTCAGCTCAAAGAGCCTGTGCCGCCAACCACAATATGCAGGGCCCGCGCGTACGCGTGAGGCTTCATTTGCTTATGGTCAACCGGAGCCCACAAGGCTCCTGACAAAGAGCCATATCCAAGATCCGGCGTTTACCGTTTCATAGCCTGTGTATGCCGCTTCATGGCAGGATGCCATGAACCCTGCAATATCCAGCCTCCCTCCAGTCTCACCTCATACCCCAGCACTGCCAGCTCAACTTTAAAAGGGCAAGCTCAAAGCCTTACTGAACCAAGCCCAAGTCTTACCGGGCAAGTCCATAGATCTACTTTGAGCTCAGCCTTAAAGCGGTATGCCCACAGCGGCGGCGCGCCCCATTGCTCATTGTTTAATGGCAAGAAGCAGAGCGCGCCGCCCTGAGGCATGTGGTGCGGGACTTAGGTGCAGCCAAAGCTTAGTGAAATGCCTTCCCAAGCGGGTAAACGCCCCAGAGGTCGAGCATAGCCAGAGCTGGCACCAGAAGGATGGAGGTTTAGTCCCAAGGGCCTTAAGGCTTTTCCCTAGGGATCTTAAGGCCGATTAAGCCTGGGGTTTGGTTCTTGAAAGTCACACCAAGAGAGCTCAACACCAACTATTTGCTTTTGTGAAGTTCACTTCAGTGAAAGTCTCAAATAACGCTTTAAACTTCCTTTTAGCCCAATACCGTGCCATCTTTAAGCGCGCCTATATCAAGGGCATCGCTTCGGCCGTGCTGCTCACGGCAGGCCTTGCCGCTGGCGCTTCGCAAGCAAATGCTGCGGCCCCAGATCCTGCTAAGGGTGAGTACTACCAATACGAAGGCGGCGATTGGAGCGTAACCAGCGGCGCTACATCCGATGTTGATGGCATCGTGGCTGCATCCGTTGCCAAACAAGAAAGCTCCACTACCTCATCTGGTGCCGTTTTAACCATCGGTGGAGACGTTGCAAATTCGCTCCAAACGGTTACGAGTGGCACCGTGGCCGGTGGCTGGGCTTCTTTTGACTCAGGTAATGCTTTTGCCCTAAGCAACGAAGTAAAGGTTTTAGGCTCGGGCTCTGTTACACGTGAGGGCGCTACGGCCGGTACTCGTGGCTCGATTATTGGCGGTTATGCCAAGTCTGCTAAGGGCAAAGCGGAAGCCTCAGGTAACATCATCTCAGTAGCAAAAGGTGAAACTTACCGCGATAAGGCTGCCACTTCTCACGGTTTTATGGGCGGTAAAGCCCAAGGCCTTACTGGTGCTACGGCAAATAACAACAAAGTAAGCGTTAAGGGCGCACCAGGCTCACTGCAAACCTTGGGTGTAGATCACCTCCATGACGTCGTTGGCGGTTATGTTATGACTGCTGAGGCCCCAACCGCAAGCGATGCTACCGGCGACTACGTTGCCAATGAGAATATCGTTGATCTGCAATATGTCAAGGCCCAAGATCTGACCTCAGATAACAACTCAGGCAAGGATGCTTCGCTTGGCATATATGGTGGCCATTTCTCGGTTTATACCGATAATGCAATTACGGCCAGTGCTGACCAAAACATCGTAAAGATTACGGCTTCTGAGTTCTCAACCGCAAATAACAGCAGCGGCACTCACGTCATCGCAGGTGTCCGTAACCGCATGGGCGACCAAAATGGTGTTACGACCAGCCTAAACTTTACCAATAACGCGGTTACATTAGCTGACACCAAGATCACTAATGGCACCAGCTTTACAGGCAGCTTCACCGTAGCTGGTGCTTATGCCACAGGTCTGGCACCTTCGATCACCACCACAGACAATAGCGTTACTTTGACAGAGACTGGCACGACCAATACTCTAGCCATCAGTGATGTAGCAGGCGCTTACGTAAATAGCTCGGTCAAGACCGCAAATGGCCTCACCATTGAGGCCACAGGCAACAAGGTCGAGGTTGGTGAGAACGTCCAGCTGACCGGTGATGTGGCTGGTGCCTCGATTACCGCCTCGGGCTCGGCAATTAAGAGCTTAAATGCCTCGGGCAACTCAGTCGTCGTAAAGGGCACGGTTTCGGGCAGTATTGCAGCAGTAACCTATGATAAGGCCTCCAGTGCGCTCGCTGCGAACGCAGTCGTGGACTTCTCCCACAACTCGGTCACCTTGTCCGGTGCGAAAGTCAGCTCGGGCTCGATCACTGGTGGTACGGGCTTAGACTCGGCGATCCTTATCGATAAGGACTCCGTTTACAACGTCACCGCTGCTCAGGATCTCGCTTCCGATGTAATTAATATCGCAGGTAAGATTGACGTCGCAAGCACTGGAACTCTTGATATCAGCGGCTTCTACCAGAACGGAGACGAGTCTTCGAATAAGTACAACGCCAACCTGACCACCGTAAAGGCTGATGCCCAAATCGTCAACTCAGGCACCATCAATGTCTATGGCAAGATGGTCGTTGAGGACGAGGCCGTTCTGACCGCAGGCAAGTCTGCAGCAGCCATTATCGTCAATGGTGCTGAGGCTAACCAAAATACCGATCAGGCCCCTGAAGACGTCGTAGCTGGCGCTGGCTTTGGCCACTTAGTCATCGCAAAGGACACCTTACAAGGCTATCTCAAGGGCGAAGCCCACTCTGGTGCTTTAATCCTTTCTGATGCTACCCTCGAGTTCTCGGGCACCGAGGAAATCGACTTAGCCAAGGACTTCACCCTGTCTGGTGGTGCAGCAACTGCTTCGGGCAATGGCATTATCACGGTCAGCGGCTCGACCATTAAGGGCGAGTACTTAAAGGTCTCTGATACCCTCGCTCAGGTCACCAAGGACACCCATGGCTTAGTCTTGGATGCAACCAACCTGACCTTAGGCTCAAGCACCTATAACAAGACGGCCTCGTTTGGCTTTGATAGCGCTACGGCTCAGAACTTAACTCTGCAAGCTTCGGGTTCCTTCACCTTAGCCGATGACATCACTCTTAAGGCAGTAACCGGCACTAAGGGCAATTTTGCCTCCTCCGCTGGCTCGATCACTGCTAAAGACGTTGTCATCAGTGGCGGCAGCTTAAACGTAGTCGCAGGTGACTACAGCTCAGCTACGCTTAATCTGGACGTAGATAGCGGTGATCTGACTGTAGGCGCCAAGAGCCCAGACTATTTTGATGCCAACGGCGCTGCTGTTGCGGCTCAGTTAGGTGTAACCAACCTGACTGTGGGCGAAGATGGTACGGCCACTGTCGCCCAAAATGGTTCGCTCACTGCTACCAAGCTCACCACTATGGCTCCAACTAGTGCAGGTTCCAATGGCTTAATCGTAGATGGTAAGGTTAGCGTCTCGGGCAAGTACGATTCAGGTGCCTTAGTTGGCGATGCTTCGGACGATAACTATGGTCTGACTTTGGCTTCAGGCTCGATCACGGTCAATAAGACCGGTGTGCTCACCTTTGGGGCTGATGCCACCAAGGCGATCAAGTTAGACACGGCCTCGGCTGATAACCAGATCACTGTTGATTCGGACATTGCCGCAGGCGCCATTGTGCTCTCAGGTGGTGAAGTTCAGTTTGCCTTTACTGAAGACCAAATCTTCGATGAGAAGGCTGTGGCTGAGCTGCGCAAGGAGCTCTTCAACTCCACTACTCCGCTCAATGGCTTCGTCAACTTGGGCGCAGGTAAGCTCGATGGCTTAACCTTCTCCGGCTCAGGTGACAATCTGTCGGTCGCATGGGATGATTTAGAGGGCTACTCCGACATCATCGCTGACTTTACCACGGGCAACTTGCAGCAAGCCACGGTTACCGGCATTGAGTCAGGCGACCCAGTACAAGGCAGTGTCGGCTCCTTACAATCGGCCGCCACCTCGACCAATGCTATCGGCATCACGGGCAACACCACTTTAAATAGTGCTTCGGGCCAGAACAATGCCTTTGCCTCGAATGCCAACAATACCGTAATCGGTGTTTCCGTAGCCAATGGCTCGAACCTGACCTTAAAGAACGGCGGTGCAATCGGTGAGGTCTCCTTCACCAATGGTGGTAATTTCGTAGTTGAGTCGGTTGCTTCAACTGCGGGCGAGCCAGATGCTGAGGGCAATCCAACCGTTAACTACGGCACCACTATTGCCGCAATTCGCAATGCCGATGAGGTCACCTTCTCGGTTGGTAGCACTGAAGTCACGGGCCGCACTGAGGCAGAAAAGATCACCACTGCTGCTGGTACTGAAGTAAGCTTTGGCGATCGTGTCACCACGACTGATGCTCAGCTCTTAGGCACTACCAGCTTCACCACCTTGGAGACTGATCGCGCAACCTTCACTGGCGGCGAGCATACCATCACCTCGAGCTTAGATGTAACCGGTGCTTTAGATGTCACTTCGGGTGCTGAGCTGATTTTAACCGGAGCCTCACTTGATGCAGGCGCAGGTCTCACGGTTGACGGCCAAGCCCGCATCACGGTTCAAGACCTGATTACCTCGGGTGCTCTGTACGTCGGTACTGATGGTCAATCTGGTGATAGCGGCTTCTTAGACGTAACCAACCTGACCTTAAACGGCAACAACTTAATCGTTGACCCAGAGTTTGGTAAGAAGGCCTCCCTTGCCTTAATTGAGCAGTTTGCCGATAAGTTCTCAGGCCAGACCAAGCCTGATGCAGGCTATATGAAAGGCAATGTCTATGTCCTCAAGAACTCGATCGTGGCTATCGGCTCGGTTTCGGAGCAAGATGTGCTCGATACTTTTGAGGAGTATATCAACCAGGCCACCGGCAGCTTAATCGAAGGCAACACCGGTTCGATCGCCTACGTCGCCAACACTGTAACTATCGGTGACGGCTATCGCTTAGTGGTCGACCCAACGGTTACCAACGATGCAGCCAACCGTACCTTTGACCAAGCAGACTATAGCGCAAATGGCCTGACCATTAAGGGCAATGGTGCCTTAGCCGTGGATGTTGGTGCTGCAACCGGCACTACTGCTGCGATCACCTTTGAAAACGCCAATGCGACCGTTGAGGCTAATACGGATGCTAAGATCCTATTAACCGGCAAGTACGCCCAAACCGACACCATCAAACTCTTTGCTGATGGCGCCGATGGTAAGGGCGAGGTAACCGTTAAGGGCGAGCCAATCCAGGTTCAGACCATCAATGGCCTATTAGCCTATGAGTACAAGGATGGTACCACTACCTTCCAGATCAAGGACATGACGGTTCAAACGGAGCGTGCTCGCTCGGCCTTCGCAGCAACCTCAAGCCCTGTTCACCACAGCTTAGTGGCTTACGGTACTGGTTATGCCGATTGGGATGCTGATACTCCTGAAGAGCTCACCCATGGTGCTTTAGTTGCTGGTGCTAAGTACGATAGCCAAAGCAAGAAATTCGTTGACGTTGATGGCAAGGAACTGGCACATCAAGAGAACTACATCAAGCTTGATAACCCAGCCTATGTAGATAACTCTAAGACTCCAGGTGTGTCACCAACTCTGGTCTACCTCAAGGCCGATAACGCCTTCTTAAGCGCTATCACCAACCAAGAGAACAACGATGGCTCTGCCGCTGAGTCCGCTGCTCGTATGGCTGACTTTGCCGGTGTTGCTCAGGTTGCCTTAAAGGCTGGTGCTTCGACCTATGAAGCTATCTCTGGTCGCATGGGTATGGGTGCTGAGAACACTTCGATGACCTTTGCCAACAACGGTCAAGGTGCTGGTATTTGGTTAACCCCAATCTACCAAACCTCCGACTCCGATGGCTTTGAGGCTCAGGGTGTGGACTACGGTGCTGATATCGACCTCTATGGTATTGCCTTAGGTGGTGATTACACCTTAGCTAACGGTGTCCGTGTCGGTGCCATGTTCAATGTAGGCTCGGGTGAAGCTGATGGCCAGGGCGCAGGTTCTGCCGTCTCCAACGACTTCGACTACTACGGCTTTGGCCTCTATGCAGGCTACACCGTAGGTCAGTTCTCGGTTGTTGGTGATGTCTCCTACACCGCAGTAGATAACGACGTTGAGGCCAACACCAATATCGATAAGCTTGAGACTTCCTTAGACTCGAGCAACCTGAGCTTAGGTGTCACCGGCGCTTATGCCTTTGAGACCGCCGCAGGCATTGAGGTAACTCCTCATGTCGGCTTACGCTATAGCTATATCGATATCGATGACTACAGCGTTCAGGGCAAGACCACGGGCACCGTTGGCGACTACAGCGCTGATTCCCTGTCCGTCTTCTCGATCCCTGTTGGTGTAACCATCGCTAGCGAGTTCCAGGCTGGTTCTTGGAGCGTCAAGCCAAGCTTTGACATCACCTTAACCGGCAACTTCGGCGATGACGAGAACGAGGGCACCTTCCACTGGACCGGTGTCGAGAATATCGACAGCAGCCTGACCTCTGAGATCTTTGATAACTTCACCTATGGCGCAAGCTTAGGTGTTGCCGCTCAAAGCACCTCAGGCATCTCCTTAGGTCTGACCGTTGGCTATACCGGTAGCTCCAACGTAGATGACTTAGGTGTCAGCGCTAACGCTCGCTTCACCTTCTAAGACCAGTGCGTAAACGCAGACCTTAGAAAGGCAAGCAAGCCTTAAAAGCAAGCCGACTCACATCGGCCTGCAACTGAAGTCTTAAGCCTGATAACACAGGCACGGTAAGTCCCAGCACGGCCACGCCCCCACCGTAAGGTTAGGCTCAAAGCAGCGACCTAACGCGAGCCCAAAAGGTCAGAGCTTGGGGCTTACCCCAATCACAGGAGCACACTATCAGGTGTGCCCATCAAACGGCGCCCGCCTCCCCAAGAGGTGAGCGCCTTTTTGTATCTCAATAAGATACAACCTCAAATATTTAACATAACATCAAAACCGGTGCTTTTCGTGAGTTTTTGGAGGCTCTATTTGGGACGTGTATAAATGCGCTAAAAGCAGCCCTACAGTCTCTTAGTGATCAGTCTTTTCTTTTCAGTGTAGGTACGCCTCCATTTTGTCTCATTTTTGCTTCGTCTGTGTCAATTTCTAGATCCATCGCGCATCCTTGTGCTATGCATCAGGATCCGGTGGCAGAAAATCACAACACAGCGAGCTCTCTTCACCAGCCAGTCTGCACAATCTGCTGATTTGACTGACTTGGCAGGGCCTCCACATTAAAAAGTGTGGTGGCCTGGGCACTCTGGATACCCGCCCAAGGTTGCACTAAGCAACCACCTGCTAAGTCACGGGTTGCACCATACCCAAGCCCCACCACCAAAGGAACATGCACTGGATAGCATGGGTGGGCTAAATGATGGGCCACAGATTCTTTGGTAGGTGAGTGCGCGCAGGTATCCAGTACCTAATATGCCGCGCACTCAAATTTAACCAAGGGTCTGTGTAAGAACCAAAAGGAATTACGCTTACCTGCTGTCACGAAACCACCAAAGTCCGAGGCAGCGTACCAAAAGAACAAGGTAAGCAGCGGCACAGGTCTCAGCTCAAAGAGCCTGTGCCGCCAACCACAATATGCAGGGCCCGCGCGTACGCGTGAGGCTTCATTTGCTTATGGTCAACCGGAGCCCACAAGGCTCCTGACAAAGAGCCATATCCAAGATCCGGCGTTTACCGTTTCATAGCCTGTGTATGCCGCTTCATGGCAGGATGCCATGAACCCTGCAATATCCAGCCTCCCTCCAGTCTCACCTCATACCCCAGCACTGCCAGCTCAACTTTAAAAGGGCAAGCTCAAAGCCTTACTGAACCAAGCCCAAGTCTTACCGGGCAAGTCCATAGATCTACTTTGAGCTCAGCCTTAAAGCGGTATGCCCACAGCGGCGGCGCGCCCCATTGCTCATTGTTTAATGGCAAGAAGCAGAGCGCGCCGCCCTGAGGCATGTGGTGCGGGACTTAGGTGCAGCCAAAGCTTAGTGAAATGCCTGCCCAAGCGTGTAAACGCCCCAGAGGTCGGGCATAGCCAGAGCTGGCACCAGAAGGATGGAGGTTTAGTCCCAAGGGCCTTAAGGCTTTGTCCTAGGGCCCTTAAGGCCAATTAAGCCTGGGACTTGGTTCTTGAAAGTCACACCAAGAGAGCTCAATACCAACTATTTGCTTTTGTGAAGTTCACTTCAGTGAAAGTCTCAAATAACGCTTTAAACTTCCTCTTAGCCCAATACCGCGCCATCTTTAAGCGCGCCTACATCAAGGGCATCGCTTCCGCCGTGCTCTTAACCGCAGGCTTAGCCGCTGGTCAGGCACAGGCTTACACAGACTTAACACAGAATACAGCAGGATATTGGGATCAAGTTTCCGATGATCAAGACTTAACAGTCTCCGGCGAGCATACTTTCACCAGTTCATCACTTGAGACCACCAAGGTTTACGACGACATTACCATCACAGATGGTGGTACGTTAAAGAATTCCGGCACAAATCCCCAGATTGAAACCATCATCGTTAAGGGTGACATTACCATCAACAATGGCGGCAACTTAACCTTATCCACTAAAGATGCTCACATTGCAGGCTTCGACCTAGGAATAACCGGTAAACCCAATGATGACAAGCCTGAAACCGCTGTCGGTACCCTCTATAACCAAAAAGGCGGTACTCTGACCATTGGTTCCGGCACCTCCAACAGCTATATCCAGTTGCACAGCGCTGTATTAGAGACCGGTTCCAACACTATCATTAATGGTTCCGGCTCCGGTGCCAACAGCACCGTAGCAACTGCGGCCTATCTCTTTGCCGGTTTTGGCGAAAATCCAGGCAAGCTTGAGATCCAAAAGGATGCTACCGTCGAAATTAAGGACTTCGGCTATTTAGGCATTGAAAGCAAGGGCACGATGACCATTGACGGCAAAGTCAACATCACAGCCAGCGGCACCGACAGCTTTGCTGGTATCCGTGCGGCCGACAGCTCTGACTACTCATGGAGTGCTGATACCAACTCAAAAGTAGTCTTAAACAAGGATGCCATCATTACTGTTCAATCAGGTGACGGCAATGCCATGCTCCTCGCCCCACAGGTAAATATCAACGGTGCTACTATCAACGTTAAGGAAGGTGCAACCTTCTACCTGAGTGGTGACCTCAAGACATATCAAGAGTCTGGCTCTGCTATGTTTGCAGCCTCTGCCGGTCAATTCAACATGACCAGCGGTAAGCTCGATATTGATGGTACTCTGGTTATCAGCAACGGCCAATATGCCGATGACAGTGATAAGACCCCTGATATCAATGAGCAAGAGCTGGTTAACACTCTGACCATTACTGATGGTGAACTCAACGGTACTGGTACCGTAAAGGTCGCTGGTAAGTTTATCGCCCCTGTCAAGACCGTCGCAAACTTCTTAGAAGGCACGGCCTCTGATAAATCCAAGAACGACGGCCACTTTGAGTTCTCGGGCGACAAGACCGTTTTTGAGGTCACGGGCTCAGAGCAGTTCGACCTGGCCAAGTACTCGTTCTCTGGCGGCGGTACCACTACCGACTTCATTCTCACCAATTCTGGTACCATTGCTGGTGAAAACCTGGCTGTCTCTTATGCCCTGACCCAGAACGGCAAGGCCGATGGCACTCCAAATGATGCAGCTACCAAGCTCACCATTGAAGCAGTCAACCTCACCCTGGGCAGCAACGAATACAGCGGCGACACGACTTTAGGCTTCAACAGCGCTACTGCCCGTAACCTGACCTTACAAGGTAGCGGCAACACCTTCACCTTAGCTGACGCTGTCACCGTGGCTGCTATCGACGAAGTCGATAATCCATTCCTCACTGAGGAGGGCAAGCTTAAGGTCGCAGCTGAAGGTAAGCTCAACCTCGAGGACAACACCACCATCACTGGCGGTTCTACCAAGGGCCTCACCATCGCTGCAGGTATCTTCGAGTCCAATGCTGATGTCACCATCAAGAGCGGTGCCTTAACCATCGGTAACCAGCAGACTGGTGCTGATGGCTACGGCGTTGACGCCAGCTTAGCTCTGACCGGCAAGCTGACTCTTGATAACAGCACTGGTGACAATACCATCACCATTGCCGGTAATGGCGAGCTGGACAACATTAAGACCAATGACCCGGCCAAAACTCTGACCCGCCCCGCCACCTCTACCCTTGATTTAACCGGTGCAAGTGTTGACATCACTCGTGGTTCTAACAACACCACCTTTAACGTCAACGGCGGCGGTGAGTTACTGCTCTCGACCAGTGCTTTCAACAGCATCATCAACAACGTAGCCAATGCTTCCTCTTCTAACAGCGGCGCTGAAGTAGTTGTTTCCGGTGGCGGTTATGTCTACGTGGAAGGCTCCATTCAGGATTACACCGGCAGCAAGGCTTTAGACGTTGCCAAGCTCACCTCGGGCAGCTCTCCAACTACTGACAAGATTCGCTTCTCCGGCGACGGCACCTTAGAGGCCCGTGACACCATCTGGTTAGCAGACACGAATGGCTCCAGCACTCTGAACATCGGCTCCGGTGCGTTACAGGCTCAGACCTTCCGTCTGGATGCCCATGGCACCGCTGGTGCTAATGGCACGACCACCTACGACACCCCATTTAAGGTCGAATCCGGTATCTTAACCGCTGGTGCTCGTGTTGAGTCTTCGCACGACAACGATATCCAGTTAGGCAACGGCACCACGGGCGCTACCTTAAACCTCGGCTATATCGAGGCTAACCTCGACGAGTGGGGCCAAGAGACTGGCACTTACAGCACCTCCTCGGCTACCGGCTTGGTTGACACCAACCTCGTACTCTCTGGCGGCGCAGATGCCAACAAGTCTACCTTAAAGGTTTGGTACGGCGACTGGTCTGTTAAGGACATCACTGTCACCAACGGCACCGTCACGGTAGGTGATACCACCACCCGCTACGATGCTGACGGCAACGAGGTAGTCTATAACGCCTCCCTGGCCGGCAATAAGCTCACCCTGAACGCCGGTGCCACTGCCACCGTAGAGAGCAACGGCAAAGCTACCTTCAATGAGCTGGCTATGACCGCTGGCACCTTAACGGTAAAGGGTGAGATGACTGTCAACGGCAAGCACGTAGCAGCTGATCCTGATGCTTCTCCTGCCGTAACCGAGTCTTGGGGCATTAGCTTAGCCGCAGGTAGCACCATCGATGTCATCGGCCGTAACGCTCGCCTGACCTTCGGCGGTGATGCCGTCTCGGCTATCTCCATCAACAGCGATAACAAGGGCGTAACTGTACAGAACGGCACCTTTGCCAAGACCATTGCTGTTACGGACTTTGCTACCCTCGGCCTGAACTTCGCTGAAGGCACCACCTTCAATGCCGATACGCTCAAGGACTTAAGAACAGAGCTGCTGCGTGGCAACACCACTGGCGCAGCCCTGACCGAAGGCTACATCAACCTGGGTTCTGCCAAGATTGAGGGTGTAACCGTTACCGATGGCACCATCGACTGGAATAAGCTCAAGGACTTTGCCGACATCGATCAGTTGCAAGATATCATCACCGATGATATGTCCAATGCCACCTTGGTCAATGCCAATGGCACTGATACTGTTCAGGGCAACGTAGGTAATATCAAGTTAGATGGCAACCAGCAGACCGTCCAGCTGGGCGACGTCTACCTGGCCAATTCCTCGGCCAATAACGAGAACGGCAACTTCATCTTTAACGAGACCAACCCAGCTCAGGCCGGTAATGCCAATATCAAGGGCGGTGCTCATGTCACCTTCGCTAACGGCGGTAATGTCGGTGCAGTAAGCCTTGAAACCGGTACTGCAAATGGCGGTGAGACCATCTTTAATGTGGTATCGCAAGATCCTGCTGCCGAGACCAATATCACCAACATCTCTGCTGTTGATAACACCTTGGTTAACATCAGCGCTATCACCAATGTAGCTCAAGGCGTCAATGCCGATGACCTGCAGGTAGATGCTGCTCTGAATGTAACCGGCAATGTCGACCTGACCGGTGATCTCACCGATTCGTTTGACACCACCGGTGCGGCTAACGGCACTCTCACTGCAGCCAATCTGTCAGTTGACGGTGAAACTGCCTACCACGGCAACCTTGACGTTGCCGGTAATGCTGACTTTGCTGGTGAGACCTACTTAGGTGGTAACAACAAGTTCACTACCCTTGTCACCTTCGGTGATTACACTGAGCTTGATCACGGCACCACTGACGCTGGCCGCGTGGTCTTAAACGGTACCAACACCGAGCTGAACATCATCGGTGATGCTGTGCTCAATGCTCAGGTAGTTGATGCTGACTCTGGTCAGACCATCTATGTCGGTGAGGAATCCAGCACTGATGTTGGTTACACCGGTGATGAGCCTTGGGAGAGCTCGGCTGGCTACTTCTTTGCTGAGCGTGTAGATCTCAATGGCGCTACCATCATGGCTGACCCTGCCTTCGGCAAGGCTGCCTCCATGGTAGGTATCGGTCAGTTGGGCGATACTGCTGCTATCACCAACGGTAATGACGCCGGTACCCTTAAGGGCCAGGTAATTGCCTTACGCAATGCCATTATGGCTATCGGTGTCAGCGACACGGAAGAGGCTACGGTTCGTGAGCAGTTACAGGGCACCTTTGCTCAGTACTTAGATGCTAACGGCTCGCTGGACGCTGACGGTGTAGGCTCGATCCTCTATGTAGCTAAGGCTCTGGATGTTGACAGCACTTCGAAGCTGATTGTGGACTCCAAGCGTAGCTTCACCACCTTCGAGCAAGACCGCGCTCAGATCGCTACCGGTGCCTACGGCGACAAGATTGCAGATAATGACGTCTACATCGGTGAGAACTCCGCTTTAGCTCTGGGTGAGGCCGCAGCCTTAACTGCTGCCTACAACAACGCCCCACGTGCTGCTCTGGACTTCGACAAGGCTGGCGCTTCCCTCTACGCTGAGAAGAATGCCAAGATCCTGTTAGTCGGTTCCGACTTCTCGATCCACAGCAATATTCATCTCTTCAGCGATAACGATGGCGGTATCAAGATCAACGGCAACAACGTTACCGTTTCGACCATGAACAACCTGCTCATCGATACTTTAGAGGCAGGCCAAGAATACGGCGACATCACCCTGTCGCTGAACCGCGACGCTGTAGGCTCTGCCTTCTATGCCGCTTCGACTCCGGTTAAGAACACTCTGATCGCCTACGCTGCTAATGACCTCAACTGGGCTGATACTTCTACCCAGCACGTATCGCAGCAGCTCTTAGGTGACCGCGTTGCCAACGTAACCTGGGACGGCACGAACTTCAAGACTAAGGAAGGCGATACCGAGCGTAACTTAACGGCAGAGGAAAGCTCCGATCTCACCTATGATGTAGTCGGCTACAACGATAAGGATCAACCAATCTACGGCGTCTTCAAGAAGGGCTACAACTACTTCTTAGATCAGGTTGCTCGTGACTCGAAGAGCGGTAGCGAAGCTGAGACCGTGGCTCGCTTAGGCGTCTACGGTGGTGCTCCACAGGCTGCTATTAAGGCAGGTCAGAGCTCGACTGATGCTATTGCCGCACGCTTTGGTATTGGTTCGGCTATCTCCAACCTGACCGTCGCTGGCAACACCCAAGGTGCTGCTCTGTGGTTAGCCCCAGTCTATAAGACCTCGGATTCTGATGGCTTTGACGCTCAGGGCGTGGACTACGGTGTCAATGTTGACCTCTATGGCGTTGCTTTAGGTGCTGATTACACCTTAGCTAACGGCATTAGCTTCGGTGCTATGTTCAACGTAGGCTCGGGCGAGGTTGATGGCGAAGGTGCTGCAAGCCCAGTAACCAACGACTTTGACTACTACGGCTTTGGTGCCTACGCAGGCTACACCATGGGTCAGTTCTCGGTAGTCGGTGACATTTCGTACACCGTAGCCGATAACGAGATCGAGGCTAACACTGCAGTCGACCGCGTCGGCGCTACTATGGATAGCACCAACCTGTCCTTAGGTGTCACCGGCAAGTACGAGCTGAGCTTCAATGGCGTCAACGTAACTCCACACGTGGGCTTACGCTACAGCAACATTGACCTCGACGACTACACCATCGATGGTGAGGAAGTCGTAGCTTCGGCTGATTCCGATAAGCTCAACCTCTTCTCGATCCCTGTTGGCGTAACCATCGCCAAGGAGTTCAAGGGTGAGTCCTGGACCGTCGCTCCAAGCTTCGACCTGACCTTAACCGGCCAGTTCGGCGATGACGAGTTAGATGGTTCGGTAAGCTGGGCTGGTATCTCCAACATGACTACCGATACTACCACTGAGGTCTTTGACAACTTCACCTATGGTGCCACCTTAGGTGTTGAGGCTCAGAGCGTCGGCGGTATCGCCTTAGGCTTAAGCGTTGGCTATACCGGCAGCTCGAACGTCGATGAGTTCGGTGTTAACGCTAACGCCCGCTTCACCTTCTAAGATAAGCGCGTAAAGCGCAAGCCTTAGCAAGGCAAGCAGTTCTCAGAAGAGGAACCGCCTCACGCCCACGCGCCCAGCGCGTTCCACGCGCGGGGCGGGTCTCAGGGCAGCAAGCCGACTCTAATCGGCCTGCCAATGAAGCTATAAGCCTGATAACACAGGTACGGTAAGTCCCAGTACGGCCACGAGACCGCCGTAAGGTTAGGCTCAGAGCATCGCCCTAAGGCGAGCTTAAAAGGTCAGAGCTTGGGGCTTACCCCCAATCACAGGAGCACACCACTTGGTGTGCCCCTCAATAGTTTTAACGGCGCCCACCTCCCTCAGAGGCGAGCGCCTTTTTGTGTCTCAACAAGATACAAATCCAGCAATTTAACATAATACTAATTTCCGATGCTTTTCGTGCATTTTTGAACCCTAAAAAATCAGTGTCTAGAATCCACCATAAAAGACCTATAGGCTCTTAGTGATAAGTCTTTTCTTTTCTTGGTGTAGGCGCAAGCTTTTTCGTCCTATTTTGCTATACCTGTGTCTTATTACCTGTCGTAATATTATGACAGCCGGTGTGCCCACAATTTTTAATGCGCACCCTACTTCCTCTAGACGCAGCGAGCCCTCTTCACCAGCCAGATCCGCACGATCTGCTGCTTTGTTTTGATTTCTGGTGGATGTGTCCTACCAAGACAGGCCCCACTTAAGGGGTGATTCCAGACCCATGGACTGTTTTGGCTTTACCTGCACGACTCAGGATCAGCTTTGACCTGCAATTCGCTGGCTCAAGCTCATCGACACATCTCTTCTATTTGGCATCGCTCACCTTAGCTCACCACAGCACAAACACCGACCACCCAGGTCGAATATGCTCGAGCTTAGGCCCAACACGATGCCCAGCTGTTTTCTTGGAGATAAAACCAGATTTTCCTTTGGTTGTGGCCGCGCCCTGGTATCCAGATCAAGTCGCGCGGCCCGTTCTAAATTACCCAAGAACATGGCTCAAGCTGGTGGCATGATGCCGCCCACTACCCTCTGCTTAGGCTAAGGCCTGGCCCTCCGGGCCCAGCATCCAAGTCATTTTTTCTCAAGAGCGAACCAAACGTGACGTACTTGACCCACTGCGCAGCATGCAGTCAGAACAACACGCTGTGCCGAGCCGTCACGCCAAGGGTAAGCCTTGGTGTAGGCAAATTTCATTGCGTAACGAGTAACGCCCGTACTAAAAGCAGTATTGCGGCCATAGGCCGCGCCTGCCCACGGACGTAAGAGCCACTCAAGCACGCCCTACGTGCTTGGGCAGATTTGACTCGCCCCTATTTTCTTACCCTCCCTCGCAGCGCCCGCTCCTGAGCGCTAAGCTGGAGGCAAGAAATTATTTAGGGTATCGCGCTAAGCCTTGGAATAGGCTGTACTCAAGGTGCAAGAAAGATGAACTTGCCTGCCACAGCCTAAGCCCAACCAGAAATCAAGCAAAGAACGAAGAGCGCTCAAATCCCAACCATTTTGCTTTTTTGAGTTCACTTAAGTGAAAGTCTCAAACAACGCTTTAAACTTCCTTTTAGCCCAATACCGCGCCATCTTTAAGCGCGCTTACGTCAAGGGCATCGCTAGCGCCGTGCTGCTCACCGCAGGATTAGCTGCAGGTCAGGCTCAAGCAGCCCCTCTCGCTAGCGCTACCACTGAATTAGCCAAAGACCAAGTAATCCTCATTGGTACGGCTGATGAGTCTGTAGATGCAGATGTAAGCGGTGATACCATCCAACTCGACAGCAACAGCGCAGCAATTTCCAGTGGGTGGAATGCTCAGGTAATTATCAACAGTGGAGCTGCCTCTACTACTGGTAACTACATTAAAGCAAGCGGTGGCAATGCTATTACTCTGAACAGCGATGGCACCGGTACCTTAACCATTAATCTGGACTCATCTATTAATGACGCCACGGCCAACGGCTTAGCTATTATTGGTAATGCTGAGACCAAGGACGCCGCCCTTTCAATCAATCTTGAGTCCGTAAACGTAGCCCGTGGTACCTTATCTCTGACCGACGCTGCTTCTGGCTCAGTTGCACTGGCAGCCGATACGATTACCATTGGTACAGCTCCAGCTCCTGAGAAAGATGCTCCTGCTGGTGCATCTGCACGAGAAACCGCTACTCCTGAGGCATATGTCAAGTTAGCTGCTTCTACTAAGAGTGCAACCTTAGGTGAGGCTGGTGTTTCTGAGATCACGGTTGATGGCACCGGTCAGTTAGTCTTAAGCGGCGCAGCGAGCGTGGCTACAACTGTCCAAGGTAAGAGCTTAGCTGTTAAGAATGGTGGCTTACTCTTAATCGAAGGTGGTGATACCAATAAGATCAACATCGATCTTGATGTAGATGCCAACTCCTCTGCAGTAGTCAAGGGCGGCGCTACCGGTGAGTTCGCAGGTTCAACTGCAACCGTCGACGGTAACTTACTCGTAGGCACTGGCGCAACCCTCAACTTGACCCCTGCCTCGGGCGATAATGGCTACGGCACCGTAACTGTTAACGGTAATGCCCAGATTGACGGCACCGTCAAGCTCAGCCAAGGTACTTTAAAGTTTACCGATGGCGCCCAACTTCATGCCACTGGCACCGCAGGCGGCATCCAAGTTACTGCTGACTCCAGCAAGGCAGGTACCTTAAAGATTACTAAGTCCGCTTTCGAGAGCTTCTTAGGCTCTGGTGCTAAATTTGACTCGATTGCTGAAGACGGCTCCGTAACTGCCAACGGTGGTACCAGCAATAAGGGTGGTATCAGCTTATCCGGTAATTCCAGCACCAACGCCACTTTAGAGATTATCGGTGAAGGTACTGTCGTCTTATCGGACTATGACTTCTCTGGTACCGGCTCAGTTAAAGTCGGTAAGATCGACGTCAAGTCCGGTACTATTGCTGGCAACGATCTCGCTGTTGAGAGCGCTTTAGACGATGCTGCTGATCTGCATCTGCGCGCCAACACCCTGCGTTTAGGCTCGGCATCTTACAACTCTACCGGTACAGACTTAAAGATTGCTGAAGCTGTGGCTAAGGATGTAATCCTTACCTCTGATAACACAGGCTTCGGCTTAAAGAACTCACTGACCCTCGACGTTACCCTGAATGATACTGTCGCGGTCACCGATGCCAATGACGATGGCACAATCACCGGTAACCCAGTCTTAAGCGATCCAGCTAAGCCTTTAACCATCAAGCACGGTAACTACACCTTAGACGGCGACCTCACCTTATCAGGTGGTAAGTTACTGGTTACCAATGGCAACTTAGCCGATCCATCTAAGAACATCGATACCGTACTGACCTTAGAAGATCAGGATCTGAACATCACCAGTGCTGGCGGCACGATCGAGGTCAACGGCTCGGGTGCTACTGGCGTTGAGACAATCCTCGATATCTCCAATGTTACGCTGAGCTTTGAAAATGGCAACAGCGCCAATGCCGCAATCAACGCTTACAACGACGGCACCATCAGACTAAAGGGTGAGGATCTCCAGACCGTTATCAACTCAGGTTTAAGTAGCGGCGCTAAGGTATCCATTAGCGGCGGTACGATTGAGGTAGTTGATGATTTAACTATCGCAAACACCCAAATCAAGAATGCTGGTGCTGGAGAAGCCTCTAAGATTGTCTTCACTGACAACACCAACGGTGCAGGCACCTTACAGGTAGACGGTACTTTAACCATCAACAGCGTAGATAACATCAAGCTTGGTGCTCAATCCCAAGTCTCAGCTGACGAACTGGTACTCAATAGCTCTTCTGATGCAGCTGCTATTATCTCGGGTGGTAATTTCACCGCTTTATCGAGCGTAGGTGGCGATAAGGGCATCAACGTCTCTGGTGCTAATGCTTCCTTAGCTTTAGGTGCTTTTGAGCAGGTAAGCGAGAACGTCTGGAGCGCCAAGTCCTCGAGCAGTACCATCAAGACCAATCTGACCTTATCGACTGGTAAGCTCTCAGTTCAAAACGGTTCGTGGAAGGGCGCTAACCAGAGCTTAACCATTGCTGGCGGCACCTTCACCGTAGGTGATGCTGCTAAGGTCGACGCATCTGGCAATACTTTTGCCACCTCGCTGACCTTAAACAAGATCACCCAGAGTGCTGGTACCTCCACGATTGATACCGTAGGCTCGGTCACGACCAACTCCTTAGAAGTTTCTGCTGGTAGCTTTGACATCAACGGCTCGATGACCGTAAACGGCTTAGCCGCTCCTCAGCTGGGTCAGCAGACTGACTTTGGCGTCAAGTTGACCAAAGACTTAGTAACCTTAGGCGATAACGCTGAGCTCAGCTTTGGTGCTAACGCCACCAATGCAATTACGGTTAATGAGACCAAGGACGCCACCGACGGCTGGATCTCCATTGTGGACGGCACCTTCGGTGCAGGCGACAACTCCACCTCTCAAGTCATTGAGGTTGGTGTTGGCGCAACCGTAAACTTTGCCTTTGCTGAGGGCACCAACTTCTCGACTGAGGCTCTCACCGAGTTACGCAAGGAGATCTTTGGTCAAGAGACCACTCTGGACGGTTTCGTTAACTTAGGTTCTGCAACCCTCGATGGCCTGACTGTCGAGAATGGCGAAGTTGCTTGGTCTGACTTACAAGGCTTAATCGATGTCGGCGACCTGGCTGACTTCACCACCCAAGACCTGCTGACCGCTAAGGTCACCGGCATCACTGCCGATGCAGAGCTGCGTGGCAGCTTAGGTTCATTAAGCTCCACTGAGCATGCAGCTGGTGAGCAAATCGCGGTTGATGGCAACTTGGCCTTAAACAACGCCGCAGGCAACAATGGTGCCTTTGCCTCCAACACCGCTGGTGATGTTTTAGGCTTAGATGTCACTGAGAAAGTACAAGTCAACCTGAACAACGGTGGCGAGATCGGCACTGTTTCCTTCTCGAACAAGGGCGGTTCCTTTGTCGTAGCATCGGAGAATGGCACCACCAAGATCGCTGCCATCGACGGTGAGTACGCAACTACCCAGTTCAACGCTGGCACTGCAACCGTAACTGGCACCACTGAAACCGCTCAGTTAACTACCGCTGCTGGCACTAATACTACCTTTGCTGGTGCAGTCACCGTAGGTCAGCGTGCTGCCACTGGTACCACCTCGACCTTAGCTGGCGATACCACCTTCCAAGGCACTGCTACCTTCTATCAGAACGCAGTAGTTGCTAATACTGGTAGCGCTGATTTCGCAGGCGACGTAACCTTCCAAGGCGCTGCTTCGCTTTATGGCGATACCACGGTTGATGGCACGGCTACTGCCGAGCAAGGTCTCACGGTCGACCAGGGCGCAGAGGTTGCTATCAACAAACTCGTAACTGAGGGCAAGGTCTTAGTAGGCTCAGTCTCTACTAACGCTGGTCATAAGGGTGCTGCTGGTAACTTATCAGTCACCACCTTGAACTTAGGCGGTCAAGACTTAGTCGTTGATCCTGATTGGAACAATGCCTCGGGCCTGTCCTTTGCCGGTGTTGATAACTTCACCGCTGATAACACTGTCCACACCGATGCCGGTGTCTTAAATGGTAGTGCTTACGCCTTGCAAAATGCCATCTTATCGATCGGCAATAATAACAAGGACGAAGTCACCGCGATCTTCGGCAAGTTCATCAACGCTCAAGGTAACCTGAGCAATGATAAGGATGGCGTTGGCGCTATCGTTTATGTAGCCGATACCGTAGAAGTTGCTGCTAACGGCAAGATCGTAGCCGATAAGACCAACAATCAGAACACTTATGGCTCCGCTACCTACGTCACCCATGGCGCCTTTATCGGTGATAACAGCGTCTTAGGTGTTGAGGTTTCGGCAGCTAACGGCTATGAGGCTGATGGTGTAACCCCTAAGGCCGCTATCACCTTCGCAGATCAGGCTACCATCTCCTCGAGCAAGACCGGTAAGATCTTGCTGACCGGCGATTATGACCAGTCTGATCGCATCTTCCTGTTCGATGACTCCGATCACAACATCGCAGTTTCGAGCGGCGGTATCACGGTTGAGTCCATCAACGGCCTCTTGAAGTACACCTATAATGGCGGCTCTGGTGATGCTCTGTACTTTGATATCAGCGACATGACCGTTGATACCAAGCGCGCTGAATCGGCCTTCTCGGCTACCTCGAGCCCAGTTCATGATAGCTTAGTAGCCTATGGCACTGGCAATACTGATTGGCGCAACGATGGCAAGCAAACTGCCGATGAAAAGCAGGCTACCAAAACTCACGGTGCATTTGTTTCGGGCGTAGCACAGGGGCAGGACGGCCACTTCTACTACACCGATGAGGCTGGTCAGATCACTTCTACCCAGGTAAAAGATGAGGATCAGCTGACCACGGTTAACGTCCTGAACCCAGAGTACGACCCAGATAACAAGAAAGCTAACGCTCCTTCTAAGTACATCGAAAAGGTTGCTTACAAGGCTTACAACCCACTGCTGAGCGCTATCAACAACGTTCAGGCTAACAGCGGTATCTCCGCTGAGTCCGCTGCCCGTATGGCTGACTTTGCCGGTGTTGCTCAGGTTGCCTTAAAGGCCGGTAACTCGACCTCTGATGCGATCTCGGGCCGCATGGGTATGGGTGCTCAAAACAGCGCTATCACCTACGCTAACAACGGTCAGGGTGCTGGTCTGTGGGTAACTCCAATCTACATGAACTCTGATTCCGACGGCTTTGAAGCCCAAGGCATCAGCTATGGCACCGATATCAACCTGTATGGCGTAGCCTTAGGTGGTGATTACACCTTAGCTAACGGCATCCGCGTTGGTGCTATGTTCAACGTAGGTAGCGGTGATGTTGATGGTCAGGGCGCAGGCTCGAATGTCTCCTCGGACTTCGACTACTACGGCTTAGGCCTCTATGCTGGCTACACCATGGGTCAGTTCTCGATCGTCGGTGATATTTCCTACACCGCTGTGGATAACGACCTTGAGGCTAACACCGAGTTTGCTGATATCGGCAAGATGGAAACCTCGCTTGACTCCTCGAACATCAGCTTCGGTGTCACCGGCGCTTACGCCTTTGATACTGCCGCAGGTGTCCAGGTCACCCCACATGTCGGCTTACGTTACAGCTACATCGATATCGATGACTACACCGTAGACAGCAAGAAGGGTGTTATCGGCTCTTACAGCGCTGACTCCCTGTCGGTCTTCTCGATCCCGGTTGGCGTAACTATCGCCTCTGAGTTCAACGCAGGTTCTTGGAGCATCAAGCCAAGCTTTGACGTTACCCTGACCGGCAACTTCGGTGATGACGAGAACGAGGGTACCTTCCACTGGGACGGTGTTGAGAACATCGACTGCGGCCTGACCTCCGAGATCTTTGACAACTTCACCTATGGTGCCACCTTAGGTGTTGCTGCTCAAAGCGCTTCGGGAATCTCCTTAGGCTTGTCGGTTGGCTACACCGGTAGCAGCAACGTTGATGACTTCGGCGTCAACGCTAACGCTCGCTTCACCTTCTAAGAGCACCCGCGCGTAAAGCGCAAGCCTTAGAAGAAGCAAGCCGACTCAAATCGGCCTGCAACTTAAGGTAAGTCCCAGCTCAGCCTCATGGCCCTGCCCAAGGCTCAGCTTGGGGCTTACCCCAAAACAGGTCTCAGCGCC
>CALXOW010000118.1 GCA_944390115.1 uncultured Anaerobiospirillum sp.
CTATGCTTAAAGCTGCATAAACGCGATATTTAGGCTGTTCTTAAGCCTTTTGGGACTTTCTTAATTGTGAGAACATGAGTTTCGCCAGAGGTCTGTAAGTCGACGCGATCGTGAGCGGCATAGGCCTCAGCACCAAAAGCACTTAAAGAGGCGATCGTGCCATCGGTTTTGCCGATCTCAAAGGTATCAGCCTCTAAGGCCAGCTTGCCATCAGTAGGTAAGGACAGGGCTTCTTTCAGCACAAAGTGCTCGCCAGCGATAGTACCGCTCTTTTGGACATAGATCTTGCCAGCGGTGGTAGCTGGGGATGCATCGACATCATCTTGCGAGGCAAAGGTGATGTCCTTATTGAGGTCGAGGCCGTCGGAGTCGGTGTCCTTGAGCTGTAAGACTGCGCCGTCAAAGCTATCGCCCGAGAGGACGATTTCGGAGTTGGAGCCAGCAAACCAGCCAGCGGCAATGGCTTCGCCCTTATTGTCCTTTTGCTTGAGGATTTGATCCTCGGAGATGATTAACTTACCATTAGTAGCGCCATCACCGATGGTGACCTTAGCAAAGTTCTTAACATCATCTTGCAGTTTGACCGTGCCCGTAACTGTGCCCGAACCACCAGAGGTAGCATTGCCGATAATGACCGTGCCTTGGTTGTCAAAAGTGACATCCGTGAGGGTCAGATTGGTAGCATCGTGCTTATCTTCACCTAAGGCCGTCTTGCTGCTACCACTGATCATCGACCAGTCACCATCTAAGGTCAGGCTAGAAGCCACACCTAAGTTGATTTGAGTGTCCGAGATATTAATGTTCGGGGCAAAGATCGCACCGTGCTTGCCATCTAAGACGTTTACAACTGGGGTGGAGGTTACACCATTGGTCTCAGATCCCGAGATTTGAACTTTAGATGGAGAATCGGATGCGGCTCTGATGATCGCGGTGGCATAGCCAGTGCCGTTTTCGATCGAGCGCCAATCACCGTTAAAGTTAACAGTCGAATCACCGGTGATTAAGACCGTGCCATCAGCACCAAAGACCGATTGGTGATTGAGGTTGACCGTACCATCGGTAACATTGTTGCGGCCTCCGGCATCGCTTAGATTGGCAGTATCGTAGTTGGCATAGACATTGGTGTAGTACACCCATTCGCCACTGCGATTTGAGATGTCGGTGCTATCGTCGATATGCCAGGCATCCGCGTCGTATAAGCCACCGAGAGTGATAGCTGCGCCCTTCTCAATGGTTACGTTGCCGAAGTTAGCGGTTACTGCGTTGAGGTTGATTGCCGAACCTTCGCCGGTTGCGGTCAGGGTGCCAGAAACACCGCTATCGCCACCATAGAAAATTAAGCCATCGTTCTTGTTGGCCTTAAGGTTCAGCGAGCCACCGTTTTGCACAGTGATGTTGCTGGTACCCGAGACAACTACGGTCTTGGTTTCATCGCCTACGATCGTGACATTAGCCCCATCGATCGTTTGGTTGTTGATATAGGTCTTGTTGGATGCGAACTTGTTGGCAAACTCTGCATCTCCAAGCTCGATGGTAGAGCTTTTGGTGATCGTCTGAGCTGCTGGGACGGTTGCGCCGCTAGCGAAATCATCGGCATCTAAGATGTCATCACCGGCTGCAGCTTGAGCCTGACCAATAGCTAGACCAGCGGTTAAGATGACGGCGGAGGCGATGCCCTTGACGTAGGCACGCTTGAAGATAGCGCGATACTGCGCCAGTAAGAAGTTTAAGGCGTTGTTTGAGATTTTCACTGAAGTGAAGTCTTAAAACGAAGAAACGATAATCTGAGCTCTCGTTCGTTGACTACCAAAGGAACACCCCCGCGTGCCCTTGTGGGCGCGCGGGGATAGCCTATCCTGCCTTTACCTTCGTACCTTTTACCTTCTTCCTCGAGCACGCTTTGCTCTTACTATGGCTGAGCGGAGTACGCCGAGCTGCGTACTTCATGCGTTACACAGCGGTAAGTACCAAGCAGCACACTCGATGCTCTGCCCAGCGCGCACGCCCATCATTCTCACTGGCGTTTATCGAACGATCCTAATAGTTAGATCGAGCGCTCCCAGTTTGTGAGGGCAGATTGGTTCAACCTTTGGGTTCAAATCAACTTGGCCTACCAGGTTAAAACAGCTGAGCCTAACATGTGAGAGCTGGCAGTTAATCCGGTAGGGGCAAATCAGCTCGACCTTCTAGGACAAAACTGATCGATTCGACCTGCCAGATTAAAACTGTCTCACTTGCTGGAGTCTTTTTGTCGCTGGCGCTCAAATCTTTTTGTCGCTCGGACATTGTGTTGCGAGCGCATCGCGTTTAAGGCGCACGCTAAGTGTATTGAGGAAGTAGGGAGTACGAGGTAGAGGAGATAGGGCTTTTGGTGCAGGGCACAGGGCGTCCTGCCGTGAAGCGACATACGCCTGGGATAGGGACTGGCCTTTTGCTTTGGCCATAAGCCCCTGAAGCCGCGCGCATATGCGTTGGGCCCTGCAGAGAGGTTTTGGGCCCAAGCCAGCTTGAGGCTGGCTTGGGCTTGAGCTTACCGTTTTCTTTCCTTTGGTTTGCTCGCTTAGGCTCCAAGGCCTAAGCGAGCTGGTAAGCTTAATTCCCTTTGGTTTTTCTTTGGTCAGGTTCTTTTAGTGGGGCCAACTTGGCCTAAAAATCAGGCGCGCAGCACACAAGGTTCTGGATACCCTACTGCGCGCCTACCTACCAAAAGAACCTTGCGCCTGCTTGGTTCACCCATGCTATCCAGTGCATGTTCCTTTTGTGGTGAATAAGCGGCGCCCCTCAGATTGAGCATGATGGCCTCGTCCAGTGAGGCGGTACCACCGCGTAAGTGGTCATGCTCATCGGTCAAATCAGCAGATAGTGCAGACTGTCTGGTGAAGAGAGCTCGCTGTGTTGTGATTTTCTACCACTGGGGGCCTGATGCATCGCACAAGGCTGCGCAGTGGATCTAGAAATTGACACAGACGAAGCAAAAATGAAGCGAAAATGGGCGCGTGCCTACCATGAAAAGAAAAGACGGATCACTAAGAGCTTATAGTGGGGTTTTAAGGGTTTTTATGCAAGCCTAAAATAGCACCCCCAAAACTTCACGAAAAGCATTGAGGGGCGGATCCGGTCGGTGGAGGCGAATAGGGGCGTCGGGTAGGTTTAGGGGGAGCAGATTGAGCGAAAGCATTTTGCCCCCTGTGCAACCTGTGAAAAATAAAACTCTGCTTGGGAACAAGATGCGATAGCCGGGCTGAAGGGGTCATGGTGAAGCTCTTGGACGATAAGTGATCGGGAGGTTGCGCTCGAACGGATAGCGGTCGGGATGGAACAGCCGAACTGGCAGCGGTTGAGAGGAGGCGGTTGGGCTGAAGTGGTCGGACGGGAAGCGGTTGGTTGAAAATAATTTGAAGTAATTTCTATTATTAAGTACTTTTGGGTACATATACGTGAATATTGATGCAAAAAAGCGCCAACCATCAAGGAACTTCCAACTAATGCTGTTGAACGCTCCGTGAAAAGGTTGGCGTCTGAGGCAAGCCCGAGCGGGACGGACTGTTAGGTTCGTTCCTGACTCGAGCTTGGTTGGTTCGGTAAGCCCACAGCTGAGCTCGCTTTGAGCTTAGCCTGTGAGATCTTTAGGCTGTGAACTTACCGTGCCTATGTTGGCTTGATCCTTAGTTCGCAGGCTTGCTGTTAAGCCAGGCCTGCATTTAAGGCTTGCAGCTTCAGTTGCAGGCCGATCTTAGTCGGCCTGCGGCTTCTAAGGCTTGCTACCCTTAGACCCGCCCCGTGCGCGCAACACGCTGGACGCGGGTGCGTGAGGCGGGTCTTCTTCAAGAATAGCTTACCTTTTTAAGGCTTGCTGCTTCTAAGGTTTGCGCTTCGCGCGTCTCTTAGAAGGTGAAGCGAGCGTTAGCTTGAGCGCTGAACTCGTCAGCGTTGCTCGAGCCGGTGTAGCCTAAGCCCACACCAAAGCTGAGGCTGTTGCTCTCAGCCTGGACGCCGACCGTTGCACCATAGGTGAAGCTGTCGAAGATCTCAGAGCTTACGTTGGTCGACAGGTTAGTGCCGCTCCAAGCAACCGTGCCCTCGGCCTCGTCATCACCAAACTGGCCGGTGACGTGGAGGTCTAAGGCTGGGGTTACGTTCCAGCTCTCGCCTTCGATGGTCTTAGCGAAGGTTACGCCTACTGGGATGGAGAAGACCGATAAGGTATCACCATCGTAGTTAGCGACATTGCCGTAACCAGCAGCCTCTAAGCTGTAGTCGTCGAGGTCAAGCGAGGTGAAACGCAGACCAGCGTGTGGCGTTACGTCAACAGCAGCAAAGCTGAACTTGTACTGGCCGGTAACACCTAAGCTCCAAGCCGAGGTATCGCTCGAGGCGGTCAGCTTACCAACCTCGTTGCTGCCCTCGAGGTCGTTGTCGACCTGGGTGTAGCTTAAGTCGCCGGTGACAGTCAGAGCACCTGCTTGGTAAGCACCGTACAGAGCAAAGCCGAAGTAATCAAAGTCGTTGGAGGTACCAGCGGCAGCGGCATTGCCTTGGCCGTCTAAGGAACCAGAACCGACGTTGAACATCGCACCTACGGTGATCTCATTCGTGACCTTGTAGTCACCGCCTAAGGCGACGCCATAGAGGTCAAAATCAACACCGTAGTTGAGGCCTTGAGCACCGAAGTCATCGGAATCTTGGCTCTTGTAGATAGGGGCTACCCATAAGGTGCCACCCATACCGTTAGAGGCCAGATTCAGGCTCTGAGCGTTAGCGCCGATACCAAAGCGGGTAGCTAAGACATCGGAGTTGCTGTTAGCGGCAGCTAAACCAACCTGAGCGGTACCACCGTAAGCACCTAAGCGAGCAGCTTGCTCAGCTGGAGCACCGTGGGTGTTGATAACAACTGCGTTCAGGAATGCACTCTTGTGCGAGGCAGCTGGAGCGGTAGGCTCAGAAGGCTGCTCACCACCTTGCTCGCCACCCTCACCTGGAGTGGTTGGCTCAGAAGGAGTCTCTGGGGTGGTCTCACCTGGCAGCTCAACAATAGCGCCGGAGCGGCCATTGTTTTGAGCCAGTGCGTCTTGAGTCTCACTCTCAGTTGCTGGAACAGTCTCGCCTGAACCCTCTGCACCATTGTCAGGGGTAGTAGCACCACCTTGGCTGCTGGAGCTGGAAGGAGCGTAAGCAATTAAGGTCTCAACAACTGGATCCGAGGCCTGAGACATGACTTGGTAAGCGCGATCCTTATCGACCGTTAAGTTGACCTTACCTGCGTCCTCACCGGATAAGGTGTCGAACAGGAAGCCGTTAGCGGTACGAACTTCGATCGAGCCGATGACGTTGACACCAGTCTTAGTGGCATCAGCAGCGTTGCCGTTATCCGAGAAGATAGTGAGCTCATCGCTTAAGTCGAAGTCACCAGCTAAGACGATTTCACCACCGGCGCCATTGACTACTGCGTCTTGGCGGTCAAAGTGGATTGCGGTACCGGTCTTATTGCCTTCACCATCCTCAAAGGCCTTTTGGGTCATGATGATGGCGGTGTTCTTACCTAAGCCTAAATCAGCGAACTGATTTTCCTCTAATTGACTAATGGTGTAGAGCAGGCTCTGACGGATATCGTTGTCATGAGCGTTTAAGGCGATCTCAGAACCATTGTCGACAGTGAGCTGGCCATTTAAGTACAGGATCGAACCGTACTTCTCTTGGTCTAACGCACCACCTACTTGGTACTCAGCAATAGCAGCTTGAGTCTCAGCTAAGGTTGCACCTACACCAAAGGCGGCATTCTTGCCCACGTGGATGCTACCATCCATGGTGCCGACGTCGTTGGTGGAGTAGGTCTCGTTACCCTTCTTGAACTTGAGGGCAGCAGCAACTGCAGTGGCCTCATCGTACTCTGGGTCAACGATCAGGGTAGCGCCATTGAGCTCTAAGGTACCAACCTCTAAGTAGCCAGTGCCGCCTGCGACCGTGCCATCATCTAAGGTGATGTCATCAATCGTGGTGTCAGCGGTAGGTAAGGACGAAACGTCAATACCAACCTGGATATTGGCATTCTCATCAGCGGTGAAGGTATCGGTGACCTTGAATAAGCCGCCATTGATGACACCTACATCACCTGTGCCATTGATAGCGGTCATATCGGCATTCTTAGCCGTGATCGAACCACCAAAGACATAGGCGTTGTTGAACTCTAAGTCACCGGCGATGGCGATATCAGCGTTCTGAGTCTCAGCCTCTTGTACCTTTGCGTTAGCAGCCTTGACCTGAGCACCTTGGAAGGCATTAACTACGTCGATATTGGTGATATCACCGGTTACGGTAGTATCCGAGTAGAGGTTGACTAAGGTACCTTCAGCGATGCTGGCGGCATCCTTGGCGTCAATTGCAGCAATGGTGGTAGCACCATCGCGAACCTCTAAGACAGTCAGGTTCTTGTAGGCAGCATCAGCATCAGCATCGCTCTCTTCTAAGGAAATGCGACCGATTGCACCGCCACCGAGTAAGTTGAGATCCTTCTGGGACTCAACGATAGCGCCCTTAGCCTCTTGGTGGGAAGCATCACTGACGAAGAAGCCATTGTTACCTGCGGCGTTATACAGGGTAGTATCGCCTGCAATAGTAACTTGAGCTCCGGCAGCTACGCCCGACTCCATAGAGAGGGAACCCCAGTGGCCTTGGATCTTATCAGCACCTTGCTGTATCGAGTTGACGTTAGCCTGGCTTAACTGATTGTTGGTGACGTCATTGCCGTAAACATCCGAGAACTCACGGACGTTATCCCAAGCAATGGTGTAACCCGAGGTACCTGGAGCGGTTAACTCTTCAAAGCCAGTGATGCCCTTGAAGGATGCGTCACCGATATTGAGAACACCGCCGTCCTTAAGCTGCGTGCTGCTGCCTGGGTTCTCAAAGCTGCCAGTGGTGAATAAGGCAGTCTTTAAGGCCTTGATAGCGTCGCCGTCAAAGACCGTGCTCTCGCTCAGAGCTAAGTGCAGAGCACCGCCGTTGTTAGCGATCTTGGTGTAACCATCAATGAGCTTAATCGAAGTAGCACCGCTGTAGGTGTTGTTATCCAAGATAGCGCCGGTGGTGGCAGCTGAACCGAACTTCAAGATACCGTTCTTAGTGATATCAATCGAGCCCTCAGCACCAAAGACCACGCCACCCTTCTCAGCAGAAGTACCATTGATGGTTAAGGTACCAGCAACTTGGACACCGGTATCAACCGCAGAAGCACCATCTGCGAAGGTGGCAGCAGCGGTTAAGCCCGAGAAGTCTACCGAGTTAACGGTCATATTGCCGGTAGCCCAGACATCAAGGAGCGAGCCCTGAGCCATCTTTAAGGACTGAGCGGTTAAGTTAGCGCGATCGTCCTCGCTGCCACCGATAACCATGTCGCCCGAAGCGCCTAAATCAAAGGCATTGCCTTCCCAAGCGCCATTTAAGACGGAAACCTTACCATTAGCAACACGGACAGTGTCGACATTGATCGTGCCGGTAGCACCCGAAGCGCCCTCAACGATATCAGCACCGTAGAAGTCTAAGTTAGCGACGGTAGCAGTACCCTCGGCTACACCTACGACTAAGGTGTCGTTGATCGAAGACAGGTTCTCACCGATGTCTAAGGTACCACGAGCAAAGACAACTTCCGAAGCGTAGTTGTTGTCATAGGTCGAGCCCTCAGGCTTGGTGACGCGCTGTAAGTCATTGATTACGACTTCCTTTACCGCAACGGTACCGTCAGTCGAACCAAAGTCGATCTTGTTGTTGGTTGACTTGATGTAGGCCTCATTCTCACCTAGGGTAGCAGCCAGAGTCGAGTCATGCTCGTGGATCAGGCTTAAGGAGTTAGCGGACATTACACCGTCGTTTAACAGAATGCCGTTAGCGCCACTGACCTGACCAAAATCACCGAAGTCAGCAGAGACGTCACCAGTAACCTGTAAGTGGGCATTGCCGCCAGATACGGTGATGAAGCTTCCGGACTTAGGATCATTGCCTTTGGCATCGTTTTGTACCAAGAGGGCATTGAGGTCATCGGCCATCATCTTAACGACACCGCCGGACTTAACGTTCATTTGGAACTTGCCGTTAAGCTTGCCTTCCTTGTCGGTGCCATTCACGGTCAGACCATTACGCAGGTCTAACATGACATAGTGGTCGTCACCTACAGTGCTCTGAGCCAGCTGCTCGTCATAAACACCTAAGCGATTGCCTTCATCACCATACATGTAGCCGTTGTTCAGGCCTTTTACAGTAACGGTAGCAGTGCCAGAGCCCGAGAGGTTTACGGTCAGAGCTTGGTCTAAGACTAAGGTTGCATCAGGTAAGGCTTTAGCGTTGCCCTGGTCGATGTAGTTGCGATTGGTCGAGGTGTTAGTAATACCAACATTTAACGAACCGCCGCCAGTAGAGGCGTCGGCCTTAAGCTCGATATCACCTTGAGCGGTCCAGTGGCCGTACTCGATAGTGAGCTCACCACCCGAGACTACATCTACGTCACCGGTAATCGTGCCGTTTAAGGCGGTGAAGTACTCGAGGTCGGAGTTGAGGTTATTGGTATGCATGTAGTTGTTACCAGCAACCTCAGAGGTTAAGGTAAAGGTGCCCGAGCCAACGGTGAAGTTGATCGAGTCCTTAGCGGTAGCCTTCTCGAACTTAATTTCCGCAGACTGGGTATCCGAAATACGCGACGAACCTAAGATCAGGTCATTGGCCTCGATCGAGATACCATCAGTTGTGGTCAGTGTATCGATCTTGTCGTATTCAGTCTGGCTGAACTTGCCATCGCTGTTGAGCTTGATATCACCAGATGCGACCTTAGTGCCGTTAGTGGCTAAGGCATGCGAAACAGTGACAGCATCGCCCTTTAAGATCGAGGTGCCACCAGTGGAGTCAACAATGACCTTGCCTACAGCGCCCGTGGCGGTAGTGGTGTAGTCCAGGGTAGCTAAGTCGATATTGCTATCGGTGAACTCTAAGACACCACCAGAGGTAACATTGACGTTACCAGCCATATCAGTGCTCGAGTTGTTATCTAACGTGTAGTTATCACCTGCGGTTAAGTAGCTCTGGAGCTGGGCCTTTGAGATGGTGAGCTGACCGCGCCCGCCGACGAACTCAACCCCTAAGGTGTTGGTGCCGGAGATTACGGAATCGTTCGAGTCGCCGTTGACCTTAATCGTAGCGCCGTCAGCTAAAGCGTGGAGCTGAGCGCCATCAGCGACCGTGGTGTCACCTAAGAGCTCAACCGTGCCACGGTTGTAGAGCTCAGCAGTGCTCTCAATGTTGGTCAGGTTGGTGTTGTACTTGCCCGCGTTATTATTGCCGTCGTTGGCATAGCCTTTAACTTGTAAGGTGTCGTACTGACCGACCGAGATTACGCCGCCTAAGTCGACATTATCCGAGCTAATGGTGTGAGTCGAGGCAGTGCTCGAAGTACCATCGCTATAGGTCAAGCGCGAGCCTGCCTGGACGTCAACTAAGGAATCAGCACCAGTACCACCGTAGATATCGGAGTTGGTTACCTTACCAGCGATGGTGACATCATTGTTTAAGGTGTAGGCCTTGGTTTTGGTGCTCTGAGCTGCGTAGATCTTGGCATCGTTGATTACAGCAGAGGCCCCGATCTCAACTGAGTTGTTGCTCAGCTGGTGAACATTTGGCACAGTGGTGCCAGATCCGATTTTGTTTGAGATCTCAGGTTGCTCCGATGCGATTACTGCAGCGACGAAAGCACCACCATTGCCATCGACTTCGCCATTGATAACCAGCTTGTTGTTTTCAGCGGTCATCAGACCTGCTTCACCAATCACTGTGGCAATGTTAGCATCTGCGGAAGAAGTCCAAGTGCCGTCTAAGGTGACCGTGTTGTTAGAGGCATGCAGGGTAGCGCCACCTGATGCGACATTGGCGCTGTCAGTGCTTAAATAAACACCATTAATCGAGCCAGCGCTAACGTCAACACCAGCACCTACAGTGATCGAGTTGTTATCAGCGGTTAAGGTTGAGCCAACAAAATCGGAAATGCCTGCTGCACCAGACTTAAGTACGAGCTCGGCACCACGAATAGTACCTTGAACTTGGTACTTGGTTCTGGTGATGTCCTCTGCCTCATTTTGGAAGGAGATGGCGTTATTTGAGGCGGTAAGGTTTACTTTTTGACCACCACTAGTTACAGTCGACTCAGCGTGACCGCCTACGATCAGATTGGAGTGGACCGTAGAGCCGCTGGTGGCGTTCAGCAGGTTGGTATCGGTAATGGTTACGATATTGCTGTTTGCCGAGGCCGAGCCTCCACTTACGTTTTGAGCAAAACCACCACGGATAAAGGAACCGTAGATATTGCCATTGGTTAAAGTAACTCCAGTATCACCCGAGCCATTGGCCTCAACTAAAGCGACATAGCCCTTATCGTTGACGACATTGTTGGCCGTGATTTGAGCGACACCATAAGAGGATTGTACGGTGCCAGAGCCAAGAGTGAAGTCGTCGAGAATTACGTTGTTGCCCTGAGAGCGGATAAGCTCGATGGTGTTGTCTGCCTCGACATTTAATACTTGGATATTACCGCCGATAAAGGTCTTTTGGGCCAGAGTGCCGCTGTCGCTGGTGATGTTGAAGTGCGACATATCGAGGGTGTTGCCTACGGCCTCAAAAGTACCGGTTGAGCCGGAGTGAGTGCTGTCGCCCACGAATATCGTAGCACCGTAGTTGCCGTTATTGGTCAGAGCCGTGCCACTGCCGGTTACACCGCTGCCGCTACCAGTGAATTGTAAGAGGTTGCCCTCGGCAGTAGCACCATTATTACCTGCTGCGACTGCACCAAGCCACTGACCAGAGCCTGAGAAAGTGGCTTTGTGATCAATAATGAGTTGGTTGTCACGAGCAATAGCAACGCCTGAGCCGTTGGTCTTAGCCCAGCCGCCGACGATATTACCAGTGGTGTTTAAGGTACCACCAGAGGTTACGGTGAGCTTGTTGTCCTCAGCTACGGCATCAAGCGTAGAATCATCACCCAACTGAACAAAGCCAGCGTAAGCCGAACCTGAGCCTGAAACCTGAACAACATCACCACCAATAGCAGTGCCGGAATCACCGATAACTAAGGTTTCACCGGAGACAATGCCATCTTGACCGGTTGCGCCAACATCGTAGTCACCTACGACGCGGCCACCACTGACATTTTCAATGGCTGAGGTGCCACTGGTCCAAGTGGTGTCATCAGTGCTGGTCCAAATTGGGTCAGTCGTTGAAGGCGTAGCTTGAGCTTGGCCTGCGGCTAAGCCTGCGGTCAGGATGACGGCGGAGGCGATGCCCTTGATGTAGGCACGCTTAAAGATAGCGCGGTATTGCGCTAAGAGGAAGTTTAAGGCGTTGTTTGAGATCTTCACTGAAGTGAACTTCAAATCGCGAAAAAGGGAAAAGTGATCCTCTCGGGTCTTGCTTGACCTTGGCCCCATGCTGGGTCTGATAGAGCTCTGTCACGCAACGCTTTGCTGCCCTGCGGGTTAAGCCCGCTGGGCGGCGGCAAGGTGCAGCGTTTAGGATGCAATGCTTTGGATTCGTACTCGGGGGCGTCCTGCCCTTTGCCTCAAACTCAAGCCCCAGAACCATCGGCAACTGGGGCTTGCTAGGCCTTAGCCCTGGGTGGGCGAAGGCTGGTTTCCTTTAGCTTTGTTTGCTCGAAGCAACCCAATAGGCCGCCTGGCTCAACCAAGCGGCAATTGGGATAGGCCAATTGGTTGAGCCTAAGCGCGCATGATGGGCTATCCCATCAGCACAGGCCTAATTAGGTCAGCCCAGAGACACCTCTATTGGGTGTATCCCAACAGGCACGTCCTGTAAGGAAAGGTCAGCAGGTTGGTCCTGTGACTTTTAGCCCACAGACACGTCCTGTGTGAAAAGGTCAGCAGGTTAGCCCTGTGACTTTTAGCCCAACAGGCACGTCCTGTGAGAAAAGGTCAGCAGGTCGGTCCTGTGACTTTGAACCAAACAGGCGTGCTAAGTCGACCGCGCCCACTATGAGATACCGGACGCGGTCACAAATACCAAAGGAAACTGATTTTTGTCCCAAGAACATGCTCTTTCTTTTTGGTGTGCGATTAACCAAGAGAGCGGGGACAAGTTTAGAGGGAGTGTTCAGCCTAAAGCAGCGGTTTGGTTTACTGAAAAGATGCGGCCACGAAAAGATTCGACCGTGAAGGCGAAAAGCTTCGACCGTTACGGTGAAACCATTTGCCCGTGGAGTCGCAGGTTTAACTAAACCAAGCCCAATGCAGCATGGAATCGTGTCTGCTCACCATCATGTGGTGCATGTACGGCAGATCACAATAAATTCCAAAAATCAAGTCAGTCCAGTCGATTGTGCTGGTCGATGGAGGGAGGGGATCGTTGCGCCAGGTCGGAAATAGCACCATAAAATAGAGGTGCGCCCGGAAAAATGACGCGAACAATGCGAAAATAGCTGAAAAATCGGGCGCGCCTCACCTAAGAAAGAAACGCAGCCACACTAGGAGCTTTTCATCATTTTTGGTGTGATTTTAGCCCTACCAAAATCGAGTCCCAAAACCACCACGATCGACATTGGCTCGGCCCCGCAGCGCCTGAGGCGGCAAAATTTTTTTGAAAAAATTTTTATTGGGGATGAGTAATTTGAATTATTTTGTTCCCAAATTCGTTTGAGCCAGGTGCTCAAGGCACATTTCTGGGGTAAGGCATGACCTGAACTCGTGTGCTTCTCAATGGTCAGGATGGTTGGCCGCTGTTTGATGACTGGTTTCTGTTTGCTGGTTGGCTGCTAAAGGCCAGATTATTGGTTGATGAGGGCCGGATGAGCGGCTGCTGAGAGCAGGATGCTTGGCTGCTAAAGGCCAGATGATGGGCTGCTGAGGGCAGGATGATTAGTTGCTAAAGGCAGGAGGTATAGGGTGCTGAGTATGAGTGCTGACACTGGGGTTTTACCCGCCGATAAGGACAACTGTGCACGTGCACGCTTGCAGCTTGTGACACTGGGTACAGGTTCATATTCCTGAATAGTAACAAGGCGCCAGCACGCTACAGCGCACTGACGCCTTAAGAGCAAGCCTTGGTAACAACCAAAGGCTAAAACGGCGCCTGCGATGAGGCGCCGTAGTTGATTGGGGTAAGTCTCAAGCTGAGGCCTCATAAGCTGAGCCATGAGGTTGGTTCTGGGCCATGCCTTGCGACGTGCTTTGAACCACGCTTTACGTTGGGGTCAGGGCTTCGCTTTGTGGCGGGCTTTGAACCATGCTTTGCGTTGGGCTCAGGGTCTCGCTTTGCGGCGTGCTTTGAACCATGCTTTGCACTGGGCTTTGGCCTCGCTTTGCGGCGGGACTGTGTCCGTACCTGGCGGTAGGCTCAGTGCTCTGCATTACGGCGAGCACTGGGCTATGCCGTGCGGTCGATTCTGAACCATGCTTTGCGCTTGGCTTTGGGCCTCGCTTTGCGGCGAGGTTGTGGCCGTACCTGGCGGTAGGCTCAGGGCTCTGCATTACGGCGAGCACTGAGTCATGCCGTGCGGTCAGTTCTAAACCACGCTTTACGCTGGGCTTTGGACCTCGCTTTGCGGCGAGGCTGTGACCGTACCTGGCGGTAGGCTTAGTGCTCTGCATTACGGCGAGCACTGAGTCATGCCGTGCGGTAGGTTCTAAACCACGCTTGGTGCTGGGCTCAGGGCTACGCTTTGTGGCGAGCTCTGAACCACGCCTTGTGGCAGGCTCAGAACCACACCTGGCGGAGGACTCTGAACCATGCCTTGCGCTAGGCTCTGAACCGCGCCTTGCGGTGGGCTCAGAGCCGCGTTGGGACTTACCGTGCCTGGGTTATCAGGCTTGTTGTTTTAGTTGCAGGCCGATTGGAGTCGGCTTGCTTCTAAGGCCTGCTTGCCTTGCTAAGGTTTGCGCTTACGCGCGTCTCTTAGAAGGTGAAGCGAGCATTAGCGTTAACGCCAAACTCATCGACGTTCGAGCTGCCGGTGTAGCCAACGTTGATGCCTAAGGCAATACCGCCGACGCTCTGAGCCTCAACACCTAAGGTAGCACCATAGGTGAAGTTGTCGATAACTTCAGTGGTGGTATCGGTGTTCAGGTTCGAGACACCAGCCCAGCTTACTGAACCCTCAAACTCGTCATCGCCGAACTGGCCGGTTAAGGTCAGGTCAAAGCTTGGAGCGACGGTCCAGGACTCACCCTTGAACTCCTTGGCGATAGTGACACCAACTGGGATCGAGAAGAGGTTGAGCTTATCGGAATCGGCCGAAGCTACGACTTCCTCACCGTCGATGGTGTAGTCGTCGAGGTCAATATTGCTGAAGCGCAAGCCTACGTGTGGAGTTACGTTTACGCCATTGAAGCTCAGCTCGTACTTGCCGGTGACACCTACGGACAGGTTGGTGCTATCCATTTGAGCGCCTAAGCGATCAAAGGCAGTAGAAGCCTCAACCTCGTTATCGGCTACGGTGTACGAAATGTCACCGACGACCGAGAACTGGCCTAAGGTGTAGCCTGCGTAAGCACCAAAGCCGTAGTAGTCAAAGTCATTGGAGACCGAGCTACCAGCCTCATCGCCATCAACCTCACCGGAGCCTACATTGAACATAGCACCGAAGGTTAAGCCGTTAGCTAAGGTGTAGTCAGCACCTAAGGCGACGCCATAGAGGTCCACATCAACACCGTACTCGACGCCTTGCGCATCAAAGCCATCAGAGGACGAGGTCTTGTAGACTGGGGCTAGCCACAGAGCAGCACCTTGGGTATTGCCAGCAACGGTTAAGTTGGAGAGGGCCGAGCCAATACCAAAGCGTGCAGCGATAGCATCAGTCGAGCTCTGACCTGCCTTCAGGGCAGCCTGAGGAGCACCACCGTAAACCGCCATACGGGCTACAGCTTCAGCAGCAGCACCGTTACCAGTGCTGATGACCTGATCTAAGAAGTAGTTGCCGTAATCAAGGTTCTGGCTGTAGATCGGCTCACCAGAGGTCTGGTCAACACCAGTCTGGACATAACCGTCGTAGAGGTAGTCAGTCTGATCACCATCGCTTAAGTCGGCATCCTTGGTGCCGTTGTAGCCCTGAGCGTAAGCAATCAAGGTATCAACGACTGGGTCAGAAGCGCCGGACATAATGCTGTGAGCATTAGCCAGGTCTACACCTAACTCAACTTGGCCGTTAGCACCTAAGACGCCCTTTAAGAACTCATTGTCGGTAGCAACATTAATGTTGTCCTCGTAGTGAGCGGCGGTGCTATCGGTGACCTCAGCGTAAGTATTGCCATCGATGTACTCAATAGCAGTACCAGCCTCAACTAACTGGTAGGTACCAGCACGGACTTGGCCATCAACTAAGATGTCGCCGCCATCAGCTACGATCGTACCTGCGGTGGTAGCACCAAAGGTGATGACTGGGGTTACCGTGGCGTTAGAGGTGTTAGCACGCTCTAAGGCACCGGCATCCATCATAACCAGAGTGTTCTCACCCAGGTAGATAGTGTCAGCAAGCTTTGGCTCAGTGGTGCCTGGGGCAAAGGTATTAGCGCTGACGCCATCATTGGTGTTGTAGTACTCGATGAAGTCCTCTAAGGACTGGGCAGTCATGATAATGCCGTGGCCTTGCTTTAAGGTGAAGCTATTGCCGACGTACATCACGGCACCGACGCCATCTTCCTCACCCGAGAGCGAACCATTGGTCTGGAAGCGAGCGATCTTCGAGCGTAAGAAGTCTGCGCTTTCCGAGCCCACAGCTAAGGCCGAGTTAGCGCCCACAAAGGCCGAGCCGTCCATAGTACCAATATTGGTGTGCTGGTTGGTATCGGCATCCTTGAACTGGTTCAAGGAGATAAGAGCGGTGTCCTCACCATAAGCTGGGTCAACGAACAGATAGCCGTCATTTAACTCAACAGTGCCCTTAGCCTCAAAGACGCCCGAGTAGGACTTGGTCTCGTCGTAATCGGTGCCTTCAATATCGGCAGTAATGTCCGATGCTGGCTCATAGCCCACACGGATCGAGCTGCCGTCGTCTAAGACCAGATCGTTGGTCGAGACCGAGCCACCGTAGAGTGCCAAAGTACCATCTTGTAAGGTGACAGTATCGCTGACCGTGACCGTGCCTAAGACCTCACTGGTACCGTCGTTCTGAGCACCGTTAACATGACCTAAGGTCAGGTTGTTGGTGGTCAGAGTAGCAGGAGCAGCAACTTGTAAGTTGTTGGTCGAGACTAAGCTGTTAGCAGTTGCGGCATTGGTGAGTGTGCCTTGAACGTCGAGCTCTTCGGCCTCAACATTGCCTTGGACTACTAAGTCGTTATCGCCACCAACCTGAATGAAGTTAACCTGGGTGATGCCACCTGATACGGTTGTGGTGGTTGGGCCTGCGACATCGGCATCATTGGAGATGATGACGTTGTTATCTGGGTCGAAGGTACCCTCGATTGCGCCGACATTACCGCCGTTAGCTAAGTTCAGGCTGGCACCGCCCTCAAGACGCAGGTTAATGAGCGCACCAGTGTTCTGGTTTACCGCGAAGTTATTGCCGAAGGCTGCGGCATTGTGTAACGAGGTTGGGCCGTTTAAGGCTAAGGAGTTATTGGTAGTAACCACCGACAGAGCACCGTAGTGACCCTTGACCTTATCGGTATAGGCGATATCGGTTACTTGAGCGGACATCAGCTTCTCGCTGGTAGCAGCCGAGCCGATGACGTTGACGTAATCCTCGAGATCATCCCAAGCGATCGTGGTAGTGCCGTTCTCTTGGTCCTTGAAGTTTAAGCCCAAGTCGGCATTGCCCAGATTGATATAGCCGGTATCGTTCTTATCGCCTACCTTGACTGCGTTAACCAGCGAGCTGATCTGCTTGGTGTTCAGCTTGGTGTTCTCAGCGAAGTTGAACTTGAGCTGGCCAAAGTCGTCAACATGGAAGTTGGCGTCGTCGATACCGCCCTTGACTAAGGTGAAGGTATCGCCGCTTAAGCTTAAGAGCTTAGAGGTGGCAAGCTCACCAAACTCCATTACACCCTGAGCGCCAGTTACCGTGATATCTGCATCTCCAAATGCGATACCTGCGGTGCTCGAGGTCTTATTGGCGTCTGGGTTGACGTAGGCTGGGTTATCAGTCTTGGTTTCACCCTCAGCTAAAGCTACGTTTGCGCCATTGACTAGGAGGTGGCCATCACTCAGCACAACATCAGAGCCATCAGCCAGCTGCATGGTGTCGAAGGTGGCCTTAGTGCCTGCACCTGCGGAGATTGCAGTACCAGTGCCTTCTGCCTTAAAGTTCTTGCCTACGAACGAAGCAGCGTAAGTACCATCAGCTAAGTCATCAGCGTTAACATTAGCGTTAGCTAAGACTAAGCCCGAAGAGCCCTTAGCGTAGATGTTAGCCGTAGTCGACCAAGCACCCTGATGGACCTCAATCGAGCCCTCGCCATTGAGGTTTACGTCCTTTTCGACCGCAAGAGTGCCAGTACCGGTTAAGGTATCAGACTCAAGGACGATGCTTGCGACATCAGTAGAGCCAGAGCCGACGTTTAAGGTGTCGCTGAGCTTTACGGTTAAGCCCTGCGAAACCTCTAAGGTACCGCTTTGTAAGGTAACAGCCTCGTAGGTGTTAGTCTTATCATCGGTGACGTGGTAGCTGGTCAGCGAAATCTGCTTGGCCTTGATCGTACCTTCACCGATATTTAAGGCTGCGCCAGAGGTCTGAGCGTTGTTCTTATCGCCGGTGTACAGACCTAAGTCGCCGTTGATGGAGAGGATACCACCCGACTCAAAGGTCATCTTGTTTTCAAATAACGGACCTGAGGCGTCGCCACTCTTCTTGGCATAGAACTTATCGAAGCTGTAGTCGCCGGTAACTGGGGTGGTGACCTCGATGACACCAGCGGAGCCGCTAGTAGTGGAAGCGCCCAGAGCAAAGCCTTCGGCACCTTCTACCGTCGTATTACCCTTGACTGAGTTTAAGATCTGGCTGAACTGATTGCCATTAATCTTGACTACGGCGCCTTTGGATGCACCAATGTTGATCATACCAGCTTGGTCCGCATCAGAGCGTAAGGTAGCTTGGGTTAAATCAACTACGGTCGATGCGTTCTTAGCCGCCGAGCTGACGAAACCGCTGTAACCACCATTTGAGGTGCCGTTGATGATTTGGCCCTCTAAGGTGACATAGGTGTCGTAGTCTGAGCTCTGGGTGATATCGTGGCCGAAGATGATGGCTGGCTGCCCACCACTTACTTGCGAGAACTTGATATCATCGTTGAAGTTCCACTGGCCCTTGATAAAGGTACGTGGGGCCGTGAACTCTAAGTTGCCGTTTACTTGGCTGGTCCAAGTGGTGTCCGAATTGGTGAATTGAACCTTTTCAGAGCCTAAATCGACCTTGAAGAAGCCGTTATTGGCGACGTTGACGTTTAAACCATCGCGGATAGTGAGCTGGGTTACGCCCGAGCTGGCGAGATCTTTTAAGCCAGTTGCAGTGCCGTCACCTAAGGTCAGGACACCGTTTGCCGAGACGTGCAGGGTGGCTCCAGTTAAGGCAGCACCAGAAGCAGTACCATCTTGAGTAAGCTTATGGGCGATCGAGATGTCGTTACCGCCGATGACGTTAGAGCCGCTCAGCATGATGACGCCTGCGTCGCCAGAGGTACCATCACCAGACTTGAAAGCAAACTGAGAGAGCTCGACAGATTGGTCGGAGAAGGTTAAACGACCTGCCTTTAAGACAACCGAGCCAGCAGCGTCCTCAGAGCCGCTTTCAGTGGTGATATAGGCACCCGAGGCATCAGTGGTGATGTCGTGGTAGGTGTCCTTAGCGGTTAAGAAGCTCTTTAAGACCGAGCTGTCGATTTCAAGGCCTTGGCCTGTGCCCTTCTCAGCTACCGTGATGGTGCCCGATAAGTTGCTGTTTGGAGCGGTAGTAGCATGGAGGCCAGCGCCGGACTCAATGGTCAGGAGGCCACCCGAAACTACGATTTGGCCATCTACCTGGACATTCGAGCCGTTCTTAAAGGTGACATCAGGGTTGATGGTATTGCCAGCGGCGTCCGTGCCGTCAGCAATGGTCCAAGTACCCTGGGAGCCAACTAAGAAATTACCTCCAGACTCAACCGAAGCATTCTTACCTTGGAAAGTCTCACCTACCGCAGCAGAACCAGAAATGACCTTAAATGCGCCGTTTTCTACGGTGAAGTTGTCGGTCTCAACAGTGTTCTTGGTACCGACATCGGTGAGCATGACACCGCCGGTGGCGATTCGTAAGCTGTTACCGACAATCGATGCACCGCTGGTGGTACCAGAGCCCTGCATGGTCAGCATACCGCCGCCTAAAACGGAGATCTCGGAGCCAACATCGTCCTTAGAAGCTACTCGACCTAAGGTAACACCTTGATCTTTCGTGGTAGCTAACTTTAAGAAGGCCGAGGTCTCAGCGCTGTTGCCGTCACCTACTTGAATAGTGTCTGCTTTTACGCTTACTGAGCCGCTATAGCCGCCAGCGTTGCCTTCATCAGCAACGACTAACGAACCTGCTAGAACATTAATAGCGCCGATATCAATGCTTACAGTGCCAGAGCCAGCAGTTGGGCTATTGCCCGCAATCTTTAAGCCTTCGGTTGCGTACTTGGTATCATCGCTGATATTAATCGTCAACGTACCATCGCCGGTGATGGTGGTTGGGTTGTTGCCAGTGATGTAGTTGTTGGCTCCAGTGGTAAGCTGCATTCCGCCACTGGTGATAACTACTTCACCGTCCCAAGAACCAGAACCACTGGAAATTTGTAAGGCCGAATACTTGGTATCGTCATTTGCTGCGCCGACACCATCGATCGTGATAGTTTCGCCCGAGTCAGGAAGTAGGGTTGGATCGGCCAAAGCAGTGGTTGCTGCTTGAGCCTGGCCTGCGGCTAAGCCTGCGGTGAGCAGGACGGCGGAGGCGATGCCCTTGACGTAGGCACGCTTGAAGATAGCGCGGTATTGCGCCAGTAAGAAGTTTAAGGCGTTGTTTGAGATTTTCACTGAAGTGAAGTCTTAAAACAAAGAAACGATTAACTGAGCTCTCTTTCGTTGACTACCAAAGGATCAACCACTGCGCGCCCATGTGGGCGCGCGGTGATAGCCCTCCATCCTTTACCTTCGTACCTTTTTCTTTCTTCCTCGAGCACGCATTGCTCTTACCTGGGCTGAGCGGTGTACGCCAAGCAGCGTACTTTATGAGGTACCCAGCGGTAAGCACTAAGAGCTAAGCACCAAGCAGCACACTCGATGCTCTGCCCAGCGCGTACGCCATGCGGTCTCACCAGTGGTGATCGAGCGATCCCAGATAGTAGGATCGAACAATCACAATTGTGAGATCGAGTGAACCCAATAGTGAAAGCGAGCGCTCCCAGCTTGTAAGCGTTGGCGGTTAGACCGGTAGGGCCAAATCAGCTTGTCCTTCCAAGTTAAAGCAGCTGGGCTCAACCTGTTGGGGCAAACTGTCTGGTTCGACCTGCCGGATTAGAACTGTCTCACTTGCTGGAGTCTTTTTGTCGCTCGGGCAAAGGCCCGCCAAGTGGCTAAACTATCGGCTCGCCATAGGCTCACACTAAGGCTTAACCATTGGCCCGCCCTGAGGCTGAACCAAGGATCCGCACCGTGGTTGGACTATGTGGTTACACCTTGGCTAAACCATAGGTTCACGCATTGGCAGAGCCGTCGATCCTGAGCCGGTAAAGCATTAGATCTGGGCTCTGGCCTTGACTTGCGGCAAGAAGATTGTGCTGCGAGCGCATCGCGTTTAAGACGTGAGCAAAGCGTGATGATGAAGTATGGTACGAGGTAGAGGAGATAGGGCTTTAGTGCAGGGCACAGGGCGTCCTACCGTGAAGCAGCATACGCCGGGGCGGGGATATGGCCTTTTCTTGGGCCATAAGCCCATGAAGCCGCGCGCATATGCGCTGGGCCCTGCATAGAGGTGTGGGCCCAAGCCAGCTTGATGCTGGCTTGGGCCTGAGCTTACCGTTTTCTTTCCTTTGGTTGGTGCGCTAAGGCTTGCGGCCTCAGCGCGCGGGTAAGCTCTGATTCCCTTTGGTTTCTTTGGGTGGATCTTTGGAAAATCAGGCGCGCAGCACATTTAGGTTCTGGATACCCACTGCGCGCCCACCTACCAAAAGACCTTGCGCTTTGTGTGTCCACCCATGCTATCCAGTGCATGTTCCTTTGGCGGTGGATAGGGTAAGCGCGACCCAAGATTGAGCATGAAGAGCCCTGTCCAGTTGCAGGTGCTTGCCACCGCGTAAGTGGTCATGCCCATCAGTCAAATCAGCAGATTGTGCAGACTGTCTGGTGAAGAGAGCTCGCTGTGTTGTGATTTTCTGCCACCGGAACCTGATGCATAGCACAAAGATGCGCGGTGGATCTAGAAATTGACACAGACGAAGCAAAAATGAAGCGAAAATGGGCGCGCGCCCACTGAGAAAAGAAAAGACCTAACACTAAGAGCTTATAGGCCCGTTTATGGCGTTTTTATACAGGTCAAAATAGAGCCCCTAAAACTTCACGAAAAGCATTGGGGTGGGGCTGGGAGGTAAGAGGTATGGTTCGGTAGGTGAGAGCAGTGGGGCGTGTCGGACAGTTTGGGGGAGCAGACTGATGTGGGAGCAAGATGAGGCCGTCGATAAGGAGCGGTTACCAAGCCCTGCTAAGCGGCATTTTCTTTGGTGGGACGTGGCAGGATGCTGGGCTAAGTATGGTTGGTGGTTTTAACGCGCTCGTAAGGACTATTTGTGCGCGTGCACGTTGGCAATTTGCTGCTTGTGGTACTTGAGATTGGCAGCTTGCCGTCTGTGCCTCCCGGGCGGCAAACCCATTGGACCTTAACCTAACTTTCGGACTTTAATATCAACAAAAGCTGATATATATCGGATAAAATAAGCAAAAATCATTAATTGCTATG
>CALXOW010000119.1 GCA_944390115.1 uncultured Anaerobiospirillum sp.
GCAAATCTAAGCGTAGATGGTTAGCCTCCAAAAGCTAGCCCAAATTTGCACTATTTTGATGCGTCAATTAATTTATAACAGCTCCCATGGACCAAAGCCAAGGTTAAGAGAAAAGCCACGGCAGAAAATCATTTAGCAACAGCATACCGCTAGCAGCTTGCCGCAGCATGCAAATAGCTGCAGCTGGTAGCGCTAATTCAGCGATCGATGAAGCGGCTCATTCCGCGCAGGTTCAGAGCTAACATCACCCGATTTCAGCGCAAGTCCAACCAGATTCAGAGCCTGCTCCACCTCTGAGCCAGCTCCTCTCAGGAGTACCACCCTTTGCCAACAGGGCTTAGTTATAAGGGCCGGAGCGGGCAAAGTTTTTGACCGCTAGGTAGAGGCCCTTAAAAGTGGCGCCAACGGCACAGGCTAAAATCAGGTACTTAAAGGACTGGTAGATGGCCACCGCGTGCGCCAGATTTGCCTCAAAGACCTCGCGCTCGATGCCCTCGTTATTGCTGTTGATGTACCACAGCTCCAGGTAGAACGCCCACGGAATAACGGCAATCGCGCCGTAAAACAGCGAAGATGGGCGACGGCGCTCGCGCGTCATCAATACCATGGCGTACAAGAGCCACAGAGAAGCCACGGCCAGCACGACGTACTCCAAGAGATTTTGTGGGGTGAGCGGCGCTGAGATATAGGCCAAGGCGTACAAGGCGACCAAGTGGGCGCCGTTTAACATGATGGGACGATAATCTTCCATAGCAGGCAACCAAAAGCAAAACAACCGCCCCTATTTTAGCCGAGATGCTCCCTCAGCGCCCGAACCTTGCACGCTGCACTTGAGCTCCTGCTCGTGTCTTGAGCAGCTCAAGCACGGCCAACTACCAACACAAGATGACACTACTCAACTCATCGCACCGGAATTTATCGTGCCCCCTCATGCTGCGCCCGCCCCACACAGCACACAGTCAGCACCAACCTTAGCCGGGGCTTGCAGGCAAAAAGAACCTTAAGGTTTTGGGGAGATGACCTATAAAAGGCGCCTAGCATCAAAATTGGCTTATTTATCAGCTTTGGCTAACAAACTACGGATTTTGTAAAAAATCCTTTACCCAGATCACAGCTTTTGCTAGAATAGCGCCCGTTCTCACGACAAGGCGCAAGGCCTTGGAAGCTGCCGCCCGGCAGTTAACGAGAGCAATTTTTTTCTTTTGCGTGCTGGATTAGCTCAGTCGGTAGAGCAGTTGATTCGTAATCAAAAGGTCGCAAGTTCGATTCTTGTATCCAGCACCATCCGCATTTAAATCAGGTTTTACGGCTTAAACAGGCTAAAACGGCCTAGGGCAAGGCTCCGATTATTTTCAGTTTTGCGCTTAGTGTCACTAAAAGTGCCACTTAGATCACTCTAAATGTTGCAAAGAGTGTACTAAAAAAGCTATGATAAGGGCAGCTATAGAAAATCAGGAGTGCCCAAATCATGGCTAGAGTAAAGCTTACCCAAGCGCTACTTAACCGCTTGCTTTCCCAAACTTCCCCTAAGGTTACCTTCCGCTATTTGGTCGACGAGAGTGGCTTAACCCTCGTACACCGCACCACCCCCACCGGATCAACTCTTCTCTATCAATTTCGCAAGCGCTTCAAGGGCCATCTTTTCGTTAAGGCGATCGGCGGCTATCCGGCTATGAGCATCGCCACGGCCCGCCATGAATTTGCCGCCATGGTCACGCAGCTGGTGCACACCGGCAGCCTCGAGGAAGAGCAAGTTAAGGAACCTGCCGCCGCCCCAACTTTTGGCGAACTTTTAGATCAGTTCCTCGAGTTCAAGAAGGCCCGCGTTAAGGCCTCAACCTTCCGCGCGGTGGATAACTTGTTTAGGCACACGGCTGTGCTGCGCCCAATGCCCATCACCGAGGTCACTGCCCAAATAGCTTATGAGCAAGTCTTCTCTAAGCTTACCGACCGGCCTGCAATTATGGCCAATCTCAAAATCCATATCCTGTCTTTTGGCCGGTACTTAGTGGCAATTGAGGCCACGCTTAAGAACCCGTTTGAGGGACTTAGGATCTTAGTTCAGACCGAGCAAGGCGGACACCTGCGCACTTTTGCCGATAACGAACTTAAAGAGCGCATGACAGATCTCTTTAACAAGTGCGCAGACCTGCCGCTCGAGCAACAAGCCTTAATTCACTTTCACTTCTTCGTGCCACTGCGCAAAGCTGAAGTGTATTCGATCACCCTCGACCAAGCTCATAACGCTACCGAGGTCACTGTGAAGACTAAGACCATGGATGCGTTCACCATGCCGCTGCCCGAGCAGGCTCAAAAGATTGTGGCTTGGATGTATGAGCATAAGCGGCCGCTGCAAAAGTTCCTGTTCTGCGGCCGTCGCGATCCAACTGCGAAAGTTAACCCTACCACATGCCAACAAATCTTTGAGGCGCGCAAGATCGACTTTACGATCCACTCGGTGCGCTCTTGCATGACGCAGTATTTGATCAAGTACACGGACGTGAAAGAGACGGTGGCTAATCTGTGCCTGTCGCATGTGGTGGGCGGTGCAGTCGAGCAAGCTTATAACCGAGGTTCCTACCTCGAAGAGCGGCGCCATGCTTTGCAGCTGTGGGCTGATTTTGTGGAGAAGTGCATCGGCCCGCACAAGTTTTACTAAGCCGCCTTTTTTGAGCTATACTTTAGCTAAAGTCAGAAAACTGTATCTTAAGCACGAATCTCGAAGGCTGCCGCAGGGCGGCCTTTGTTGTTTTAGGACTACCGCCGTGACCCAGACAGCTATCTATGTAGGCTTGGGTATGGTGCTCGCGTGGTTTATCCAAATGCACTTTGGGCGGCACGGTCGGCGGTTCCGCAATTGGCGTGAGCGTGTGTGGGCGTCGCTAGTCTGTTCTTTTCTAACCGCTGCCATAGCCTTGCCTCTCTTCGACTTTTATCCCGAGCTGCCACCTTCTCTAGCCTTGCTAGTTGGGTGCGGTGTGGGCTTTGTCGGGGGTGATGGGGTGCATCGAGTGTTAGAAGGGTTAATCATGACCCGCTTTGGAATAGACCTGCGCGACAAACATCTGCCAAGCCGTGGGCACAAAGATGCCCAGTCAACTCAAGAGAACACTAATAACCATGAAGGCTAGCGATAACCTGCGCAAGTTACATGAAATTACCGAAGGCGTACACCCTGAAGCCTATCTGTGCCCAGCTGGGGTTTTAACGATCGGCATTGGGCACACCGAGCAAAAGAAGCACCCGTTCACTAAAGACAGCAAGTGGACTGAAGAGCAAATTACGGCAGCATGGCGTGACGATGTTGCTTGGGCCGAGGCCGAAGCAAATACCCGTCTGACCCGTGATGTTTCGCAAGGTATCTTCGATGCGGTCACTGACCTTATCTTTAACTGCGGCACCGGCTGTCGTACGTTCTTAACTCACGTAAACAACAACAATAAAGAACAAGCTGAAGATGCTCTTCTTATGTGGATTAATGCAAGTGGGAAGGCGCAGCTTGGCTTGATTAAACGCCGTTTTGCCGATCTTGCCCTGATGCGCGGCGATCCAGACTGGGCCCGCTTCGTGACCTGCCCTGCCACAAGCAAAAACTATAAAGCTCTTAAGGACATGATTGCTGAGATGGGCTGGGCCTTAGAGCCTGATGCCTTAAAGAACTTTGCCTTAAGACGCATCGAGGGCTAAAGATGGGCCACTGGGTAGATTTCGTTTACGCGGTTTTGATCATTGCGGCAGTTGCGGCCGAGCTGTCTTTAGCTGCGATGTCGCACGTGCATAAGAAGCCGCGCAAATGAATCTGCAACTGATGGTCACTAGTCTCTTAATCGCAGGCATTGTGATCACGAACTGTGAGCGTGAGCGGCACTTAAGTGAGAAGGTCGAGGACTATGAAACTCAGATCTCCATGCTCACAGCTTCGTACCAACAACGGCTATTAGAGCAACAAAAAGAATATGAAGCGTTGCAAGCGCAAAGCATGGCTAGGTTATCTGAGCTTAGCGATCTGCGCTCTTACACTGACCGGCTGCGCTCAGAACTCGAGGCCGCTAATGCTCGAGCCGCTGCCTTGCCCCACAGCCAAGATCGATCCGAACCTGCCGCAGTCGATCTCAGTGGACGGCTTAAAGCGATGGGAAAAGCACTTGATCGAGCTACGGCTATTATCGCCGAACGGGATCAATGCGCCATCAATTACAACGCCTTAAGAGCACAGTGCCAAGGGGGTAAAGATGGAAGCTTCACTACAAATCCCACCGCGCAAAAGAAATGAAGGCAAGTTTCACGAAGAGCTGCCCGAGGACTTAGAGCCGATTAAAAAGAAATATGAAGCCATGCCTCGAGCTTACTTAGAAGTCCGAGATACTGACTTAGTTACCGTCCGCCCTACCGCGCTGGAGCGCATCAAGGATGCGGATATGGTCAAGTTGCTCGAGCGTTACGCCACTCAAGATAATATCGATCTCACTTCCCTATGTGAGTGCTTTGGCATCTCTATTACCACGCTGCAAAACGTCTTTAAAAGCCCAAAGTGGCGTGATGCCTATCAGGCGGCCAAGAAGGCCCGTAGCTCGATGCTCTTACGCATGTCACTGGAATCAGCAAGCATGCCTTATGAGATGCTTATGAACGGGAATGAGATCCACCCCTTGCTAGTAAAAGCAGCGCAGCTTAGATCTAACCAATGCTTGGCGATCGCTAAGGTAGTTGATCCCGATCTTGCCCCGAGCGCCACGCAAGGCGCTGCGCAAGGTGCCAACACAGTTAACATTCAAGTTAACGCCGCTGTCCCAGTGAAGGACTTCTAATGGAGCAACAAAAGCCGCAGGCGGTAAACGTAGGCATCGATCTGGGCTTCAAGCCGCGTGCATGGCAGCAAAAGTGTATCGATGCTCGAGAGAAGTACACGGTTCTAGTGGTGCACCGCCGCGCGGGCAAAACGGTCTTAGCTGCGCAAACTCTCTTCTCTTATGCTCTTAACAAGCCGGGCCATATGTACGCCTATGTGATGCCTGAACTCAAACAAGGCCGCATGGTAGCTTGGCCGGTGTTTAAGAGTATCCTGCGCAAGGTGCAGGGCGTTCAGATTGATGCTAGCCACAAGATTGACCTTGCTCGAGCATATGAATCAGACAACTCGATCCGCTTTAACAATGGATCTGAGATCAAGCTTTTAGGTTCTGATAACCCTGATAGTATCCGAGGCGCAAAGCTTGCCGGTGTGGTAATGGACGAGGTCGCCCAGATGCCGCGTGAAGTCTGGACTGAAGTAATCTTCCCAGCGCTACTCGATTCCAATGGCTGGGCCTTGTTTATCGGAACCCCGAAGGGCATTAATCTCTTTTCCGAACTCTATGAGCGCGGTAACGATCCAGCCTTCCCTAACTGGAAGTCGATGGTGTTCACCGTCTATGAGACTGATGCGCTTTCGCCCGAGCAAATTGCCGAATATCAGGCGGCCTGCTCGGAAGAAGAGTTCAAGCGTGAGATGCTTTGTGACTTCACTGCAAGCACTGAAGATCAACTAATCTCGATCGGTGATGTGGTGGGGGCAATGGAGCGCTATCGTGAGCAAGACTACAAGGGCGAACTTAGGCCTAAGGACGGTGAAAACTTGATCTTAGGTGTCGACGTCTCACGTTATGGCAACGATCGATCGGTAATCTTCATGCGCTGCGGGCTGCGGGCCGAGTTGGTTGTGATGTTCACCGGCAAAGACACCGCCCAGCTAGCTGACGCAGTGAAGAAGGCTTATGAGCGCTATCGCCCTGCCGCTATCTACGTTGATGGTACCGGTGTGGGCGGTGGTGTGGTTGATATTCTGCGCGCACGCCGTATCCCATGCTATGACGTGAACTTCTCTAGCTCTTCCTCAGAAGCTATCTACAACAACAAGCGCACTGAAATTTGGTGCCGCATGGCGCAGTGGGTCAAGGACAAGGGCTGCCTAAACCCAGAATGCAGCGCACTTAAGATCGACCTGTGTGCCCCGCTCTATAGCCGTTCTGAGAATGGCGTTTATGCCCTCGAAGGCAAGAAAGAGATTAGGCGCCGTCTGGGCCTGTCTCCAGACTTAGGTGACGCCCTAGCTTTAACCTTCACTGATTACATTCCCGAGATCGACGTCTCTGAACAAGACTGCGTAGATATGAGCGTGACGCAGGTCAAGCCTGCCCGCTATACCCCTTTTGAACAATTTGAACGGGATATGTCCAAACCTAATGAGCAATTTAGCCGATTTTATGGCAGCCCTACCACGGTTCAAGCGCGCATGGGCTTCCCTTTCTGATGTGCCTTTTAACCCAGATCTGCCGGTAATTGAGCGGGTCTTTTCGCTGGGCTTGCTTCAATTTCACATCGAGCCTTGTGGGTGGTATGCCTTCTCAGTGACGGTAAACCCGTTCACAAGCGTGCCTAGGGCTGAGTGCTTTAGTCTCTTCGTTGAGCCCGAGGAACGCAACACCCCTGCCGCACGGCGCCTGATGGTGCGCCTGTATCGAGAAGCAAAGAAGCAAGGGGCCAAAGAAGTTCTGTTTACGGTGCCCATGTCTCTAGGTCAGGTCGAGGACTGGGCCGCCGCACTAGGCGAACCGATCGACATTGTCTTTAGGAGATCTCTGTAATGGGTGTAGATCCGTTTTCAATCGCCATCATGGGCGCAATGGCAATTGCTGGAGCTGTAAACCAAGCACAAAACCGCAAAGACCAAAAGAAGGCGGCCTCGGCGCAGCAAGCGGCACAACGTGAAGCTAACGAACTGCAAAAGAATGCAGCTTCTCAGGCCGAGCAACAAAACAACCGCGCCAGTAAGCAAACTGTGGACGCTAATGCCATCTTAGGTGCAATTCAAGAAGGCTACAGCGGTAACCTGACCGGTTCGCAGGGCGTTGACCGAAGCCAGTTGACCTTAGGCACCCCGACTACGCTGGGCAGTCAAAACCCGATGGGCACTTCGAGCGCCATGGGGCGCAAGTCGACATTAGGGAACAAGAATAATGGAACGCTTTTCTAAAGCCACCCCCAGTGAGCGCCGCGATTACCTTCTTATGCGCTATCAGGCGCTAAAGAGCATCCGTGCGCCGTACCTGCGCTTGTGGGGCGAACTTGTTAAGTACATTGTTCCTTATTCTGGGTGCTTTACCCCATCAGACAAGATGGGCTATAGAACTCAGCGCTATATCTTCGACCCGAAGGCCGAGCGGTGCTTAGATGTGTTAGTCGGCGGCTTGTCGACCTACGCGACCCCACCTTCTCTACCTTGGTTCCGCCTTGTGATCGACGGTGCCGACTATAAGTACGATCACGACGTGCAGGCATGGCTTAACCAAGTACAGGGCATCATTCTCGATGTGCTGCGCAAGTCCAATACTTACCGCTCTTTACACGAACTCTACGCTAACTTGTGCGTCTTTGGCACTGCCGCTTCAGTGGTGTACGAAGACCCGCGCAACGTAATCCACCATCATGTCCTGCCGCTGGGTTCGTTCTGCATCCAGAACAATGATAAGGGCGATGTTTCTGTCCTTTATCGTGAGTTTGTCTTGACGGCAGCGCAGGCCGTTGCGCAGTTTGGATTAGATAAGCTATCTAGTCCTTTAAGGCATGCCTATGAGCAAGGCAACTTAGAAGCTGAGTTTCACTTCTTACACGCGATCGAGCCGCGTGAAGATCGCGACTTATCGAGCTCCAGTAACCTAGATATGGAATATGCGTCATATTACGTCGAGCTAGGTGCAGATAATCCAGGAATCCTTAAAGAAAGCGGCTTCCCTTATTTCCCTTGCATTGTGCCGCGTTGGCAGGTCTCAGGGAATGAGCCTTATGGCATCTCACCTGCGATCAAAGCCTTGCCTGATGTGAAGCAACTGATGCACGCGACTTATAGGCTTTATGAGTTAGTGGACAACTTGGTCGAGCCTGCGCTTCAAGTTCCTTACAGTGCGCGGCAGACCCCGATCTCTCTTGCCTCGAAGTCGATCAACTTTGTCCCGAGCACTGGAGCTGATCAAGCCATTAAGCCGATTGTCCAAAGTACGGGCAACATCGACGTGATTAGCCAAGAGATTGACAAGTTACATCAGCGCCTGCAAGAAGGCTTCTATTATGATGCGTTCCTGATGCTTCAGAACTTTGCAAGCACGCGTAAGACTGCCACTGAAGTCCAAGTGCTCAAGGAAGAGAAGATGGCAATGCTGGGCCCGGTAGTGGAGCGCTTACAGCAAGAATGCCAATCGCCGCTGATCACTATTCCATATGAGATCTTACTTAGGGCCGGTGCGCTGCCGCAGCCGCCTGCCGCATTGGGGGGCAAAAGCTTTGACATCGATTTTGAAGGCCTGCTCGCGCAAAGTCAAAAATCTGTGGGCATCAATCCAACAAATCAATTTCTCGGCGCAGTCCAAAGCCTTAGTGCTTCTTTTCCTGATATTGCTGATCGTCTCGATCCTGATGGGCTCGTTGATGTTTATGCTTATAGCTACGGCGTTGACCGCCATATTTTACGGTCTAAAGAACAAGCTGATGAAATGAGGCAGGCCCGCGCTCAGGCCCAAGCCCAAGCCCAGTCCTTAGCTGCAGGGGAATCTTTGACCAACTCAATCAGTTCTCTTGCTCAGGCGCAGAAGGCTGGTGCTGAAGCTTCGCTTGCTACCCAACAACTAGACCCAGTTACTAACATTGCAGGCGCGATCTAATGATCATGGACTTTGAAAACCAAGAAGAGCTTAAGGCCAAGATCGACCTTAGGCGCCAAAAGTTAGTAGGCTCGATCGAACGCCTTATGACTAACGAAGACTTCCGCCGCTTTATGGGCGAACTGATGCAAGTCCAAAGCCTCGAAGACTGTGCCCCCACTCAGAACGGTCACATGTTGGCCTATATGACGGGGCGCCGCTCGGTCATGGCGCAGATCAAGATTAGCTTCTTTACATCTTCCCAATGGTTCCAATTAGGAGAGTTTGACTTAAATGGATAATGCTCCAGCATCAGCTAGCGACACCGCACCCACTAGCCCAAATACGTCGGCACCTGAATCGGCCGCACCTGTATCACAGACCGCACCGCAGTCCCAAAGCTCGGCGCAAGCTCCAGCTTCGGCACCGGCGGCACCGTCTGCGCAGGCAACTGATGCGGCGCCTCAGTCTGACGCAAGCACTCAAGAGCAAGTAACCACCGAGAACAAAGAAGGTGATGCTAAGACGCTGCAAGGCGGCGTTCTGGATGCCTATGCCCAGACCCCAGTAACTTATGAGTTTAAGGGTGCTGACGGCAATGCCATTAGTGATGGCAATACCCAGATCGTTGCTGGTCTTGCGCAAGACCTCGGCCTAAGCCCAGAACAAGCCCAAAAGCTTTACGACAGCGGAATGGGCGCGGATGGCGTGGTGGCCAAGATTAACCGTCAAGCTCTTGAAAGCTATAACCAAGCTTGGGCGCAGGAAATTCAGTCAGATCCAGAACTCGGCGGCGGCAACTTAGAAATGACTAAGCACAACGTGGCGAAGGCCATGGCCGTGGCTGATAACGATCTCAAGGACTTCTTAAGCAAGTCTGGGCTTGGCAACTTCCCACCTTTAGTGCGCTATCTGAACAAGGTGGGCAAGCAACTTCACTCAGATATGGATTTTATTGGCAACAGAGCTGCCCCCGCACAAGAAGAGAAGGACTGGGCTGCGCTGCTTTATGACCATTCACCTAACTTACGCTAATGGAGATTAGACTATGCCCGCTACCTTCCCTACTTACAAGCCACGCTCAATCCAAGAGATCGTCTTGCAAGACCTCAAGGAAATGCAAGATGAGAAGGGCAAGATTATCACCGATATCGTGGACATCTTGGCCGAGAAGAATGAGCTCTTACAAGATATGCGCTTCCGTGCTGCCAACAGGGGCACCGATCGCTATTGGACTAACGTCACCACTTCTTTCCCTAGGTCGTGGTGGATGCGCTATAACCGTGGCATTCCAGCATCTAAGGCCACCTATGCTTCGATCGAAGAGACCTGCGGCGTTTTAGGCGCACGTTCCGAGATCGACGCACGCATGGCCGAAGAGCAAGACAACGGCCGCGCCTTCCGACTGATGCAAGACCGCACCCATATTCAACAGATGTCCCAAGATATGACGGAATATCTGTTCTATGGCCAAAAAGCCCTGACCCCAGAAGGCTTTGATGGCTTTATGCCACGCTACAACACCTTGAACACTGCCGAGGTCACATCAAAGAACGTGATCGACTGCGGTGGCACCGGTAATCACTTAACCTCGATTTGGCTGATTTGCTGGGGCGATGGCGTCTTTGGCTTCCACCCTAACAACATCCCTGCCGGTATCACGGTCAAGGATTACGGCGCAGTCCCAATGCAAGACCCAGATGGCAACACCATCTTTAAGTACCTGACCGAGTTCCGCTGGGGCATGGGCCTTGTGATCACGGATTGGCGCTGCGTTGTCCGTCTGTGCAACATCGATGTCGATGCCTTAGTGAGCGGCACCGGTATCGGCGATCCAGATGTTCAAAAGGCAGGAAACATGAACCTGCTTATCCGCCTGCAACAAGCTGTCGGCTTGATCAACGGCGTACGCAGCGCAGGTGACCGTTTAGGCTTCTACATGAACGCTGATGTTTTAAATGGCCTGAACATCTTATCCGCTCGCACTAACTCGAATGTAGTCCGTGTCCAGCAGTCTTTTAACGACTATGGCAACTCTAACGATATGGGCAGCTTTGCCGGTATCCCACTGCGTCGAGTTGACCGCTTAAAGTCCACTGAAGATAAGGTTGTTGCCTAAGGAGCTGCCTTTATGATCCTCGACGATTATGACTTCCTGTGTGAGAAGCAAGTTCTTAACGCAAGTGCTTACGCTAAGAACGGCTTCAACATCTTAAGCCCGCGTGACTGGGGCCACCGTGCCGTGCCTCTTAACATCCAAGTCTTGATCTTAGGCCCACATGATAAGGACTTGATCATCGACATTGTGGTGAAGAAGGACGCCGCTGCCGCTGAAGAAGTGGTCGGCACTACCGGCACTATCCCTAAGGCTGATTTAGTTCGAGGCAAGGTGATCACCATGCCGGTACCACCTCTTGATAAGAAGTACCAGCTGATCACGCTCAAGTTCCGCCGCGATGGTGTTGCGCCTTCGACTGACCCAACTACCGGCGATACTTGCCCGACTGACCCATTCTTAAACGCACCTGCTGATCTGCCGAATGGTGTCACGGCCTTGTTCACTCACAACTTCAAGACCACCGTAACTTATCCACACTCGAACGAAGATAAGATCTACAGTGCTTAGTAAGGGGCCAAGATGGATGCTGTCACTATCTGCAATGATGCTTTGGGGCTTATCGGCCATAGCGTGGTGATCGAGAGTATCGATCCCCCTTTTGAAAGTGCCGAGGCTCGAAGCTGTGCGCGCATCTTCCCGGTATGCCTTGCGCAGGTGCTCGATCTGGGGTGGACTTTCACCCGGCGCGATGAAGTGATAACTGAAGAGTACCTGACGGATATCACTTCCCTGCCATGGCGTCACACCTATGAGCTGCCGCCTGATGTTGGCACCATCCTATCTTTGACCGAGATTAACGCCCCGTCTTACGTCCATACCATTGGGCAAGAGCGGGGCGTTATCCGTTTTGACCTGCGCAATGTGGACAATAAACGTTATTTGGTCACTGACGCAGATCCAGATTTCACAATTCACTACCATGCCAATAACGTAGGGCTGGAGCTTGTTCCGCCCCTAGTGTGCCAAGGCCTCGAGTATATGATCGCAAGCAAGCTTGCCCCCGAGTTCGTTAAGGGTGATGTGGGCCATGGGCAGGGCATGGATTACCTTCAGCTTAGTAATGAGCTCTTAACTCGAGCATGGCAAAACGACTTAGCTCAAGGCGCCTATAGCCTCAAGTCGGTTCAGGTTCCCAGCGCAATTAAGGTTCGCATGTAATGGGCCAAAAGATCCTGCAAAATAGCTTCTTAGGCGGCATAGTGTCACCTGCGCTCTTAGGGCGGGTGGACTTAGCTACGTACCAACAAGGCGCCTATGAGCTCACTAACTTCTTAGTTAACCCACAAGGCTCGATCACCACGCGCGGCGGCCTGCGCTATGTTAGCCCAGTGAAGGAACATGGCAAGAAGGTTAGGCTAATCCCATTCCGTTTTAGTTCCGAGCAAACTCTAGTCTTGGTCTTTGGCGATCGCTGGATGCGCATCGTGACTGAAGGCAAAGTGCTCATGAAGGGCAGCTCGCCATTTGAGCTTAGTACCCCTTACACTGAAGCCGAGATCTTCGAGCTCGATTACACGCAGAATGCGGACATTATTACCCTAACGAACCCTAATCACCCGCCTATGGAGCTTAGGCGCTATGGAGCTACAGATTGGCGTTTAGTGAGCTGTCAGTTTGCTCCTTCTATCACGCCGCCCTCGAGTGTCTCAGGTTCTGCGGTTTACCCAGATAAGACGGAAGAGAAGGACAAGGGCACGATTGTCGCGCGCTATGTCGTGACCTCGGTGGATGCTGATGGTAAAGAGAGCGTGGCTTCAGCCCCGTTCACTATCAACTGCAACTATTACGTGACCGGCGGCCGGGTGGAGCTTGCTTGGTCTCCAGTTGCTGGGGCAATGTACTATCGCATCTATCGTGAGGTCTCGGGCATCTTTGGCTTTTTAGGGCAGACCGAGAGCACCGAGATTATAGATGAGGGCGATAACCCTGACACGACTTACACCCCGCCGCGCTATGAAGTAGCCTTCCAGAACAAATCAGGCATCAAAGAAGTAATCGTGGAGAATGGTGGCTCAGGCTATCTCTCGAGTGCCACTGATGCAGCGATCTCCAGTTCCACTACGCTGCCCATGCCGTGGGGTTTTATTATTGATGTTGTGAGTGGCGGCGGCCGCCTTAATACATCCTTTCCAGAGCAAGAAAGCTGTAATTTCTACTTTGAGTTAATTGACGCTGCTGGGCGGCAGCTTGCTATTAGTGATCCCATACCGCTGCGGCGCATCTATCATGAAAACTATCAAGCAAGCGCTGCGCTAGGCCCTTCGTTTAGCGCAAGGCAACAAATTTACGTACCTGCCGCGACCTCGGCTGATGCTGTCTTTATTCGCTTCTCTAAGCTTTCAGGTGCAGCTTCTAACGCACGCGTACGCATTTTAGGCATCTGGTACAGCGGCCATGCGCCAGTAGTTGGCGACTATTCAGGATATTACCCCGCGCAATTAGAGTGGGATCGCCATAGCGCTAGCACGACTGTAACCGGGACTATTGGCGGCGTAACCCAAGGCAATCAATCTGTTCCTAAGGAACAAGTTTCTTATACCTTTAAATCGTGGCTCGAGGTGCTGCGCACTGACGCTGAAACTCAAGACTATAGTGCCGCACGTCAGACCTTCCCCGAAGTGTTTTCAGGGCAGCCCCCGGCCTGCTATGCTAAGGCTTATTTGGAAGAAGGATGCACGGTGGGTGAATGGCTGCGTGAGGTCAATGTTTCTCTTAAGACCGAGAACGCTCAAGACGTGGAGCTTATCGTAACTGACCCCACGGGCTCAGGCGCGCAGTTACTGCCGATCGTCGAGGGCGGGAAAATCGTAGGCGTCACGGTTATCTCTTCGGGCGAAAACTACAGCAATCCGAGCATCACGGTTAAGGCGTCACAAGGCTCAGGCGCACGGCTTAGGGCGGTGCTCTATACCGAAGGCGACTATGACTACCCTAGCGCCAATACCCAGTATGATCAAAGACGTGTCTTTGCGGGCACCTATGCGCATCCGGTCAAGGTGCTTATGACCAATGCCGGTCAACAAGACCTTATGATGTATCACCTGCCGACCATGGCCGATGATCGCATTTCGCTCGAGGCAGTGACTGCGGACGCAGATCGCATCATCCATGCGGTGTCTCTAGATTCGTTAATCTTGTTCACGCGCTCGGCTGAGCTTCGTGTTTTCACTCAGAACTCAGATGCCTTGTCACCTGATTCCGTGGCAGTGCGGCCGCAGTCTTATGTCGGCTCCAACAACGTCCAGCCGCTTATCTGTAACTCTAATGTGCTTTATGCTGCGTCACGCGGTGGGCACCTGCGCTCACTTAACTTCTCTTACGCAGCTCAGGGCTACGCTTCGGGCGATTTATCCTTAGTGTGCCCACACTTATTTGACAGCAAAGACATCACTGACCTAGCTTTGTCCAAAGCCCCTGTGCAGGTAGCTTGGGCCGTGTCTTCAGATGGGAAGCTCTTAGCCCTGACCTATTACCCCGAGCAAGAAGTCGCCGCTTGGTCGATGCTCGAGACATCAGGCGAATTTGAATCGTGCTGCGTTGTGTCTGAAGGTGCTGAAGACCATCTCTACGTGGTAGTGAAGCGCAGTGTGAACGGGAATGAACGGCGTTACATCGAGCGCCTTGAATACTACAACGTGCCTAAGGACGCCGAGGACTTCCGCCAATTAGATAGCTTTATTGATGCGGTCTGGACTAAGAGCAAGGCGGCAGGTGAAACAACCTTAACCGGTCTCGAGCACCTCGAAGGTATGGAAGTCACAGCGGTCTGTGATGGGGTCGAGTACTCAGGGCTTAGAGTTCAGAACGGGCGCACTACGGTTCCGACTGGGGCCTTCTCACGGGCAATGGTAGGCCTGCCGTATGTTTGCCGCGTTACCACTGTTCCTTTAGCTGCGGCAGCTGGAACAAGTTCGCTGCAAGGTCACGTTAAGAACCCAAGCCAAGTTTATTTGCGCTGCCGCCATGATGGCGATCTCTTCGTAGGTGATGCGCAGTCGCAAGAGCTTTGGCCGGTCAAGCGTGACGATCTAAGCTTCAAGAAGGGCCCGGCAGGAAGCCAAGTAGTGAGCGTGAACATTACCGGCGCATGGGCTCAAAGTGGACAAGTTACGATCGAGCACCGCAATGCTCTTCCACTGGAGATTAATGCCATTGTGGGCGAATACAGTATCGAGGGGGTTAAGGGATAATGCCAAAAGCTCAAGACTTTCTGGGTTTGTTCGCCGGTAGTGGTGGCGCCGGGGGCGGTGGTGGTTTAGGCACCCCTAACTTCTACATTCCTGCCGCTGCCGCTATCTCGGGCATCACGGCTTTGTTCGAGAGTGAGAACCAGAACGAAGGTTATGAACAAAACGCGCTGCAATTTGAAGCGCAAAAGCAAAGTGCTGCCTTTAACGAACGCCTTGCTGCATTGTCGATTTCTCAGGCGTATGATTCCGGCGCCTATCAAGCCATGGTTCAGGGCTTAAGTGATGCTCAGGCTATTGCCAATACAAGAGCAAGCCGCGCGGGTTCTGGGGTGCGTCTTGGTGTTGGTTCTGCCCGAGAAGTCGAGGCATCGCAGCGCGTGAACGCAGCGATCAACCAATCTCAAATTCAAAAGAGCACCATCAATGCTGCGACTAACGCCATGCTGTCCCAGTACAACTACAAAGTCCAGCAAGTGATAGCGCAGGGCAACGCGGATGCTGCGCGCGCGCTCAAAAGCAACTCGGGGCTTACTGGACTTACTAGCTTTATTACTAATGCGGGTATGTTTGATTTTGCCTTCCAAGATGGAGGCAAGAACAAGAGCCCACTTGCTAGCATCTTCTCTTCACTGTTCTAAGGAAACGCTATGGCTAGTTTGATGGTGCCCACTGCAGGGCCTGCCCAAGGCATCACTAATCGCCTCAATACCTTCGAGTCGGATTTTAGCGGGATTAACGCCGCTCGAGCACGCCAAAGCCAAGAAGCTGCAAAGCAACAGCAATTAATCTCTAACGCTATTGGCATGGCTACCGCTGCGCACAATGCAGCTAATGATGCTTTGGTGCTGGATTACTCGAACCGGCTCGAGCGTGAGCATCAAGAGATCTTGACTGGGCTACAGACTAAGAACAACAAAGATGCGATCGACGCCTATCAGCCGACTTTGGATGCCATGAAGAGCGCAGTGGAGCGCTATAGTGAAGAGCTCAAAGACGCAGATTCATCAGTCAAGCTAGCGTTCACGCAAGCGGCGCAACGTTTATCCTTAAGGTCTAGTGCTGCCGTTGATGCCTATGTGATCCAACAGTCCAAGAAGTACAGAACGAATGAGCTTAAGGCCCGCGTGGACTTAGCGGCCGAGGACGTAGCGCGTAACTTCGCTAACCCAGTTCTGCGCAGTGCTGCGCTCGAACGGTGGGAAGCTGCGCGTAAGCTGCAAGATGCCGATCTGGGAATTGAATGGGGTTCGGCCCAAAGCAAAGCTGCCGATCTTGAATCCATGAGCTCGATCTACGCTAACAAGGCCAATATCTTAAGCTCTATGGATAACTTTTCAGGGGCGCTTCAGGTCGTGCAAGAAGGTCTAGCATCTGGGCTTATGAAGGCCGAGACTGCGGACAAGGCCATCGCCAAGACGTACGCGCGTCAAGTAGTGGCCCAGCGTGAAGCTGAAGCTGATGCACGTGCTAACCTTCGACTGCAAAGCCGTTTAGCCGTTGACCAAGAGAAGCTTAAGACCGAGCAACTGAAGCAACGCAAGTACCAAAGGGAAGAGATCGCAGAAACAATTAAGACCGCTAATAGCCCTATGACTGCTGCTGAAAAGAGCGCGTTGGCAGATCAAGTTAAGGTAAAGCTTTTAGCCGATGAGAACTTTGGCAAAGGCCAGCCCGAGAACATGCGTGAAGCTTTTGCCGAAACTCAAGCCGCCATATTTGTTGAGAACGAAAGTGCATCACGTGACCGTATTGCGGTAGCTGAGAACCGCGCTATCCAGTCGGCTCAAGTATTGTCCTTTATTGGCCAAGGCCATGGCGATACCGCTTGGGAAAATGTTTTATGGGCAAGAGATATGATTAAGAGCGGGCAGCTTGCCGCCCCAGAAGGTACAACGCCCGAGCTTATCGATGCTCAGATTAGCTTGCTTCAGAATAGTACGAAATTCACGCCGGAATCCTTAAACGCCGCGCTTAGGCTTAATGTTGGCTATGCCCCGCAGCGATCGACCGACATGGCTCTTTATGCCGTGGGTTCGTTGCGCCCAGAACAAATCCCAGTTGACGCTAATGGTAAGGTTGACGAGGTGCGCTTAAGCCAATTTCTGGCTGAGAAGTACGTAACCAACTTTGACTATAACAAGATTTTAAACGCCGCTCAGTCTAAGGCTGATACTGTGAAAGATCCAACAACTGCCATCTTAGAAGAGACTTACTTAGAAGATGCGCTGAAGGCTATCTTGAGTGAGCGTGCTGAAGATTGGCTTGATGAAAATTTTGAAGACGTTGATGTGCTGGATACGTTTGACTTCTCGATCGAGCCGGGTGGCGATCCCGCTGCCACAGCGGCAGGTGCTGCTGTAATTGAGCAAGTGCTTTATGATGCTCGAGAAGCCGCTAAGTCTGAGCGCAAGCATAATCCTGCTATGACCCCGCCGCAGCTCCAAAGCTTTATTACTCAGTGGGTGCGCGGCGAAAAGGGCAAACAGTCCTTTACTTTGCACCTCAACCAATCTTTAGCTGATCACGAAGTAACTGACTTGGATACCGAGCTTAGCTTAGGCGCAGCGCAACTCGAGGAGGCGCGTGATTAATGTCAGATCTGTTCTATACCGATAAAGACGGCACTCGAGTACCGGTGACCGATGCTGACATCAGTGCATATTTGGCACGCGGCAATGATTATGACCCTGCGGGGAATCCTTCGCAGGCCGAAGTTTTGAATGAGCACTTTGAAACTCACTTCATTCAGTCGCCTGACGCCATGGCTCAGGACATCTTGGGATCGCACCTCGAGCCTGAACCGGTTGACCCGGTCGAGGCAGTGGCACGGCCGCGCAATTCGTTCTATGTGGAGAATGCCTTTAAGCGCAGCTTAGAACAGAATACCATCTTTGACGATGTTACTTCTGACAACGAATTGGCGCGCCTGCGCTCCAATCGCGACTTTGCGCTTTATCAATATGTGAAAGAGCAAGAAGGCGCCGATCCCAAAGCTTTTGCTCAGGCGATTGAGGCTAAGGCTTTACACCTGCAAGAAGCCATGGGGCGCACTTTAACCCAAGAAGAGTTAGGTGGTTTAGCCGAGATCGAGATCTCAAATGAGATTAAAGAGACTTTGCAGCCTTTTGGCGGCGGCCTGCCCCTTAACATCTTAGCCGACCCGCGCTTTGCGCAGTTAGTTGACCGCGATACCTATGCACTCCTTACTGCGCAGTATCAGGCCGAGCACCCTCAAGATCGAGGCTTTTGGTCAGACCTGTGGCTTGCTTGGGATAAGAGCAAGGCAACGAACGAATATAAATCGGCGATCTCTTATCGTGCCTTATCGCAGCTTGGGGCTGAGAAGCTCGAGCAAGCTGGGCTTAGCACTCTTGCAGAATGGATTAAGCCTAGCGAAGAGATGCCCGACTTCAACGAACTCCAGACTAAGCTTAATATCCTCGACCTGTACTACAACACTCAGGACAGCTTTGGCACCACAGTGGGCCAAGTTGCGGAAAGTGTAACGGCGCCATATCGAGATCTGAGCAACTTAGCTTTGTTGGGCGGCGCTACCTTCTTAGGTGGTGGTTATGGCTTCACTGTAGCTAATGGCCTGATTAACGCTGAGCAAACTTTCTCTACAACGGTCTTTGATATCGCCTATGAGGCAGCAAAGCTAAATCCTGCCCTGCGTGATAACTTTGCCGATACGATTGTCGAGGCAGTGCCATATGCTGCCACTGTAGCTACTTTAGACGGCGTTGAAAGTTCGTTCATTCTGGGCAAGGCAGGCAAGGCGTTAAGCCCATTGGTTGATGGTCTGAAGCGCTCGGCCAAGAAGATGCCGATCACCAATAGTGGAGCGGGCAAGGTAGCAAGTGAGCTCGAGGCCAATACTAAGAAGTTCCGCGATTCCGCTTTAGCCGCTTTTGGCAAAGACTACCTTAGCGCCTTTACTGCGCAAGCTGTAACCACGGGCATGCAGGGCGCGATCACCCAGTACGGCATCAATCAGTTAGCTGGGGTGGAAGGTCAAGATCCGGGCGTTGCTGCTGCAAAAGCGGTGCGTGACAACCTTGGCATCATGGCGGCCTTGTCTCTTATCCCAGGTGCGGCCGGTGCCTTAGGCGTTCACCTGCAAAATCGCAAGACGGCTTCAGACCTTAATTCTCAGTCCGAGCGCATCGAAGGTGAAGCTATTGCCACAGCCGCGCCGATTAACGATACATCACCACAGACCACCGAATTGGTCTTTAGCATGACTGATGGCAGCAAGTATCGCTTTAGCGCAGCTGACATAGTTAAGGCTTATCAAGACCAAGGCTTAACCCCTGACGAGTTCCGCTCCAGATACGAAATGAGCCCCGGTGACTTTGATGGCCTCGAAGAGCTTGCGCGCACCGGCGGCGATATCGAAATGACTAAGGCGCACTGGATGGCCTATTACGCCGAGCAACTCAAGAAGGGGGACAAGGCCGTTTATGACTTCTTTAATCCTTTCCTGCGCGCTGACACTACCCAGCTTAGCTTAGAAGAGTTGCGTGAGAAGCTTAGCCCCGAGAACTTCGCTAAGGTCAATCAAGAGCTTTTGAACACTATTGGGCGTGAAGCTGAGCGCAACAAGTTAGCTGACTTTATCCGCTCAGACATCACAACCAAGATCGGCGCTCAAGACCTGCCTAACCCGCTTAGTGTCGACTATCTTTCGGCTCTTACTTCCCAACTGTTCCGAGGTGTGTCCGAACGCACTGGGGTGGATGCCTATGAACTCTATAAGGCATACGGCCCGCAGTTCCAGAACAAGGATAAGGCGCTTAACTTATCTGGGAAGGAATTGGCGCAGGAACGCATCACGGAAGAAGGCGGCGCCTATGACCGCCAAAACGGTGTTTACTATCTGGGCCCTAATTCCAATATCGTGACTGTGGTGCATGAATTTGGTCACGCCTATCTGGGCACGCTCGAGCGCATTGCTAGAGACCCTAACTTCAAGGGGGATAAGAGCGTAGTAGAGAATGAGCTTTCCCAAATTCGCCGTGCCCTTGGTGACAGTGGTGATGGCCCGATCTCCGAGCAACTGCATGAGAAGTTCACAGCCGCGTTAGTTGCTACGATCACCGGTAACCGCTGGGACAACAAGGCGCAAACTCGAGCTAAGGACAAAGCTGCTAATGCAGGCAAGACAGATCCAAGCTCTGCCGGTGATGTAACTTTTATCCCAGATACGGCACGCTTTAACAAGACCTTCTTCAGACTGAAGGCTATGATGGCGCGCACTTTGGCCAATACTTACCAAAGCAAGAAGCAAGAGCTCGATGCCGAAAATGAAAGCCGTCGTGCTGCGTACCAAAGGGAAGTAGCCGACTATGATGCTGAGCGTGCGGCAGGCAATACCTCGGTTGAGCGTCCTAGGGTTGATAATGTCGACATTAATCAGGAATTAGCCTTAGAAGAGTACAGAACGCGCTTCTCGGATGCTGACTACGTACCAAGCCAAGAGATTAAGGACTTCATAAACGCGCACGTGCTGGGTGATATCGCCTTCGAGCAACATGCGCAGTTAGCGGGCCTGCATCCAGTCTTTGACCCAGAACTATTGCGTAACTTTGACGATCCAGAACTTGCGCGCCTTGCTCAGGACATATCCGATGAGATCGTCGATAAGAATGAAGAGTTAAGAGCATCTTACGTGACCATGCAAGAGCTTGCAGTTAACGTGCTGCGTCGAGGCTCACGCGCGATCGATCAGTTTAAGCATGCTCTTCTCGCTTCTTACTACAAAGAAAAGAACCTGCCGCAGGATATCCAAGAAGAAGTTAACCGTCGCTTGGACAAGGTGCGCCGGGATTTTATTAAGAAGTTTAAAGAAGAGAATGGTGCTAAGGCAGCAAGTGACGATCCGCAGATCGTTGCTGCGGCAGAAAAGCAAGCTCAAGGTGCTTATGAGCGTGAGCTTAAGCGCTATCGTGAGCAACGGGACAAAGCGATTGATGCTCAGTCTCGGGCTAACATCACTAATGCTAAGAAGGTCTTTGAAGCCTATCGCTTAGTGGCACAAGAGCGCGCTAAGCTCGAGCAAGAACTTCAGGACGCTTCGCAGCAAGATGCTGGGGCGCTGGTTGATGCTGCCAATGACCGCGTGACCGAAGGCTTAAGCAAGCTGTGGGAAGGTGCTGGGCAAAGTGAGATCGCGGCATCTGAGTGGACTAGTCAAGGCGCCGTTTTTGAGGTAAGCTTTACCCAAGATGGGAAGGTGACTTTAGAGCAAAGCCCACTGCCCCACACTGAAGTTCTCGAGCAATTTGCCCAAAAGAACGCTGATGGCGGCCTGCGCACACGCAAGGCTTATGGCCAAGTTCGTTACGATTACCCAGTTCCCGATCTGGGTGCAATTCGTGCTCACTTCTCTGAGCAAGCCCAAGCCCTCAAAGCCCAAGAATTTGAACCGAGCACGGCACAGCTCGAAGCTGCGGCCGCAGTTCGTGACGCCCGGCAAAAGGCCTTGTTATCGCAAGGTTCGTTTAGGGCAAGCCCAGATGGCCCAACTGTAGCGGAACTTTCACGGCGCGACTTAGAAGAGCGTGCTGCCGCCGCCTTCGAGGCACGGCGTGAAGAGTTCACGGCGCAGGTCACTGCGGACGTTGAGAACACTAGCCTGATGGGCATGCAGCAAGATGCGAAAAATGCAGCCGCTGCGGCAGCAAAAGGCTATACCCCATCACCTCGAGGCGTTCCAGCTGAGTTAAAACCGGTCTTTGAGTACTTAGAGAAGCTTGAAGCTTTAGGCAAGCGCAAGGACAGTGACGCTAAGCTTAGAGCGCAGGAAGAGCGCAAGCTTGCGCGTAATCCAGCATGGGCCTTACTCAAGTACTTTAACGCTATTCCTGCCCAAGAGAAGCTAAACCTTGAAGACGTTAAGCGCACATTAGGTGCACAAGCTGCCGACCATTTAGAGAAGTCGGGCGTGGCCTCGAGCGAAGGTACTTTGCGGGTAAACGAATTTGCGGCGCAAGGCCCGGTTAAGAGCTTGCTTGATGGCATGGATGGTGCGTTAAGAGCGCAGGTGCAAGCAACTTGGGAATCGTTCACAAGGAACGAAGGCTTTTCTAAGCTCGGCATCAGGTCGCCTGAACGCATGAATGATGCTGCGCGTGGTCGAGCGCTTGCCTTAGCTATGTCGCGCTTTGGCTCGAAGTCAGCAAAAGAGATTGTTGACGAGCGTGTTATGAACCGCATCCTGACTGAATCCAAGGATGTGGCGATCGATTCGCTCAAGTACAATCCAAATATCGTGAACATCGCTAAGCGTGCCTTCTCTTCCATTGCGCGCAAAGAGCAAGCTTTGCTTAATCGCTTGTTATCCTTACACAAGGAAGCGCAGGGCGTACATGGGCGACAAACAGATCTGAAGCTCTTATCCGATTCGATTATCAACCGTAGCACGATCTCGAGCTTCAACGTGACTGCGCTTCAGAACGCAGCGGGGCGTGCGCGTGACAAGGCGATGGCCTTAGCTAACAAGTCGATCGAAGATAGCAAGAACCTAAATCAGATATCGCAGCTCTTAACCATCGATGCGGTTAACAAGATGGCCTGCCGCGATGGCGCCGAGCGCATCGAGCAAATTGCCCGCGATATCGATAAGATCACAACCTTGCTCAAGAAGGGCAGCGCTGACACCTCGAAGACTTACGATGAGAACTATATGCTTGCGCTGCGTTATGCGGCGTCACGCTTGGGACTTATCTCGAAGGCTAAGGGGCGACAGGCGCGTGACCTGCTAGCTAACAACGCACCGGGCGAAGTAAAGGACTTCTTAGAGCGCGTTGAGACTAGTGGTCTCTTCTCGGGCGACTACAAGCTCAAGACTATCCCCGAGCTTGAAGCCGCGCTTCAGATTTTCAAGGAAGCTAAGGACTATGCACGCGCACTCAAGAAGCTGCAAGAAGAGAAGACTTTGGATGCGCAGGTCAGCGATATGGACAAGCTGGCTCAGGTCTTTAAAGAGCGTCTTAAGCCCGAGCAATACTTAGTCAAGACTAAGGACGGCGGCACTTCTTACAGCATTGGGCGTTTAGCTTTTGCCAAACGCTGGATTGGCACCACCTTCCGCGCTTACTTGGCGAAGGTCGAGCAATGGTGCGAAGTGGTGGATGGTTCCGAGAACGGCACCGTTAAGCAACTGATTTACAACCCAATTCGCAACGCCTATAACGAATCTGTGCGTGACCGCGCGGCCATGACTGCGCGCTATCAGACCTTAGTGAATAAGCTCGAGAAGATCTGCACTCGACGCATTATCGATGCTCCAGAACTTGTGACTAAGGACGGTTCGCACATCACCTTTGGTCTGGGCAAAGACTTCGGGAACCGAGGTTCATGGGAACTTATCGGGTACCTGATGCATATTGGCAATGATGGCAACTTGCAGCGCCTTTTGGATGGTAAGGGGATTGACCCTGCCGACTTTAAGCGCTGGTTCGTAGCTGCGCAGAAGCGTGGCGACATCACCAAGGACATGATGGACGCAGTGCAAGAGCTGTGGGATATCGGTGCCACTCAGATGCCTTTAGTGCAGAAGGCCTACTATGCTGCCTACGGCCGTTACATGAATGAGATTAAGCCACGTGAGATCGTGACTGACTTCGGCACCTATAAGGGCGGCTATGCTCCAGCAATTCGCGACCGTAATCAGGCCAAGAGTGCTTTTGACACTGAAGGCAATGTCGATGCTTTAGTTACGGGCGACATGATCCGAGAGTTCGTAGGTGAAGCTTCATGGATGAAAGAGCGTGCTGTGAGCGCAGCTGAGCCGCTTAACCTCGATATAGCCTATGCGCTGCAAACTACTTTGAACGTAGTGCATTACAGCCATATGCTGGAGCCGGTTAAGAAGCTCTATACCTTCTTTGAATCGCCTCAGACTGGAGCTAAGGCGCTCTTCACAAAGTATCAGCCGCAGTTCTATGAGCGCAATATTAAGCCTTGGCTGTCGCGCACGTTACGTGATAGCTCTTCGAGTTCACCTGCCACTGGTGAAGCTTTTGCCTTCTTAAGTCGCATGACTAATCGGATCGGCTTAAGCTACATGTTTGCTAACGTATCGAATGCGGTGCAGGGCTTAACCAACTTGGTTGTGTTGGCAGGTCGCGTGCCGCCGGGTACTATCCTTAAGACGATCACGCACTATACAACGCACTTTGCCTCGATGCGCAGTGAGATGCTCGAGCAAAGCCAAGCGATGCGGAACCGTTTTGAGGCAGGCAAGCAAAGATCTATTGCTGACATGTTGGCAATAGCTAAGCTGCGCTCGGACAGCGAAGGCCCGGCAGCTCTTACCAAGTCGGCCTTAGGCTATGAGCACACGAAACAGTTTATTAGCCGTCATGGTTACTTCTTACAATCTTTCTTGCAAGAAGGCATCGATACCATAGCTTGGCATGCTGCGCGTGACGATGCGATCTCACGTGGCATGAACAACGCCGAGGCGATTGACTTCGCTGACAGCACGATCCGCCTTACGCAAGGCTCGATGGATTCGATCGACCTGAACAACGTCGAGACAGGCGGCCCGATTCTTAAGATGTTTACCCAGTTCACGGGATACTTCAACACCTTACTTAACTTGGTCTGGGTGCAGCTTAAGCGCAGGTTCAAGACTGACAGCAGGGCAGCTCGAGCGGCACGCGCTGCGTACGTCTTAAGCACGGTGGTGATTGTTCCTGCCATTCTGTCTGACTGGATCGCAGCTGCCTTCAAGGGTGAAAACGTCTTTACCGAATCCGAGGATTGGCAAGACTTCATGCTAAATCATGCTTTAATCCCTTCGGGCAAGATGTTCACGGCCATGGTGCCGATCTACGGTTCACCTATTGTGTCAGCTTGGTCTATGGGCACTGGCCAACAGTCGATGGGCGGTTTAATCGGTACGCCTGCCACTATTGGCGCAGCTGAAAGCATCCTCAAGATGGCAGGAAGGATAGCTAAAGACCAAACAGACAAGATCACTTGGCAAGATGGATTAACGGTGCTCGGCGTGATGTCCGGTGTGCCGGTGGGCACTGCCGTGGGCCGTCGCCTCGACTATGCGCAGGCTACGGGCGTAGACACTTTTGGTGAAGCGCTGAAGCTCTTGGTCTCGGGCCAAATGAGTAAAGAAGAGAAGGAAAAGCTTCGTTAACAATGGGGGCCGCAATGGCTAAGAACGTATCAAGCAAAGCAAAGACAGCGGACGTGATGCCGCTTGTGGACGATCAGGTCTATAGCGGTTCGTTCGTAGGCGACTTGACCGGCAATGCTGACACTGCGACCCGCCTTGCGCAGGGCTATCACATCCACCTGCAAGGTGATGTAACGGGCACCATCTTGACTGATGGCGGCGCGGACACGACTTGTGAAGTTACTGTCCTTAAGGCGGCCATGGCCACTGATGCACAGCATGCGGCGGTGGCTGATTCGGTGGGCCATGCTGCCACGGCTGACACTGCCACTCAGGCAGTAAGTGCGCAGCATGCTTTTGCTGCCGACAGTGCCAAGACTGCGACTAATGCGGACTTTGCTAAGCAAGCCGAGATGGCGCAGAAAGCATCTGAAGCCACAAGTGCTCTTAGCGCTACCACTGCCACGACTGCGGCGCATGCTGACTTTGCTGAGTTAGCCGAGAAGGCGGCGCAAGCTGAGAGCGCGCAAATTGCCTATGAGCTGCAGAATGACGCAGATCACCCAGTCCCTGAAGCCACGCATGCCAAGAGCGCCGATGAGGCTCTTCATGCGCAGCGCGCTGACTATGACTGCCTAGGTCGCTTAATCCATGGCACCTATCTGACCAAGGAAGAAGGCGTTAGCAAGGAAGAAGCTTTTGACCAAGAGTTAGCCGATATCCTTTATGCGCGCAAAGATCAAATTATCACGCAGGCCACGATTACAGGTAAGGCACTGGGTTCAGGCTTTGTCACGAACCAAACTTTAAACTTAGTTGTGACTGATTTAGCGCTGCGCTCAGACGGCAGTGCAGGTCTATATGAAGATCTGATTTTTGTTGACCAAGATCACCTGCCGGATAGCCCTAACACCACTAAGGCCTATATCACATCAGATCAAGTCTTATGGCTCTATAACGTCGATGCGCTCCAATGGGTGGATGTGCGCAGCAAGCTCACGCCCGAGGCGCAGGCGATCTTAGACAAGCTTAAGGACTTTGTCGATCTGACTTCAGATCAAGTTATCCACGGCACTAAGCAATTTTGGGATCCAGTCTATGCGCCGATCCCTTCTCTGACTGATGCCCCAGATCACGCCGTCGCGGTGTTGCACAACCTGCGCGACTTGAAAGAGAAGCTCGAGGCGGCGATCAGTTCTGGAGACCAAACCATCAAGATTGACCTTGATGAAATTTGGCAAAAGTTAGAAGAGCTTGAAGATCTTGTTTACGGCGTATCGCACTTAGGTGACGTCTATATCACACCGGTAGACCTTAATCTAAGCAACAACACTGTGAACATGATACCGGGCGCGGTCTATGTAGGCTATCTCGAAGAAGATAAGACATTCATACCACTTAATCCGGACACCTTCGAGCAACTCGACCCCGAGCAAGTCCCGTACTGGGAACGCCGCTGGTCTAAGGACAGCAATGGCGTAATCAAATACAAGGATGTGCCTTTTGTTGGCAAACAGACTAACTTAAGTTACAAGTTGCTCGATCACGTACCAACTGCCGAAGAAGCTGAAGACTTCGAGGAAGAGACTTGGTACTACTACCCTGCTCGTGACGCCATTGGTGAAGAGACGGGTGGCGGCGGCGGTGCTGCGCTTTCGGGCGAATTTACATCCATGAACTTCTTAGAAAGCGCTTCGATCGATACTGCCACGGTACAGAACGGCCAATTCAATCTTTACCCAGTTGGTGACCTGATTACGGGGCTTGGCAGCGGTGACCTGCCGGGCGGTGGCGGCACCTCGACCTTAGCCGGTGACTTCAAGGCGATCGAGTTTAAGGAAGGTGCTGACGTCACAACTGATGTCCCAGCTGTAGGCAACCTGAACTTCTACCGTGCGGGCAACATCTTGAATGATGCCGATGTAACCGTGCCGGTGGGGCCGGGTGGAGACTTCACTAAGATGGCCTTTAAGGAAGATGCTGACATTAATACTGATGTGGTTGATGCGGGCAGCTTTATCCTTTACCCAGTTGGTGACACCTTAGACAGTGGAGACAAAGACTAATGACGCAGCTGATGCAAGGTGACTGCCTTGAGCTGATGGCCAAGATGCCCGAGCACAGCATCGACTTAGTTTTGTGCGACCTGCCCTATGGCGTGACTAACTTCGCTTGGGACAAGTGCTTGTCCCTTGATGCGTTATGGGCCCAGTATCAGCGTGTGCTCAAGCCGTGTGGTTTAGCGGTGCTCTTTGCTTCTCAAAGCTTTGCTGTCGACCTTGCTGCGGCAGCGCGCTCTTATTACAAATACAGCCTGACTTGGGTTAAGAAGTGGCCTACTAACCCGCAGAATGCCAAATATCAACCACTGCGGCGCACCGAGCAAATCTTAGTCTTTGCTATGCCGCGCGCGGGCAATCACAACTTCCTGCCCAAAACGCGCGGCTATATGCTGCAAGAGCGTGAGAAGACTGGGCTTAGTAACATCGCGCTGCAAGAACTCTTAGGCAGCCAAATGACTAGCCACTATTTCACCAAGGGTGGGCAGTTCATTTTGCCAACTAAAGAAGCTTACACGAAGCTGCAAAGCACGGGCTTCTTCACTATGCCTTACGAAGAGCTGCGCGCCCAGTACGAAGAAGAGCGCGCGGCCATACCCAAGGCCATGCCGACCTACAACCCACAAGGCTTAAAGCCCTGCGGGCGCACCCGACTTAAACGCAAGAATGTAGGGCGTGATGGCTTTGGCTGTCACACGATCTCACAAGAAACAAAGGTTTATACGCAAGAGTTCACGGGCTATCCCGATGATCTGCTTTACTTCGATGTGGAGCCGGTAGGCGGGCGGGTGCACCCTTCGCAAAAGCCTGTGGACTTGCTCGAGTGGCTTATTAAGACCTACTCGAACGCAGGTGAAACGGTTTTAGATAATTGCATGGGCTCGGGTTCGACCGGCGTGGCCTGCCTCAAGGCGGGGCGGCGCTTTGTAGGAATGGAGCTAGACCCACGCTATTTTGAACTAGCGCAAAGCCGCATTGGTGCTGCCGAGCGCATGGAACAAAAGGAGAAATGAGCATGGCAGAGTACGCAAATGCAGCCATTAAGTTTAAGGACAATGATGGCAATTCGGGTACTGTCTACGGTCTGAGCACCAAGGATGTTAACACTCTTAACACCGCAGTTGCTTTAACCAAGACTAACCAATCTGACATTGCAGCCTTAAAGGCTGCGCTGCCGGGCGTAGGTGAAGGCGAGCCAATTGACCTTAGCAAGATGGCGAAGGTCGATGCAGCTAACACCTTCACGGCGGCTAATACCTTCTCGCAAAACGTCACCATGTCGGTAGCCCAAGACGATTACAGCGCCATTGAAGACCAGCACTTAGTCACGGGCAAAGCCTTAAAGGCGGTTGCTGCCATGGCCTCGGCTTCAAGTGTTAAGTTTGTTGACAGCAAGCCTGAAACGGGGGGCATGGAAGCTGGAACCTTCTACTTCTATCCAGCTGAAGACAATCTCACTAGCGATTAAGGGGGCATGCTATGCCGAGCACTACCCAAGGCCAAAGCTTTGACAATCCGTTGTTAGTAAACGGCGTGATGCGGGCTAAGGACAAGGATGGTAACCCAGTTTGGATTGCCAACAGAACGGCAGGCCTCGGCGGCGGCATGAATCCTATCTATGTGGTGAAAGAGTTGCCCGACCCAGATACCTGTGAGACGGGCACTTACTTCGTAATCAGCGATTAGGATAGCTATGGCCGCTTTAGAGGACTTCTACACAGTGCCGCAGCTGAAGCATCTCTTTGTGAAAGATGGTGCGACTGGGGCAAAAGGCTTCTTTGATTTTGATGGTGTGGTCTCACGGCTTGACAGCATCGAGTATGACTTAAGCCGCATCAAGGGCGACATCATTGCGATTAACGAAGTGGGGGACAATCTCGAGGCGGCCTTAGCGGAAGTAACGGCCGCGCTTGCTGAGATTAAGGACATTAGGGAAGAGCTCTTAGCGCAGTTTGCGGCACTAGAGCAAAGCACTAAAGAAGGATTAGACGCAGCCAATGACCGAATTGATGCGCTTAATACTGCGCTGGGTGCCGCCGTTAACCGTATCACTGCCCTCGAGGGCGTAACGGCGCAGCTGACGGCACGCTTAGACAACTTAACTGCCGAGGTCACGCAGCTCCAGCGTGACTTAGTGGCCCTTCGAGCTGACGTGACTAAGCTGCAAGGTGACTTAGCGCAGCTGCGCACTGACCTCGAGGCCTTAAGCGCCGAGGTGGATGCGGTTAAGCAAGACCTGCTAGACAACTACGCAAAGCTAGCAAGCCCGAATGTGTTCAGTGCGCAGAATGACTTCACAGCCAAGCTAACCTGCGCGCAAGCACCTATGACCGAGCTCGATGTAACCAATAAGAGCTATGTTGATACCGAGTGCAAGAAGGCTTACTTGCCTACGGGCTCTATTATCGCTTTTGCGGGCGTTAACCCGCCTGATGGCTATCTCTTATGTGATGGTGCGGCAGTGGAGAAGCAAGGCTTCCCAGAACTGTACGCAGTGATAGGCGACACCTATGGCGAAACAGATTTAACCTTCAACTTACCTGACCTGCGCGACCGCTTCATTCAGGGTGGTACTGAACCAAGCCCAAGGACGCAAGATGCATCGCTGCCTAACATCCGTGGCAACTTCACGGGCTTTGGCACGCCTGACCTGTATCATGATGGTGCCTTCACGTGCACGGGTGTAGCCTCGGATGCTGTGAGCGGCGTGACCGAAGGCAATGCACGGCGCATGCTCTTCGTGAACTTCGACGCGTCCGAATATAGTTCTTACTACAAGGATGGAACTAGCAAGGTAGTCCCGCCTTCTTACGTGATGCTGTATCTGATTAAGGTGTAAGCATGGCCAAAATGAAGTTAGTTCCGTCGTACCGTTTTGACAAATATGGCTATTACATTGGTGCAACGGTATCGATGCAAGACCTGACCACGGGGCGCATGTACCTGCCGGGTGACTGTGTAGCTTTTGCCCCGCCTGATGGTTCTGGGTGTTGGCGCATTGCGCAGGATAAGAGCGCATGGGAAGCGGTGCCCGCAGTAAGCGAACTGGACGCGCATGACCTTGTGGTCGGCCTCGAGGACGTGACCGAGCGCGGGGCCCAGATTAAGGCGCGCATGCTCGAGGAAGAGCGCAAGGGCAAGATGGTGCGCTGTATCGACCGCGATAACCGCGCATGCTACCTAACGCCGCTTAGGGGCCGTGTTACTGCCACGCCATTGCCCGAGCTCGAGCGGCGCCGGGCCTATGCCTTAGCGCTGGGATTATAGGGGGAATCTATGCCACTGCGACCAAAACAGAACTTAGATAACCTGACCTATATCCTAAGCAAAGATGCGACTTCAGGGGCTAAGGCAGGCTTTGACGTGCAGCGCATGCGTAACCGCCTGACCTCGATTGAGTATGACATCAACCACATCCAAGGTGACGTAGATAACATCTTAGGTGATGTGGTCACGAACATCTATACCGAGATTAATGACCTGCGCAGCTGGGTCACGGAAGAGTTTGGTGACTTCAAGGAATGGACGCAGGAAGAGATCGAGAACCTCAAGGACTGGGCGCAAAGTGAGTTCGAGAAGGTAAACGAAGAGCTCACTTACATCAAGACCAACTATGAGCACTTTGAGACGGGCACGCGCTTGCTCTTCTACCAAGCTGCGGCGCCTTCTGGATGGTCGATAGTACCGGGGCTTGAAGATGCAGCTGTGCGCATTGTCTCGGTGAACGGCGGCGCGGTAAACGCGGGCACATCCTTCCCAACTGTGTTTAAAGCGCAGGATGTGGGCAACACCACTTTAACCTTAAACCAGATTCCAGCGCATGGCCACTCCGGTTCTGCAAGCTCCAGCGGCTCGCACTCTCACTCAGGCTCAGCAAGCTCGAGCGGTGCGCATAGCCATAGCCTACTTGACACATCAGGCGGATCAAGCGGCTCAGGTTCATATGCTTTTGAAATGCAATACGCTGGCCCAGCGCCCGGCTTTTTGCGTGGCAACTTTACTGTGATTGAAAGCCATTCTGGAGCGCAAACTGTTAGTGGATTCCTGACAGGGGCGAAAAGTGAGCAAGGGACACCACAAACACCACCTAACCTCTCATGGGGCTGGATTGGCTTTGGCGGTCTTGGCGATGTTAGCTCAATCAAAGCCACTTCCGCTGGCTCACACTCGCACAGTGTCTCGGTAGGCTCCGCCGGTTCCCACACTCACACCGTTTCCGTAGGCAACACGGGCGGCGGGGGCTCGCATACCCATAGCATCGACCTGACTGTGAAGCATATCTGCGTAATCGTGTGCCAAAAGGAGATTGTTTTCTAATGGCTAACTGTCCCTTCTTAGGCGCCCCGTGTCCCGAGCACAACAAAGAAGGCGGGTGTGCCCTGTATTTATCCTGCGACACCCAGAGCAACCAAACAAGCGCACGCATGGAAGGGTGCGCCTTAGTGCTAAGCACGCTGATGCAAGTGCACAGCGTTAACAACATGGCAGCTGTGGTCGATGGGGTGGGCAAGGTGCAGGCCGAGATCTCCAGCTCGCGCGTAGAGAACCTACAAGGTAATGGACTGGCGCTAAAGGTCTTAGGCCTGATGGCGCAGAAGGTAAAGGCGCAGCAAGGTGCTGCGTTAGAAGAGAAGGTTGAGGTGGAGCATGGCTGATTTTGTGGGGGACGGGCATAAGTACGGCCTGCGATGGTATAGCCCTTGGGCCCCGGTAACAACGATAAGAGCCTAGGCTTTAGCGAAACTGGCTTTGTTGTATCTATAGGGGGCAAAAGCGTTAAGCTAGGCCTCGACGGGTGGGGCAGGGCTAATAATGTAAGTACAGGACGCGTCCAGTGTTCTAACGCTGTCGGCCAAGATGTCACTTACTTCCGCTTGGCCTATGATGCCGAGACCGGCGAAGCCTGCCCCTATAACGCTACCTTTATCACTGATATCCTCGACCAACCACTTGCTGATAACCAAGTGCTAGTTCGGCTTACCTTTAGCTATGCCAAATCTGAGCCTTCTTACTTCAACATCCAGCAATTGCCGTACTTATTTGCTAAAGGCTCCAGCTTTATTTTCACTTGCTACTTCTTAAGCGCAGGCACCAACTGGGATTTATGCTTTGAGTTTAGCGGCAGCAAGAAGGTCAAGGTGTACAGCCTGACCATGCGCCTTATTAGCGGTAAGTCCGCTCAGTTTGCGCCGTCCCCTATCAAAAGCGGTGCACTTCTTTACCTCGACACTACCACGGCATCAGTTATTGGCGCAGGTGGCAATAGAACCCCTTACACAGACGCAAACAACCTCAAGACAATTATCAACGTTCTGCCCCTAGCCCTTCTCTACAAGAGCGCAGGTGGTGGTCTGTACCAAATTAACCCGAGTAACTACGTATTACGCAGTGAGCTCGAAGCTTTGATTAACCGAGTTACTGCTTTAGAGGAGAATACAGATGGCTGACTTCGTGCCGGATGGGCATAAGTATGGGTGGCGGTTCTCGAAGCCGTGGGGCGAAGGGTGGCGCTCAAACGACCCGGAACACCGCCTTAAGTTCACAAAACTTAGATTCCAAATAGAGGTTGATGGGGCTAGCAAAACCCTTGGCCTTGATTCTTATTACTGCCCTAATGGCCCAGCTTTTAATTTTCAGGCATCACCGCGTATTTTTTACTTTGTTCTAAGCTATAGCAACGCCGGCGAAGTCCCATACTCGGAAACTAAATTAACATCCAGCCCCGTTGGGCAGTCTTTAAACAGCAATCAGTTTTTGGTTAGGCTAACTGTATCTGCGACAGATTCTGACTATGCTTCTTGTGAAGGCTCGGTTCCAAAGCTCTTTAAAGATACCGCAGACAATATGAACGAAGGCAACGAGTATCACATCAGCGCCGCAAGTGAGCCAACAACACAGTATGATTTCTGTTTTGAGTTTAGCGCCGACAGCTCCCCTCAAGTCCAAAATTTCGGGGTTCGCTTTGCTAACTTCTCTGATGCTAGTGCAGGGGGTGGCAATCCCCCAGAGCTAACCGAAGAAAGTGAACTCTATTTATATATGGATGAGCTCGAAGTTTTGGCTTCAGGCGGGTGCGTTTTCCGTAATGGTTCAGGCATTGCCGCTGAAAGCTATAAGAGCATAACGTTGCCTGTCCCTTCCCCTATGTCCTGTCTCTACAAAGACCCCTCAGGTGCGCTCTATCAGCTCGACACTTCGGCCTATGCCACGCAAGCCGAGTACCAAAGCTTGTTAGCTCGAGTAGCTGCCCTCGAAGCGGCTAAGGCAGGTGCGTGATGGCAGGTGAATTTGTGCCTGACGGTCATAAGTACGGACTGCGCTGGGCTGCGCCTTGGGGTGCAGCCCAAAACACTTACGGCGGCGATACGAAGAATCTCTTCTTCTCTCAGGTTGTCTTTGTTGCGTCAGTCGAGGGCGTGCCTGTAACCCTAGGCCTCGATGGGTGGTATATGGAAGGGCGTGACACAGCGCCTGCCGGTAACATTGGCGCTAACGCCGCTGATGTAACTCACGTGCTTTACTTCCGTTTAGCCTATGACCCCGAGACTAAGCAAGCCTGCACTTTTAATTCAACCTACGTGCCTGACCTGCCTGCCCAGTCTCTTGCTGATAACCAAGTCTTAGTAAGATTAACCTTCAACCTAGCTAAAGCCAAATATCAGAAAGTTAGCGGCGGTGCTTACCCTTATCTTTTTGCGGGCAAGACCTACGGCTCAGGTTACTTCCGTATCTGGACTAACGCATCACAAACCGGCTCAGGCTGGGATATGTGCTTTGAGTTCTCGGATGCAAAAGAAGTCAAGGTTCATAGCTTCTCGATGGGCATTGCCACCCAGTCCGGCAGTCAGATAGGCGCAGCGGCAGGGGCTAGCCTGTACCTCGACGATCAAGAGCTGCCGCTTGTTGGGGGCTTAGTTGGCAACACTTACGGTGATACTAACGTGCGCACCATCCAGCTAATCGAGCCCGGCGCCTTTACGTATAAAAACAATGTGGGGAGGGGGGGGGGGGTCTATGACCTTGGCGGCATGATCATGACCCGAGCACAACTGCGTGCACTCGAGGCGCGCATAACCTTACTAGAGGAAGCACAGAATGGCGAATGAGTTCACCCCTGATGGCAACCGCTATGGTTGGCACTTCTTAAGCGGCTGGGGCATTGTTGGTTATTATGGCAGCAAAGCTACCGGCTTCGGGTTCAATAAAGTCAGTTTTGTTGTATCTATAGGGGGGGGGGCTTAGGACTTTAGGGCTAGACGGATGGGGCCGAGCTGATAACGCCAATACCCCTAGCTTGGCCCTAGTTCAAGAAGGTGATCGCTATGTTGATTCGTTCTACTTCCGCTTAGCATATGACCTCGAGACTGGAGCAGCCTGCGCTTATAACGATTCATTTATCGAAAGCATATGCGAACAGCCGCTTTCTGCCAATCAGTTTCTTGCTCGTTGCACTATAAGCACTTCTGACCCTTCAGGCTTAAGCAAGAGTTCTCTTGCTTGCTTGTTCTCGAGCACACAGAATCTTACTTTGAACACTCGCCATGCAGGTGGCGACATGTGGGATTTTAGTTTTGAGTTTGATAAACGCAACTCGCCTGCGGTTAAGTCTTTATCTGTAAGCTCTCTTCATACTGGGCAGTCAAATGGCGCTCACGTCCGCGTATCTGCCGCGCATGACTTTAATCTCTACCTTGGGGACTATGAACGGCAGTTCACTTATAGCCCTAACACTTACACCATTACTAACTTCCTGCCGCTTGGCTTGTCGTACAAGCATACCAACTGCGCGGTCTATATGCTGGAACATGGTGTAGCTAAGGAAGAGTTTGAAGCTTTAGCCGTTCGGGTCGCTGCCCTCGAGGAAGGTGCTGCGGCAGCTGCGCAAAGTGAGGCGTCTTAGCTCTTCAGGTAGGTGGGGATTTAGTTGCGGTTTTAACTTGTCGTACAAGTACCCTTTTGTTCAAAAAATTTTAGCTATTCGTGGCGCAGGTGCTGCGCGTGGATTTGAGCGGGTCACTTTTCACAAGTTGTGAGCTAAGTCTTACTTTTATTAATTTGGGTATGTATGTGTTACATTTTTCTACCCCTTTTCATGTTTATTTCAATTCTGTGATTTAAGTCGCATTCTTGCGCGCTTTTCATGCTTTCCTTCGAGCTTTGCCCCCTTAGTAGGCTACGTAAGTGTTACCTGCTACGGGGGCGGCTTTTGTTGTTTGTCGCTCGAGGAAGAGTGAGCACCTGCCCCACAAGGCTAAAGGCACTTCGCCCAAGGCGCCATGGCGGTTCTTACTGATGTTCAGGGTTGTGGCGTCAGTCTCACAAGGTTCGCCCGTGGTGGGTTCTGGGGTGAAGCAAGATTCTGCCGAGGCGTCGCGTGATAAGAGCATCACAACGTCCGCATCTTGCTCGAGCGCGCCTGAATCTCGAAGGTCGGCGTTAGTTGGGGTGGGGTCGGTGCGGTGCTCGATGTTGCGGTTAAGCTGCGCTAAGGCAAGTACTGGGCAGTGCAGGTCGAGGGCTAGGGTTTTGAGTTCACGGCTTGCTTCCCCTACTTCGTAGGCACGATTTTGCAAGGTGCGGGAAGGCTTAAGAAGCTGGATGTAATCTACCACTACCATGCCGATGCCGCCGTGACGGGCAGCAATGGCGCGCGCTATGTTGCTGATATCACCTGCCGTGATGCTAGTGCGGTCACAAAGGTACATGCATACGTTCTCGGCGCTGTCCTCGATGCCGTCGAGGTGCAGGCCCTTGATAGCTTGCAGGATGCGTGACCACTTGGCGTTCGGGACTAGGTTGTTGTTAATCTCATAGGTCGAGACCCGCCCAGCACGGGACATTATACGCGCGACTAATTGTTCTCTTGGCATCTCCAGTGAGACCATCAGAACTGGGAACTTAACGCGGTTGTCGCGGGCTACGTTCTCGGCAATGTTAAGAGCTAGAGTGGTCTTGCCTACGCCGGGGCGCGCACCGAGCACGCACAGACTGCCGGGCAGGAAGCCGCCGGTTACTGCGTCGATCTGTGGGAAGCCTGACATGATGGCTGGGCTTGCTTGGCCTGCGCGGTTTTGCAGGTCAGTCAGATAGTCAAGCATGGCCTTGCGCACATCTACGCACCCATCTTCTTCGATGGCTTGACTGCCCACAAGTTCGCCTAGCTTGTTCTGGGTAGTGCTTACAATGTCCTCGAGCTTGAAGTTGCCACTTGGGTCGAGGGCTTTGGCGGCAGCATCTTGCAAGACCTGCCCTAAGCGGCGGATCTGGGCATCGCGCATCACGGCCTTGATGTAATCCTTCAAGGCACTTGCAGGCCCGCCCGAGGATGGGTTAGCAAGAAGGGCTGCAATGTCTTGGCGATTGAACCCTTGATCTTTCGATCTCGAGCTAACCTGATCGAAGTGTGCCATGACCTGCCCTACTTCCGTGGTGCCGATCTGTGCCTTGGCTTGCTTAAAGAAGGCAAATATACGCGCATGCTTGATGCTCGAGAAGTCTTGAGGCTTGAGCTGCGCTAAGTCTTGGGCAAGGTCAGGGTCTGCCCAGTACTCAGGCCGTGCAATGAGATCGCCTAATAGTCTTGCTTCTACTTCCAGAATGTGTGCGTTAGCCATTGTTCGTTAATCCTCGATGGTGTAAGCTTAAAGGGAACAAGCCCGAGCGGATGGGCTCAGGCTTGCAACTTTGACCGCGTTACTGCGGTGCCGTTGGGTTTTCTCCGTGTTGGCCTAATGGCCTTCCTAGTGTACCAGTTTGCCTTGAGTTCTATGGCTAAAATATGTACACTAAAGAAGTGACCGGCCTCTAGCCCCGTTTTCTATAGTTAATATCTGATGGTTAAGCTTTAAGCATAGCCGTTGGGTTTTCTCCGTGGGCTACGCCGGTCGCTTCTTATACGGGCTAGGGTCTGGGCCGGGGCCCTAGCTCGGAAGGTCTGACCCTAAACGGCTTTGTCTAGTTCAGTCACTAGGGTCTGGGCTAGGTTCGCAATGGTCTTGCTTCGAGGGTTCTCTAAGATGCTCTTAACAAGGCCGCAAGCAAGCTCAAGTTTGGTGCGCAGTTCCTGCGTATCGGCTTGGGCTTTCTTGTTTTCTGGAGCTGCCTCAAGTTCCTCGATGTACTCTTGAGCTTTAGCAAGCTGTGCCTTCAAGCAGGTGGTGCTAGCCTCGACGCGCTTGCGCACATCTTCTTCAGACAATCCCCAGTTGACCTGCGTGCCGCCGCATTGGTGCTTAGCTATGGCGTACCCTTGTGCCTTCGCTCGGTCGATGCACCAAGCAAGAAGGTCACGCCCTTGCTGCGTCATGCCGTAGTGGTCGCCCAGTTCACCCATCACTTGGATGTATGAGACCGAGAAGTTCCCGTTTTGATCGCAGGTCGGCACCTGCGGAAGAGTGTCATCGGTTAAGGCTGGAGCTGGGGTGCGCACTTCATAGTGACCGGTCTTGCGCAGTGTTGGCAGCAAGTCACTGTAGACCCACTGACGGAAGCGGCGTGCCGTGTCCGAGCGGCCGCGCATCATAAGGAAGTACAGATGCATCTCTTCGATCATGGTCATGTTCTGGATGCCGCCTGCCGTCTGGAAAGGGGCTAACTTAAAGTTAGACCCCTCAAATTCTATGCTGATTTGCTGAAGTGCCTTGGAAGGATTGGTCAGGCCGCATGCTGCGCATACGTCAGCAAGGCAGAAGGTCAGGTCACTGCCATGCTCCAGCACCTTGATCGGGTGCCCTTCAAAGAAAACAGTGCACTGGGTGCTGCCGTTCGCAAGCTGGATGTAAGTTGGGTTCATGGTTCGTTCCTCTAGATGTAAGGTGTAAGGTCTTCGGGCAGGTGAACAACGATAACACCCTGCCCCGGTCTTGGGCCTAGACGCGGCCCGCCGAGTTCGCTTGGCTGTGGCTTCGGGAAGTCGGCAGTGATCTCAGGGTGATGGCCGCGCCAATAGCCTGCCGGTTCGTTAGCTGCCTTGATGCGGGTGATGCCTAAGGACTTCGCTGGAACTCTCATGGTGCACCCCCTAGCACCCAAAGATGTGCTGCCAAAAGGGCTCATCGTCGCTCCAGCCGAAGGCCGAGCCGCAGGGCCGGGGCCCCGCCCCATCACCCCCGCCAAGACCCTGATTTTTATGGGATTTATACGCGCTATCGAGCTCAGGCTCAAGAAAACCACCGCCGCAGGTGTCTTGGTCTAATTCTTCTTCAGAACCGTAGCTTGGGCCGCTAACCCAGTCGCTCCAGTCTTGGTGATCGCAGATCGCGATCTGAAGATCGCTGCCTTGCTCGAGTGGCCCCGGCAGGCCCTGCCCTGCCGCGTTGGTGCCTTCTTCGTACTCGGGGTCGAGACCGTCGATCTCGGCGCGCATCAGATCGTGATCGCTGAAGGTCGAGATCGTGCCGTCTTCTTCGACTACGATGCCGATCTCTTCTTCAGCGGGTTCGATGCCGTCGCATGGGCTTTGGCTGTTGTGTTGATCCTTCGAGGCAGGGGCGGTGTCTTGGGCAGGAAGTTCGGCGGCAGTGGCTTGGTCTTGAGCCGAGGCCGGGCACAGAATGGCGCTTAAGGCCTTGAGCAAGTCGACTTGCTCGGAAGGTTGTGGGGCTGGAGCTTCAGCGGCTTCGGTCTTGGCCTCGACTGGGGCGGCCTTAGCTACCTTCTTAGCGGCGCGGGCAAACTCGAGGTAGGCATCAGCCATCATGGCGATCGCCTGTAAGATCACGTTGTCGCACTCACAGCGTGGCACTACGCTCTTCTTAGCGGTGACCCAGTTCTCGCCCAGCTTGCGCTTAGCTGCGCAGTCGAGGGCTTCGTTAAGCTCGGCGTCAGTTAAGACTTCACGGGCGGCGGCAGTAAGGTAGCCACGGCCTTGAGCCTTGAGGCGGCTTTGAGCGGTCTTGGTGCTTACGCCCAGCACCTGCGTGCACAGGTGCTCAAAGAAGCTGTAGGTGAAGGTGACGGTGCGGTCGGTGCCGATGTGGGCCTCGAAGGCTTGAGACTGGGTGCCGTCTTGGGCTGTATGGGTGAAGGTGACGATGCGGGTATCGGCGTTGCTCGAGATAAGATTTAACATAATTACCACCTTGATGCTTTTGGTTGAGACTGCGGGGCCTTGGGTCTTGCCCCTGCCCCCTTGATGTGGGCAGGGCCTTGCGCCCCGCCCGAGGCCCGGCTTAGCGGGCCATGCTGCGCTTCAGTACGTCACTGTTCAGGCAGCGGCTCCAGCGGTCGCCACGGATCAGGCTGCGGCGGGCGTTTGCTGCGCGGCCCAGCTTCTTGTTCTCTTCAGCTAAGGCGGCGTCGTAAGCATCAATCTTGGTGGTGTTGGTGTTCTTGGCATTGTTCATTTTAACGTCCTCGATTCAAGTTCTTGGGGTCGCCCCCGTTTGTCTTTGTATGGGTTCATTATAGACAGGCTTTAGAACAGTGTCAACAATTTTTTGAAAAAATTTGTGATTTTGTTCCAAAACGATCGAGAATTGAGATGGGAAGCGGCCTGCGCCCATCTGGGATTTAGTCCAAAGACGGGACTAAGGGCCGGGCAGGCCGCCTTGTTGCACCTTCGAGCGGCGCTTAAGGCGGGGTGGGGTGTTGGTGGGAAGTGGCGATCTAGAGATCGCTAGATCGCGCAGTGGAATGGCGGGGCTGGGCCCCGCCGGGGGCTTAGGCCTGCCCCTCACGGAAGGCCTTGAGGGCCTCAGGGTCGATCTCATCCAGGCCGTCGAGGCCGTTATCTTCAACTGGGGTGGTGGCCATATCGCTGAAGTCGCCGTCGAAGTTGATCATCTTCTCGTTCCAGCGTTCCCAGCGGCGCTTGGCATTGCGGATGGCGCGCTTGCCTGCCGGGGTTTTGTAGTAATCACGAAGGTCGGCCAAGATTTCGTTGCCCATCTCGATCCAGTCTTCTTCAGTGCGGCAGATGATCTCTTGTAACTCGGTAGCTTGGCAGGAAATGATCTTGTTCATGGTTTTAATCTCCATTCTTCTTTCTTCTTTCTTCTTTGGGGTGCTCCCCCTGTCTTTGTATGAGTTCATTATAGACTTGCCCCGCATGTGTGTCAACAATTTTTTGAAAAAATTTGCGATTTTGTACCTAAACAGGGTCAAAACGTGATGGGTGGCGCCTTTTGACCATCTTTGTTTTAGTCTAAAAGCCTGCGCAGGGCGGGGGTTGAGGCGCTTTGATGCACCTTCGAGGGGCTGGAGATAGCGATCTAGTGATCTGAAGTAGCGATCTAGCGCTCTCCAGATCGAGATCTCGATCTGAAGTGGGGCGGGACTGGGGTGGGCGGCCCCTAGTGCAGGGACCTTGGGAAGGCGGGGCACTGCCCCGCTGCGCTAGTCTAGCTTTAGGCCGAGTTGGACTAACTCAAATGTCCCGACGTCGATGAGCTCGATGTCGATGTCGTTATCGATGTCTCGGTCTAAGCACTCGAGGCCCGGCAGCGTCAGGTCGAAATCGGTGTTAGGTTCTGGGCGGCCGAGCTCACCCCAGTCGATACCTACGCCCGTAACTTCAGCCCGAACTAAGTCAAGGCTAACGAAAAGGAACAGCTTGAAGATCTCGAGGGTAGCCGAGCCCGTGCCTAAGAAGTGCTCCAGCATCTTCTCTAAGGTCTCGGCTTCGTGCATGAAGGTGTAAGGGGCATCGGCCTCGGCGCAGAAGTCTACGGCTTCCCAGTAGTCAGCGCCGATCTGATCGGCAATGTAGTCGCGGACGTCATTGCCAAAGTAGGTGTGGGTCTCGCTTACGTAAGCGGTGAAGGTGCGGTTGGCGTGCTCGAAGTAGACTTTGTTGAGGGTCTCGCCGTTGGCGGTGGTTAACTCAGTGGCTTGGCAGGAGATGATCTTCATATCTTTTACCTTCTTATCTTTAGGGGCTTAGCCCCGTTCTTGTCTTTGGATGGGTTCATTTTAACATGGGTTTAGGCGTTGTCAACAATTTTTTTGAAAAAATTTAGAATTTTGTACCTAAATCATGCGATGCCCATCACAAATAGCGATGATTAAGCCACTGCCCATCGCTATTCTAGCCCAGTGCTAAAGCCAAAAGCCGTGCTACAATGATCCTGCCGGGCTACTGCGCCTATACAAGACCGGCAGGGAAGGGCGCAGGCCCTTGGGTTGTCTTTGTATAAGGGGTTTGTTCATCCCCTTGATCTTCGTTTTATACCTTCCCCAAGGTGCACCAAGGCCCGGCTTTTAAAGGGGTCGAGAATGTGGGGACATAGATATGAATTTAGAAGCGCGATCTCGAGATCGCGATCTGCCGATCTCACAGCACAAAGCCCCCTCGACCTACCTGCGTGCCGAGAAGGAATGAGCCCAGATACAAGTGTTCGATCTGTAGATCGCCACATACGCTCAAGGCCGCGCCGCAGTTGGTCACATAGGCTCGAGCGGTGATCTTCAGATCGCCTTCTGCCCAGCGGGGCTTGAACCAAGTCTTGAACAAGCGATCGATCAGCTCCAAAAGCGGCAGGGCAAGGGTCGCATCTGGGCGCATGCTCAAGGGCTGCGCAGGGCGCGGGGTGATCGCACTTAAGATCGAGCTATACCACCCCAGATCGCCACTGAAGGGCACCATCAGGGGCGCCCCGCTCATAGGTTCTGGGCCTAGGTCGGGATAGCGCGCTAGATCGGTGCTTACCCTGCGGTCAAAAGCCGAAAGGCCTGCGAAGTTGTACATCCAGCACTGCGCGATCATGTTCTCCTTCGGCACTAAGCGCAGTGGGAATGGGGCCAAAAGCAAGGCCCACCACCCGCCGCTAAGCTCTTGGCTTGGCCGCTCGAACCATGGCCCCCACTGCCACAAGGCGCGGCGCGGCAGGTCGAGGTTAGCCACTGGATCGCCCTCAAGGGCGTCAGGGCACAGCTCGATCACGCAGGTCGGGGCGTCACCTGCGATAGAGTTCAAGGCTTCTAAGAAGCCCACTGGGACAGCTAAAGTCATAAGTAACCAATAGATACAACAAGGGTGTAATGCCCACCTGCCCCGAAGCCCCCGCGCACAATCAGGCCTCGACTGCCGGGGGTCAAGGCTATTCGAGGTTGGCCATGCTTGAAGGCGCCCAGTGTCTTGAGCAAGGCAGTGCACTTGGCCATCTCACCTAGGTTCAAGGTAGCGCCTTGAGGGAAGGGCGCGGCCTCGACCTGCGCCCAGTTCTGCGCTACGAAGTCGCTTAAGAACAGTTCCCAAGATTCAGCCCCGCCGGGTGCAACTTCGGGCAGGTCGGCAGATGGGATGTCAGCTAAGGCCCACTTCGTAGACGCAGCTAGCTTGCTGATAGCTACGCCATCAACCGCTCGAGCGTTAGCTAGGAAGCCCGAAGGCGGCACCACATCAGGCATGGCGACATCAGTCAGGAAGAGCAAGTGATGGCCATTAGTGTGGATTAAGCACGAACCTATCTGATGGTCTGGATGCTTGATAGATACAACATCAGCTAGGTAAGTAAGGCGATAAATATCGCGATACTCGGCTTTGTCAGTTAAATCCGAGATTGCCTTCAGGATGCGGGCAGTGATAGCGACTTGAGTGGGCTTGATAGTCATGTTACTTCTCTAGTTACCATGGGCCGAGGCCGGGAACAGATGGGGCTTTAGGGGCTGCCGGGCGGCAGTGCCAAAAGGGCGGTGCTTCAAAGCTTGCAGGGCCCCGCAGTGGCTTGAAGCTGTAGCCTGCGCAGGTCATGCGCTCACCTAGTTGCTTCTCTTCCAGATACTCACGCATAGCCTTGCGCTCGAAGTAGTTCCAGTGGCTAAAGCCATGCTCTTTGCGCCACTTCATGATGCCGTCTAGCTCAGCTTCGCTTAGCTGAAGAGCGAAGGCCCAGTGCTGGAGACAATCAGGCGCGCGGAAGAGCAGGCGATACGTTGCTACGTGATCGCGCTTCATATAGCGTGAAGTATCTAGGTAATCGAAGATCTGATGTATCTGATCGATCGTGATGTAAGCCTTAGGCTTAGTGTTGGGCGTGGTCGAGAACTCATAGCACTGCCGAGATTCGACCCAAGGGCTGATTAAGAGCTTGTTCACGTAGGCGCGACCTGCCCGAAGACGCAGGCCGGTTAAGAAGCTACTTGCCTCGACTAAGAAGTCGTTACGGAAGATCTTAAGCTTCGTGTCGATAGCACCGAGGGAACAAGTGAAGACGTGCTCACTAGCCCCTTCCAGCTTGACCGGGTATCTAGGTTCCATTGGGTTTTCTCCGTTCAGAAAGTGAACCCAGAATAGCGCAGGGCGATGGGCAGTTGCAAGCTCAAACCTGCCCAAAGGGCAAAGATGTGAACTGCGTCAAGATGGGTACAAAACACGCGATTTTGTACCAAGAAGGGCAAGTTAGGTACAAAAAGGGCAGTTTTGTACCCATTAGGTACAAAAAACGGTTTTATGTACCTTTGTAGTATCTAGTTGTAACTAGACTTGCATATTTTCACTAAAGTGGTGCAAAAATTGGCTAAATTCACCATTTTGGACATGTGAACTAGCTACAACATGACCTCTAGAGAAGCTGATAAAATCAAGCTTTGTGAAGAAATTTTCAAAAAATGTCAAAAAGGTCTTGACAAATAAAATTTAGTTTGGTTCTATATTACTTGAGGTATTTCAGGGACACACGTTCTTAGATCAAGTTATCTAGCTCAATTAAATCTTATCAAAAGTTCAGGTGATGTGTGTGTCTCGAAGTCGATTTTGGTGATAAGTGTGTCTGTAAACAGACCAAGGCCACTGATGGGCAGCTGTTCGCAAGCTCACAGCTGACACACACATCAAGACCTGCCGAGAAGCTCGAAGTTCAAAAACTCACAAACTCACAAAGAAAGAAAGTACCAAAGAAAGAAAACACACTCTAAGAGACTTGAGCTAAGAAGTTTGAACACTCACTGGAGTTTAATCGAGTTCAGTAAGCTAAAGCTTAAGCCTTCCCACTTAGAGACCTGTCACTAGCTTGCTCAATCTCAGAACCCAGATTGAGACTGCTCATAAGCTCTTATCACCCCCTTACCCCCTAAGTGCCGCAAATCCCCCTTTCCCCCTCAAAGTCCCAGTACTGGGCTTAGTCCCTTCTCATTCCCTTCTCATAACCTCAAGTCATAAGCTAATAGCTTATGGTTATGAACTTCCTCGAGGCTCTATAGCGCAGGTACACACGCGATTAGAGATCACACACTCACACACACGCTATAAGAACCCCTACGCATTTGGTAGTGATGCCCTACTCAACTCGAAGGCCATAAGGTTCCGTGTTAATCACTGACCCTTAGGACTGCTCGAAGCGGCTGACCCGAAGTGCCTTCTCTAAGCTCTAGAGCTTATGAGCTCTAACCCATTGGATGGCTATGGGTAGACCGCCGAGTTCAGTCACTGAAGAGTTCTGGGCAGGTTGTGAGTTTGGACTTCTTGGCTTATGAGCTCTAGAGACTTTGAGCTTAAGCTTACGTGTGTGTTGCGTGTGTGTTCTCTTAGCGCAGGTGTGTTGGCAGGTGTGTGTTATGTGCCTTCTGAGCTTTGATGTGAGTTCTGGGATTTGTGAGAAGTCTGGAGCTTATGGGCAGTGTTCTGTGTCTTATGAGCTTAGAGCTAAAACTAAGATCCTGATGTTTATGAGCTTTGTGTTCTTTGAGTAGGGCTAAGTGGGTGCCGGGGCAGTGGCGGCGAAATGGCGCGGATTTGCTTCGAGGCGCGTTTTTGGCGCAATTTTCGGCTTTCAGCGCTTTGGCCGCTTTTGGCGCTTTTCGGCACTTTTTGGCCCAGTTCTGCGCCTTCTCAAGCTCCAGAAGGTCAGGGAACTCACTTACTTCATTTTGTTATCGAAAATCTCAAAGCTGATATATAAGCCATTTATGACTAAGAATAGTGTACTAAGTTAGTGATTTAGTGCACTTTTGGGGTCAATTTGGGCAGTTTGAGCGCCTCGACGCGTGAGCGCAGGCCCTGATAGCGCGACAGGGGGATGGGGCTTTGAGCCGCCGCCGAGTTCGCCGCCGCCGCCAAATTTTCGCCGCCGCCTGATGCCGCTTCGGCACGCCCCCAGGGCCCCCACGCCGCGCCCTCCTTCGCCTAACCTAGCCCACACACAATTTTTCTTCAATTTCACCCACTACCGCCCTAACGCCCTTAATCTCACCTTCCCACCCTAAACCCCCCGCCTCCACTTCGGCGCCCTAAAGCACAACCCCGATCACGCCCTCGAGCCCGAACCACAGCAAGAGCCCAATAGACGCAGCCAAAGCAAACCACGCCATAAAGGCGACGGCCTTCTCTACCATAATCCACCCCTAATCACACCCTTGTCTTTAAGCACTGGGTACACAACCAGCCAAAACTCAAAAAGGATCACACCTGACAATGGCCAAGCTGGGGGCAGACCGACACAGATAGTGATCGAAGACACCACGAAGATGTAAACGAAGGACAGCACTCGAGCCCAGTCCCAGATCTCTTCACTAGAAAGCCCTCTACGCTTCGATTTAGCGCCCTTTTCTTTCTTACGCGCATCTGTGCCCCGTTCACGTCCTTCGAGCTCCAGCGCATCGCTAGAGGCCTCTACGTGCGCCTTAGCACCACGCGGGTCTAAGGCATCTTTGAGCAGGTAAGGTGTAGCCCCCTTCTCTTCTTCTTTCATTCTCTTGTTCCAGATATAGAAAAGCCCAAGGCGTGGGACACCTCGGGCTTTAAGTCATGTTGAGTTGTAATGCAGTGTTTGCAGTGTGTAGCTGTTTTTTTTTGCGTTTCCGCGTTCTGCCAATGCTTAGGCACTTCCCAGTATACGCCTACCACCTGTAAAAACGAAAGCCCGAGAACCATCGGGGGCACTCGGGCTTTGAAGTACGTCATGCTAAGAGATTTTTCAAATGTTTTCGCTCACTTGCAGGCTCAGTCTACTCTATTGCTCAGAAAAACGAAAGCCCGCAGCGGGCTGTTTCTCACTGCGGGCTTTAATTGGAACCCGGATTTTCCCTTCATGGGGATATTTGGTCTAATCCGTCTGGGACGTTGGACTTAAACAAATACCAAAGCAAGTCTACATCACTTAGCGAAGAATAGAAAGCCTCGAAGTTGTGAGCCCCGAGGCCTTGCGAAGTAATCATTGTGAACGGCTCAAGTCTACAGCGGCAGGCTGAAAATGAAAAGCCCCAGCATCGACCAAATGCCGGGGCTTTAAGCCTTCAAAAAGGAAAAAATATAACCAGACCTCAGTTTACAGCCATAGGCCAAGAATGAAAAGCCCCAAGCTCAGGCCTAGCTAAGTTCGGGGCTCAGTCTCAACTTTTATTCAGGAGTTTTAATGTAGCTCTAGTCTACGAAGATTGAGGCCACTTAGCAAGCTCAAGCCACTCTTTGCGCAGGTCAGACCACTTAAACTTCTTTTCGTACCACTCGGCGTGCGACTGTTTATAGAGCTGCGCTAAGGCCCCATTAACATCTGAGAACTCTTCCAAGGTGGGCAGTGGAGCAATGCAGCGATCCCAAAAGGTGATCATAGGCTCAGCGTCAGGTGCGAATAGAGCCCACATATCGCCTATTTGCCGCCTAGCGTCGATCTCATTTAGCACGAAGTCCATTGCAGCCGCGTTCCATAGCTCTTCTAAGCGCGCATCTGGGATAGCGTTGACCTGCGCAAATAAACGGTGCTCGAGATTAGTGATTAGGTACACTTCCCCGCGCACATCATATGACTTGCCCTTGCTACGAAAATACTCATGCGTAATAGGAAGAGCCATAGCAAAGCGGCTGAAGCGCCGGTTGTGCCCCTTGTAGTACTCTTCGGCTATAGGCTTCGCTTGTGATGTTACTAAGTGATCGATGCGCTCTAACATCGAGAATGGGCGCTGCGCTTTTTCTAAGACAGCTTGATGCTCTGGGCTAGTGCTAGGCATTGTCTCTTAACCTCGGCTAAGCCTGAACGTAGTTTGTAGATATCGACGTGCGCGGCAGTCAGTTCCGAGGACATTCGGCGAACCATCGCGGTATCAATCAAGGCAGTGTCACGCTTGGGGTCGGCCTTGAGCGGTTCAGGCCTGCGCACAAGCTTGCATTCTAGGTTCTTATCTTCGTTATAGCCTACCGTTATTATGCCGTAGGGCAGCATCTCAGTGTCGAGGTACTCAGTGACAAGGCCCAGAATTTCGGGCGTGATAGCAAAGTAAAAGTAGTTATAGAAGCGTCCGTCACCACGCTCTTTGTGCTTATCTTTCTTGTGCCAAAACTCACGCTTAAAGTCGCTTTCTGAGATTTTGACCTCGATCGCATGGTAGAGAAGCTCTTCACCGCGCGATTCGCGGATCACAATGTCCTCGATGCAATTTGAAGAAGGGTCTGTGAGCTCGGTGCAACACATGGCCACGCCGCTGCGGTTATAGCGGAAGTAGTAGAGCACTTCGCCCTTGATGTGCTCGGCTGTGATGTCGAGTGGAGCTAGATTAAAGCGGTCTTTGACGTAGGAAGCGCTTTTGCCTGTATAGAACGCCATATTTCACCTTGCAGCTCTATGAGCTTTTGAGCTACGCACCCCACACATACACCTTCTTTAGGTGGGGTGGCATAGGCAAAGGGTTGACCTGAAGAATTAAGGCCGCAGTGGATTGTGACAGACCTAGTAAGCCTAGTTTTAGCGGCCTTAACCACAGTTTGAAAAGAGAACTGGGCCGGGGGCAGGTCAGAGTCTAAGTAGCTTATCTCGACCTTGCCCTCGGGTGGATTGATATAAGTAGCAAGCACAACCAAGCTTAGGTTCATTTAGACCCTTTTACGCTTAAGCGCAAGCTTGATGGCGTTGATGTCTTTAAGTGAGTACATTGGCCTAAGACCGTTCTTTAGGCGCGGTTCTGGGATATTAAGCCCGCCGCGTTCCCAAAGCTTGATTAGGCCGTTACGCGATACCCCAGCTAAGGCGGCAGCTTGCTTGATGTTGTAAATCGGTTCTGCGGCCGATTCAAACTGGATCGTGAAGAGCGCCTTGAGCTCGGCTATTTCGTGCTGGATGCCCTGCAAAAGGGCTTTGGTCTCTGCGTCCATAGCTTAGAACGGAATATCGTCATCGGACTGGGCGGCAGGTGCAGGGGCCATGTCCTGTGTTGGCAGTGGAGCGGCATAGAAGCCACTTGGCGGCGTTGGGATAGATTGAGGATTAGGCATAGTGTACGCACTGACACCTGCCGCCGCAGCTTCCTCACCGGTTAAGCCTGCCCAAGAGTTGTAACGGGCCTGCAAGACCTCGAAGAAGGTATCATAATCGCACTTAGGTGCCTTGTATTGGCGGCCGTGGCTAAACTCATAAGGGCTAAAAGGCTTGTTAGGGCCGTTCGAGGCAAAGAAGTAGGCACCGTACTCGATGCGGTCACGGAAGCTATCGACTGGGCAGAAAGCTACAAGGCCTTGCGCGCCGATAAGCTCAGGGAAGTGTAAGCGATCTTCGCTCCAAGTCTTATCTTTGTTTGAGACGTTGAGGCTAATCGGCGATGCGAAGGCCTTAGGGCCTAAGGTAGCTAAAGCCCACTGACCGAACTCACGATAGTTGCTTGAGCCTTCTCTAATCACACTAGCTTCAGGGCCTGCCGATAAGCCTTCGCCCCACAGCTTAAAGTAAGCGAAGGTGCTCGGGCCAATCAGGCCGTTGACTGGAGCAAGCTCGACCTTGAGGTGCAGGGTTTGGTTTACCGTGCTGCCGTCTTTGGACACGCGCTGCGTTTGGTAGCACTCTAAGATACTAAAAGGCGTGCAGATCGGGTGCTCGAAGTTGTCTTGAAACTCAGTAAGTTCGTTGTACCACCCTTCTTTGTAGTTTGGGTTGGCAAGCTTCAGGCGTGACGCAGTTGATGGCGGTTCTGCCGCAGTCTGGGCTAAGTCGGCGTTTAGGTCAAAAGCGGCTGGATTAATCATTCTGGGCCTCGCTCATGTTTGCTTGTGGGATATTGGTTAATTGTTGCTTGCGTTCTTGGTAAGCGGCGGCAATCATTGGGTTATTGCGATCTTGTGGTGGAATCTGGATGTAAACGGCGTCAAGGGCGGCAGCATCTTGGGCCGCGCTTAAAGCTTGCAGCGCTGGATGGGCTGGAGCTACGTTAAGCGCAGGTACTGCGGGCACTGCCGGTGCTGCCACTTGCTCGGTTACTGGAGCTTGAACCACCCTAGACGCACGCGGCGCTTCATTTTCTTGGTGGTAGATGCTGCGGGCCTCATCTTCGTCATAGGCGCCGATACCGAAGGCCATGGCACAAGCATGAGTAAAGGCACGGGTACACAGCATGATCTTCGGGTTCGACGTCCAGACACCTCGACCTAAGTCAAACTCATCCGAGAAGACGCGCGGGCCCTGAATTTGGGTGCCGTCACGCTTGGTGATGGTAGCTGCCACCCACTCATAGCGGGAAGGACTGCGCGGCTTAGAAGGTGGAATGAGCGGGCCATATTCGTAGCTAACTGAACCGCCCCTGCTATCTAAGACCTTCGACCAGCCGCGCTTTGAGATCCCCACAATCACGCGATCGCCGGTCTTGAAGGCGAACACATCATCGGATGTTGGGTCGAGGCCTGCCGCCACTGCCGTTTTGATTACGGTCACAACATCCATGGCGTTAGGCTCTTTACCTGCCTTAGGGAACTTGTCTAAAACCAGCTGATAGAGCGCTTCGATGCTAAAGGACAGTTTGCCATTAGCTACGCACTTGCGGATCTCTTCTGCGTAAGCTGGAGCTACGCCGTAAAAAGCTTGGCCTTGGCCTTGCCCCTGTACTGGAGCCATAGCGCGGCCTTGTGGGAAATTTTGAAAGTTGGCCATGCTTTAATCCTTATCTTGTACGAAGCTGATGCGGGTTGTTTGCTTCTTAGTCATGTATTTGCGATAAATGTCAGGGTGATCGTTAGCTAAGGCTTTGGTGTCAAAGCTCGAACGGCTGTAAGTGCTGCGCCGCAGCAATACCTTCTCAGTGTTAGGGTCTTTGACCTCGGTGCCCTTCTCTCCTAAGCGGGCGATTAACTGTTCTTTGAGGGCATCAGCTTGCTCAGTGAACTCTTTGCCTTGGGCTACCAATTGGTAGTAATGCTCGAGGTCGGCCAAGAAGGTCGAGTCGGCAATAACCACCCCGCGCTCGGCGTCACTTACTTCGAGCTCAGAAACTACGTTAGCCATTTTGAGCGGCGGTTGACCTGCCATCACATTGTTGGCCATGAAGTAGAGACTAGTCGAGAACATCCATGATTGAACGTCCAGATCTGCATCAATCTTGTAGAGACGCACATCGGCATTGCCCGCGATATCAGCCGCTAAGAAGGCGTGATCTGCGTTATAGCCCGGCGCTTGGGCTAAGGCGTTGAGGATGCGCAGCATGAGAAGTTGCCACTGGACTTGATAGTAATAGTGGTCTGGGATTACCGGGCGGCCGTTCTCGGTTAACTCTTGATCTTCGATTGCGTCACCATAATCATTGAGGCCTAATCCCTTGCCCCAAAGATAGAGCCCACTATTATCCTTGCGCTTTGGGTTGTGGTTCGCAGTCTTGCATTCGCAGATCGTAAATCCATTGCTCGAGGATAAGAGCGCATCAATCTGGCAGGACATGTGGAAGAAGTCCAGATCGTCAAAGAACACCTGCCGCGTACCCGTGCCGCTTGCATTGTCTTCATACCAATGGGCGCGGTTCTGCCAATAGCCTACCGTGGTGCTATAGCTTGGGGTGTACAGGCTGCGGTTTAATAGTTCTGCGGCACGACGGGCGATGGCTGTCTCTAAGGCAAGGCCGCGCATGGTCAGATAATTGCCGCTGTGAGCTGGGATTGGGCCGGTTAAGGTCTTGTAGACGTCATCGGCTGTGGTGTAAGGGTTATAGCCAATAATGGCACTAGCTGCCGTACCGCCGATCGAGAAGCCGTGACGTAAGAGAAGAGCTTCTTCCCCGTCAAGAGCGATCTCAGTGGTGTCGAGGTCTTTAGTGAGCTCTTCGATGCGGCCCCTGCGCCATGCTGCATAAGCGGCAGCAAACTCATTTGACAGGCCCAAGGTCTCACAAAGCTGTGGATACTTGTTCACGTCACCGTCGTCAGAGACCCAGACTTCATGTGCAACTTCAGTCATGGCTAGATCTCCCCTAAGAAGGTGACAACGATAGCGAAGGCAAGCAAGCCTAAGGTGCCTACGACAAGGCGGAAGATAAAGGGCAGCGCAAGGTTAAGCGCATAGTTAAAAGTTAGCATTTGGGTTTTCTCCTGCCGCATCATGCGGTCTATTTTCTGATCTCTATTTGACACTATAAGTGGAACTTAGTCAACTGTTTTAACTTAGAGTTCTCTAAGTGTCACTAAGCGACCTAACTTTGATCGAGTAAGCGCAGGAAGAAAAATAAAAAGGCGCCTCTAGGATTAACCCAGCGGCGCCTTTTGAGTTGATATAAATGGCACGTACAAGAAAGTTTGCCATGCTGCGACAGCCTCACGGCGTTGCTATGCACGAGGATTGTATCTTTCCAAATCGTTAGGACGTGGCCCCCTTGTGGCTAGGAACCATGTCACTATGCTTGTTATTACCGGCTTGGACTATATCATAATCAGATGGGCAGCTTCGTTTGACCATCGCTATTTTTGGTGCGTAGGTCGCATTTTTCGTTTTTGCGATCATAAATTTTTGCAAAAATTTTAAGTTTTTGCTAAAATCCAAGACATAGAAAACAAAACCGCATCACTTCGAGCGGTTAACGGAGAAAACTCAAATGCCTAGATTTAAGCCTGTCCTGACGCCTGATCAGGTCTTAGTCTTTGACTATATCAAGCAAGTACGCTCTTGCAGCCGTGCCGACATGCAGAGCGCTTTAGGTTTAACCCCTGCCAAGCTAAGTGCAGCGCTGGAACTCTTCTTTGTTGTTGACAAGATCGCCGAGGTTAACGACGTTCTTTATTTCTGCGAATCGCCTTTGCCGGTTGCCTTGCGCAACACTTTGGCCGGTGTTGCCCCTGCCGAAGGCACCCCAGCACCAGATGCTGCCCCTAAGAAGCGCACCTCTAATCCTAACTTTGAGCAATTAAAGGAAGCCGTGCAGGCTCACCGCCGCCCAAAAGACGTGAACGAAGTGGTCGAGCTGCTCAAGGGGCTTGAAGGCGATGACTACTCTTACTTACTTTCGCCGGGCACTAACTTCGAGGCCACTGCGCAACAATTCTTCAATTTCATGGAAGCTAAGGGTTGGCGTGTTGGCACCAGCCCACTAAGAGATTGGCGCGCTGCCGTACGCCGTTACGCCTCGGATGGTCAAAACCATTGGATTGTGCGCAAGTATCCGGGCATGAATAACGCCTTTGTGGCCTTAGATGCCGAGCGTGATGTGCGCCACGCCGTTCCAGCTTCAGTCACCGGTTATCCTTTATCTCAAGTTCAGGCCGTACCGCAGGTCGAGCAACTGCCCCCACCATCTGCCCCAGCTCCAGCCCCTGCCCTGATGGCGCCTCAAGCTGGGATGGTGCCGTTTGACCCTTCTCACGACTGGGCAGCTGAAGACTACAGATGCCGCCGTGCTTTGGTCGAGGCCAAGTACAGCGCGCTTTATGGCCCTGCCCCAAGCGAAGGCGCCCCACAAGAAGAGTTCGAGGCGTACACCCAAGCCCGCGATCGGTTCGTTGATACGGTCATGCATGACTGCGAACACATGACTTACGGCGAACTCTCTCAACTCGACTTAACCAGCTGGGCCGCAGCAAGCTAAGGGGCGTACCATGAACCAGAACCAATCCCAACTTTATTGCGCGTTAGGCCCATTCCTGATGGCCAACAACGTCATAACCGATGACGGCTCCAGTGAGAAGAGCCGCATAATCCTTAAAACTTTTGGCTTAGCTTTAGAGCCATATGGCGATGACGTTGTGCAGCGCGCCTTGCTTAAGGCACTGCGCACTAAGTTTGACTATAAGCCAACACCCGGCGACTTAGTTGAAATAGTGCGGGAATCCTTAGGCGTGTCCAAGGCCCAGATTAAGCGCGACGGTTCCTGCCGCTATCTGACCTTAACCGGCATGACGCTAGGCAATGACTTGATTACTGACGATTGGCGTGTTGTGTACGCGATCAAGAAGGCCTTTGGCTCTCTTTACGGCTTTGCTAAAGATCAATCCCCTGACCACTTGCGCAAGCGTGACTTTGTCGAGGCTTATAGCGCTGTGAGCTATGAGGATTCCTTCAGCACGCCTAAAGAGTTCTATCTTAAGGGCTACGCTCAGAAGTCTGGTTATGGGCAGCGTCACGTTTCTTTCCTTGGTGACTATCAGGCCTGCTTGTCGATCGCTAAGTCCCGCCCGGACTTCTTAAACCTTCAAGTCCCGCGTGACCCTAACGCACCTAAGCCTAAGCTTCTTACTGCGCAAGTGCCGCAGCTTAGTGAAGAAGAGCGTGAAGCATCTCGGCAGGCCCTGACGGCCATCATGGCTCAGTTAAGTGGATCTTACGTTGACCAGCTTACAGCTTGACGATCTCTTTAATAACTACGCATGGCGGCAGGTAGACAGTAACATCACCATGAGCGGCCATAAGATGCAAGGCCGCTTGTTCTTACTGCCCCTGCCGCCCAGTGACAATGAACGTCACCAGCTTTCAAGAAATGGGCGGCGCATTATCAATACGCCGGTTTATAACCGTTGGCTTAAAAGAGCTGCAAGCGTAATGCACAAAGGGGGACTGCCCTTGTTCTCTTCGGACAAGGCTGAGCCCCTTTTTATCTATACGGTGGTGGTGTACCGCAATGCCCTGCGTGACCCTACCAACTATGAGAAGGCGCTATATGACGCAATGCAGCAAAGCGAATCGGTGTTTGTTAACGATCGTCAGATAAAGGAACGGCACACTAAAGGCGAACTGCGCAAGGCGGCACCTTTAGAGTATGTGATCTGTTACTTGCTGCGGCAAAAGGACTTGCCCGAGGTCATGGACTTCTACGTGAGTGAAGAGCAATTACGCGGCTATGACGACTTTATCTTGCGTGGAGCGCAAGCGCATGGCAATAAAGTTCACCCCCAACTTTGACTACATCTTTAGCTTAAGCTTAGAAGACCAAAAGCCCGAGATCGTCGATGCAATGGAAGAGCTTCTTAAGGCTTGGGGCAGGGTGCACCGGGGTGAACTCTTATCCTTAGGCTATGCGGCGGCGCATATCTGGGCCTCGGCGCGGCGTGACAGGGTTCGTTCTGTCGCTATCAGTGACGATGAATATATGGCACTTGATGCGGCCTTGCTCGAGCTTAGGGCAGATGCCCCCGAACAAGCTCAGGCTTTAAGTTATCGCTACCTCGAAGGCCTGCACTGGGACAAGGTGGGCAAGATGGTGCACCGCTCGGCCCGTGTTGCTGCGCGCAGGTCAGAACTGGGCATGCAGCTAATCTATAACCACCTTGCGATCTGTGGAGATCATAGTGAGCGCTTCCCACTGTCGAGCAAGATCTTAGGTGAAGAGATCGTGATCAAGTATGGTGGTGATAAGAGCCCAAAAGTGCACTAATCCGAAAATGGCAAAGTGCTAAACGCAGTATCCTAATCAGTATCCTACGACATGGCTTTGCTTCGATTTTTGGCTTTTTATCGCCTTCTTGTCAATTGTAATCAAAAGGTCGCAAGTTCGATTCTTGTATCCAGCACCAAACAACGCAAACAGCTTCGGCTGTTTTATTTTTGCCTTTTATTCAAGATAATCTCCACAATTACTAGCAATCAACGCACTTTATCTAATTATTACCAGTAAAGAACTTATTACAGAGCTAGCGTTTTGTTATCAAGGGCTCGGAGTTAACAGAGCCCCCGGTACCGCATTGCGTTTTTCGGCAGCAAGACGTTTGTAGGTTTGAGGGGTGATTTCGTATTCCTTGAGAAAGGCACGGTAGAAGTTAGAGTAATCCTTAAAACCCGAACTTAAGGCCGCCTCCTTAGCTGATACTCCTTGTAACAACAGCTCCTTGCTATTGACCAAACGCTGACGCAGCAAGTACTGATAGAACGAGACGCCACAGTACTTCTTGAATAGGTGGGCAAGGCTAAAGCGGCTCATAAAAAAGCTCGCCGCCACACTCTCAAGACTCAAATCCTCGGACAGATGCTCATGCAGATATGAGAGCACCTCGGAAATAGGCAGATGCTCAGGCTGAAGCTGGGTTTGCTCGTCGTTAGCCAGCAAAGACTGATTGTAGAGTGAAAGCAATAGGATAATCGAGCCCATAGTAATGGGATGCCACAGGCCCCGACGCTGACTAGGCTCAGCACTCAGGCCCGTGCTTTGACACAGACAGAGCTCAAGACGAGCAAAGCAGTCATTGAGCATCAAGAAATCGCTGCGCTGAGGGCGTAACAGATAGCGCCGCTTAATGCCTCTGCGAGTAAAGAATAAAAGATCGGAGTCGATACGCTCGAGCTGCTCAAGAATGGCAGGACTAACCCAGAGCACGTAGCGATCGTAGCTTTGCCGAAAATCCTCAAAGATCGGATTGTGCAGGGTATTAGGCGGAATGATGAGCATATCGCCCGGCTCAAGCTTCATACTGCGATCACCCACGATATAGCTGACATGGCCACTTAAGAAGAAGATCAGCTCGTAAAACTCATGGTAGTGCGGTGCCACCGCTGGGTAGGAGTTGTCTCGGTTATGGGTCAGCTCAAAATCAGGCGCTTGCATAAAGTGCGTGAAGATCTTTTCCTTGCCCGAAGGCCGTGCTCGTGCCATTCCCCTGTTCCCTCTCACTTAACGCCCGCACCGGCCTATTCTGCTCTGCACCAGTCTATTCTGCTCTGCGCTTGCCCCAAGCTGCTCTCTGCGCCTGTACCATTCTGTTTTGCACCGATCAATTCTAATCTGCGCCAACTTCAGCTTAAATCGCGGCATCTTGCTGAATCCACAAGGGCACGACGCCTATAACACAACTAGTTAAAGACTTTCGCTGGAGCCTCAGTTTACGTCAAGATAGCATGGGACTTGTGGCGTCTTTGGAGTGGTTAATTGCAATATTTGATGCGCATCACCTTTTTGCACAGTGCGCAAGATTCACAATCTTTTTACCATTTTTTGCAATTTCAGCGCGAAAAGCTTGTCTATACAATGGCCTTAGCCTCGACCGAACGGGACTTTTCCTGTGAGTCCTACTGCTGTCGTGAAGGCTAATGGAGATCACTATGAGAACAAAGCTCACTGCGCTGCTCTGCGCCCTGACCATGACGGCGGGAGCACTGCTCAGCGGCTGTGGCGGGCAAGAGAAAGCGAGCACCCACTTGCTCATTGCCCATACCCACAGCACCAACCATCCTGTGCATACGGGCTTGAGTGCCTTCACCCAAGAACTTGAGGCCAATACCGACCTAAACTTCACCATCTACGCTAATGGCACCTTAGGGGGCAATAGCGACTTAATCCAAATGATACGCGCCGGAGTCTTGGATATCGCCAAAGTCAGCGCACCATCCTTGGAGCAATTCAACCCTGCCTACGCTATCTTCTCGTTGCCTTACGTCTTCGTGTCGCAAGAACACTACTTCAACGTGATGCATCATAGCGCTATGGTTAAAGAAATCTACGAGGCCACCCGCGCGCAAGGCTTTATTGCGATCGGTTGGTTTGACTCGGGCTCACGTTCGATTTACACCACCAAAGGACCAGTGCGCACCCCTTCTGATTTACATGGTCTTAAGATCCGCACCCAAGATAGTCCCACCTCGATTGAGATGATTAGCTATATGGGCGGCTCAGCCACTCCAATGTCCTCAGGTGAGGTTTACTCTTCGTTGCAGCAAGGCATTATCGACGGTGCTGAGAACAACGAGACCGTGCTCTCAGACGACGGCCATGGCCAAGTTGCCAAGCACTACTCCTATACCGAGCACCAATACACCCCAGATATCGTGATTATGTCAACCAAGACCTTCGATCGCCTCTCGCCAGAAGATCAGGCCGCTATCTTACAGGCTATGGATACGGCGTGGGCAGCACACGAAGAGCAATGGCAGCAAATCGTAGCGCGCAATATCACCGAGGCCAAGGAGATAGGGGTTAACTTCTACCGCATCGATAAAACGCCATTTATTGAAGCTTGCACCCCAATGCATGAGGAATTTAAGACCAAGGCGCCGCGCAATGCCGCCTACCTTGAAGACTTCTTGAGCTTCATTCCTCAAAACGAAGGAGGTAACACGCCATGAGAGCCTTATTAGATCGCCTGATCGCGCTGCTCATCACCGTGATTATGGCATTTATGGTCATCGCCGTATGCTGGCAGGTGTTCACCCGCTATGTGCTCAATGACCCATCCACGGTCACCGAAGAGATGCTACGCTACTTGCTGATCTGGGTCACTATGGTGGGCGCGGCCTACGCCTACGGCCGCCGCAAGCACTTGGCTATCAACATGCTACCCAAGAAGCTCAAGGGCAAAAACGCCATCTTTTTGGATCTCTTCCTCCAAGCTTTGGTCTTATTCTTCTGCTTTGCAGTGCTGATGTACGGTGGCTATAACTTGGACTTAACCGCTGAGGGCATGGTCTCGGCTGTCTTAGGTATCCCGATGATCTACATTTACTCCTCGCTGCCTTTAGCTGCTGTCCTTTTTATCTTCTATGCTCTGTGCTTTGTGCTTGATGACATCAAGCACCTCACCCACCCTGAACTTGCTAACACTGACAGCTCAGCTGTCAAGGAGTGACGCATGACCATTGGTTTGACCGCGTTAATCCTCTTTGGATTGTTCTTTTTCCTGCTCATCATCGGCTTACCGGTGGCTATGAGCTTGGTGATCTCATCGGTAGTGACTATGGCCAGCCTGATGCGCCTTGATTTAGGTGCCTTTATTGCCTGCCAAAAGATGATCTCCGGCGTCGACAGCTTCTCCTTACTAGCGGTGCCCTTCTTTATCTTAACCGGCGTCTTGATGAACTCAGGCGGTATCGCGCAAAAGCTCATTAACTTTGCCAAGGTCTTGGTCGGCAAGATGCCCGGCGGCCTTGCCCACACCAATATCGTAGGCAATGCTATCTTCGGCACTATCTCAGGCTCGTCGGTTGCCGCATCTATCGCTGTGGGCGGCGTTATGATCCCGATGGAAGTCAAGGAAGGCTACGACAAGAAGTACGCTGCTGCCGCAAATATCGCTTCGGCTCCAGCCGGTCTGATCATTCCACCTTCGGGCATCTTGATTATCTACCCAGTCTTAGTTGGCACCTCGGTTGTCGGTATGATTATGAGCGGCTATATCCCAGGCCTTATCTGGTGCTTAGCCTGCATGGCGGTAGCCTTCATTATTGCCAAGAAGAATGGCTACTACTCAGATAACCGCGTCAGCCTTAAAGTGTTCTTATACTGCACCTTAGACGCACTGCCATCGCTCTTCTTAATCTTCATCATTATCGGACCGCGACTGAGCAGCTACTTTTGGTGAATTATCGGCCCCGTCCAAACAGTCTTTTCGGAGGGGCTTTTGCTGCATA
>CALXOW010000120.1 GCA_944390115.1 uncultured Anaerobiospirillum sp.
ACCTCCACGATGAGGTGATGCTTTTGGCGATACTTATCTCTCAGTTGGGCAAATTCAACTGGGTTCCACCGTGCTTTAACCAACCATTTGGCACGCAAATGCAAATAGTCCCGTAACGCTACAAAGGCCGAGCGTTGTTTACCGCGCGCTTTATTTTGGTCCTTAATCAGTCCCAGAATCTTCTTTTCTGCTTTCTGCTTGCTTTCCTTGAGGATTCTTTGACACTCGCCCACCGTAAAAAGCGCACACTTAAACGAGAGTATGTCAGTCAGCTCAGTACCTTGCCGTTCCCCGACGAAATCAATTAGTTTGACCTTCTGCCAAGACATCGCATTGTAGAGCCGCTGGAAGCGCGAGTAGCTTTCATCCTCAATTGCTGCGACTCTATCTAAGAGCGGCTTAATTAAGTCATAATCATGCTCAGCCTGCTTGAGCTCAACTTCTAGTTGCGCCAGTTTCTGCTCAAGGGCTACGACCTTAGCCTTTTTTTTCTGCTTTGCTTTTTCCTGTTTAGCCTGGTTCTGTTTGCCCTGCGCTTGCTTCAGTTCCTTGCGGCAAGCATCGACCTTATGTTGGCAGTTCTTGCGTACTCTATCAAAGTGTTTGACCTGGTCGAGAAACATCTCCTTTAGCGGCCGAGCTTGTTGATACAGCGTCAGCGCTTCAGCAAGATGTAACTGGTATTGTGCCTGGCCCTTATGAGCCCACAGCTCAAAAGTAGCGCTGAGCTCAGCGGCATTGAGCAGCTCTTGCAGTGGTTGCTCCCAAATAGCTGGACCAAACATTTTAGGATGGTCTTGATAAAAGGCTCTAAGCTCAGTAGTAATCTGGTAACAGTGATAGCCGGTGCGCGCCAAATGGCGTGCCTGAAAGAGCGTAAAGTCTTGCTCAAGCGCAGCTGCATGCTCAAAGTTTGGCTGATCGCTATGCTCACCTAACAGGTCGCTCGCATGCCGAACCATATGTTGGAGCAACTCATCGGTTTGCCGCTCAATTTGGTAGTTGGTTCGACCCTGAGTCAGCATGACTAAGTGCTCATACAGGGCGGCCAAGGTAGCACTGAGCTGAGTGTCTCTGAGGTTGCGCTCTATGCTGCTAACTTCAGTTAACAGCACTTGAGCTAGCTCTTGCTTTAACTTAAGGTCAGCTGAGCCTACTAACGGCGCAAAGAGCTGTTCTAAGCGCTTAAGATGCAGGTTGCGCACAGCTTGTAGCTTAAAGCTACGCTGTTCCGGCAACGATTGCTTGAGCTGGGTGGCTATGGACTCAATCTCGGTGCAGCCAAGGCGCAAGGCCTTAAGCGCAGTGAGAACATCGGCTTGAGACTTGAGGTTGAGCCAAGCTGCCTTGATTTGCTCGAGTGGGGGTGCCAAAGTCTTCAGCTGTTCTGGAGCTACGACAGTGCTTAAAGTGAGCAGCGCATTGATGGCATTAAGGAGCGGTACAGCTGACTTATCACTCGGCTGAGTCCCTTCGGTAGGCTCTGGTGCGGTAACGGCAAGTTGAGCCAACTTAAGCTCATCATCTGGGCTTAACTGGGCACAGAATGCTTGAAGCTGCGCAAGGTGCGCACAGCAAGCACGCACTGGAGCGTAAAGCCAATAAGCCTGAGCTTGGGTTTGAGCGTCGCGCTGATCTAAGATCGTTATGCTCGCAGATTGAGTTTTGGTCGGCTCGCTACGGGCCGGGTCGATAAGGGCGAGAAGCTCATCATATTGCGGCTTGAGCTGTTCAAGCACAGATATGAGTGCGGTATTGTCCGTGCTCGGCTGAGATTGTTCCGTGCTAACGCTAAGTTTATTTTCCGCTTGGACACATTGCTGGTAACACTTATCCAAGCAGGAATATAGCTTAGAACTCAGCGCTCCTTTAGTGACGCGTTCAAGCTTGGTTCGACTGTGCTCAACTTGCGGCTGCAAGCCTAAGAGCAAGGCTTCCCGCTGCTCTGAGGTGCTCGCCCATTTTAAGTTGTGGGTTACCAACTGACTCAGATAGCACGTAGTGTCCAAGGAGGTTATCAGAGCACAAGGCTCGTCCTTTCGGGCTAACTTGCGCTGCAGTTCTTGCCCTAAAGCATAGAGCTGAGCGCACAGGGCCACCACCTGTGACAATGGCATTGGGTCTTGCTGTAGCGGGGCCAAGACCTGCGTTGCTTGCTCATAAAGCGCAGCTAACTGCGTCAGCAGGTGCGGCGCTATATCAGGCTGCTGGCTTGCCTGCTGATAAGCATTACGGCATAAGTCTAACAGCGAGTTGGCAGCACTCACCACTGCCAGCTCATCCTTGGAGGCGTGCTGGTTGAGCATGGTCAACCTTTGTAGTAAGAGCTCGCTCTTACTCAAGGCTTTAAAGACTTGCTTAGACCAAGCAGGCAGACACTGCCCTTGCGGCTCGTAATAAGGATGCACTAAGAGCTGAATTTCGCGCTGACAGTCAGTGCTCAGGTTTAAGGCGAAGTCCAGAATCTGGCTTGGCTCATGAAGGAGCGGCCAAATCTTGGCCCGTGCCTGCATATACTCAAGGCTATGTGCCACCGCGCTTAGTGTCTTGGCCTGAGCTGGAGCTTGGAGCTGTAGTAATGGGTCACAGCTGAGATCATGGGTTAGCTCAAGAAAGCCCAAGGTCAGCATGCGCATGGTATCGACACTTACGAGTTTCTCACTCTCAAGCGGCAGAGCAGCAAGCAGTTTAACCACAGCACAAATGAGGTGACTCATCGCTGATGGCAGCTTGTAGGCTTCGGCCTCAATGCGCAGCAGCTGTGCAGCAAAGAGCTTCTTAAGTGAGACCGCATCAAGGAACGGTTTAGTGGCATCTTGCTGCTGCTCGAGCTTGGCCTCGAGCGGCTGTCGCCACTGCCGCAGTAAGTCATGTGCGGCCATGATTTCGCGGTTTAGCCCCGCGCATGGTACCAATGGCTCATAGAGTTGATTTAGACGGCCCAAGAGCTCCACGCAGCCACTTTGGAGCATGTCACGAATCTGGTTAAACTTAGCACCATCTGCTTGAGCGAAGTCAGGCACGACACTGGTGTCAATACTGGTAGCGTTAACAGCGCTATCGTCCTTAGCCTTGTTCTTTTTGGCTTTTTTCTTCTGGGCCTTGTGTTCGTTAAGCACTCGCTCGGTCTTAGGGGCTAGCTCTTTAAAAACAGGCAACGTTGCCACTAAGTCAGCACAGTTGGCGCTGAGCATAAGACCTAAGACCACCATGTATGGCAGGGCGTCTTCGTATAATTGCACCTCGGTCGGGGCTTTCAGTGGTACCAGCTGGGCATTAACTTTGCGCTCGTAATAGGCGAGAGCTCCGGCAAAAAGCTGCTGACAATAGGCTTCAGCTCTTTTGGTGTCATGATTGTAGCTGTGATTAATAATGGCCTGTTGGCGCTTTTCCGTGCGCTTGAGATAATCAGCAGGAAGTGAAATGGAGAAGCGAAAAGCTAAGCGCTTCTTGATGTTCAGTTCAAGGTTAACATCAGCTACATCTTGCGGCTCACTGGACTGCTGACTAGATTCATTCTCGGAGCCCCCTTGGTCGTTAGTGCCAGCAGCATCAGACTTCTGGTCAGCCTTAGGGCTAGCAGCCGAGGAGTGGACAGTCACAGGCATGGCACTCTCAGGCTGATAGTAGGCGCACACATCCTCAATCAAAGCGCAAGACGCCGCTAAGCCCACTCCAATGCCCTGAGCGGCGCTAATTTGCGGGTCATAACGACCAAACTGACCGGTTTGAGGTACGCGTCTTGAGCGAACTTCTGCTTCCCCTTGCGGGGTAGCTTGATTGGCCTCAAGCTTCTGATACTCTTGGTACAGTCGTTCCTCAACCTCAGCACTCCAAGGCTGGGACAAAAGCTCAGGATGTTGTTCCTTGACCGCAGTAATCGTTTTATTGGCCAACTTCAGGGCGGCAATGGGTAGAACGATAATGACATCGTCCTTGCGGCAGGACTTTATCTGCTTGAGCTTGATATAGGTGTAGTGCCACGCCCCCACCCCCAGAGTCAAGAACAGCTTTAATTGGTGCTTGGCTTGGTTTTGGCGTGCTCCCTTTTTGCACTTATGAGCCTTGGCCAAGGCCCGAGCCCGCTCGATGTCTTTGGCAGTGATTTGATGCAGCTTGAGACACACGAGCTGATTCCACTCAATATCGTTTGGGGCACATGACTGGTAAACGTTATTGGGAATAAGGGCGGCAAGCTGCTCTGAGTGCGCAAGGTGTTTTGAGGTAGTGCGA
>CALXOW010000121.1 GCA_944390115.1 uncultured Anaerobiospirillum sp.
TTGCTTGAGCTGGGCAGCTATGTACTCAAGCTCGGTGCAGCCAAGGCGCAAGGCCTTAAGCGCGCTGAGAACATCGGCTTGAGACTTGAGGTTGAGCCATGCTGCCTTGATTTGCTCGAGTGGGGGTGCAAAAGTCTTCAGCTGTTCTGGAGCTACGACAGTGCTTAAAGTGAGCAGCGCATTGATGGCATTAAGGAGCGGTATAGCTGACTTATCACTCGGCTGAGCCTCTTCGGTAGGCTCTGGTGCGGTAACGGCAAGTTGAGCCAGCTTAAGCTCATCATCTGGGCTTAACTGGGCACAGAATGCTTGAAGTTGCGCAAGGTGTGAACAGCAGGCACGGACCGGGGAGCACAGCCAATAAGCTTGAGCTTGGGTTTGCGCATCACGCTTATCTAAGATCGTCATGCCTGCATCTTGGGTTCGGGCCGGGTCGATAATGTCTAGAAGCTCATCATATTGCGGCTTGAGCTGTTCAAGCACAGATATGAGTGCGGTATTGTCCGTGCTCGGCTGAGATTGTTCCGTGCTAACGCTAAGTTTATTTTCCGCTTGGACACATTGCTGGTAACACTTATCCAAGCAGGAATATAGCTTAGAACTCAGCGCTCCTTTAGTGACGCGTTCAAGCTTGGTTCGACTGTGCTCAACTTGCGGCTGCAAGCCTAAGAGCAAGGCTTCCCGCTGCTCTGAGGTGCTCGCCCATTTTAAGTTGTGGGTTACCAACTGACTCAGATAGCACGTAGTGTCCAAGGAGGTTATCAGAGCACAAGGCTCGTCCTTTCGGGCTAACTTGCGCTGCAGTTCTTGCCCTAAAGCATAGAGCTGAGCGCACAGGGCCACCACCTGTGACAATGGCATTGGGTCTTGCTGTAGCGGGGCCAAGACCTGCGTTGCTTGCTCATAAAGCGCAGCTAACTGCGTCAGCAGGTGCGGCGCTATATCAGGCTGCTGGCTTGCCTGCTGATAAGCATTACGGCATAAGTCTAACAGCGAGTTGGCAGCACTCATCACTGCCAGCTCATCCTTGGAGGCGTGCTGGTTGAGCATGGTCAGCCTTTGTAGCAAGAGCTCGCTTTTGCTCAAAGCTTTAAAGACTTGCTTAGACCAAGCAGGCAGACACTGCCCTTGCGGCTCGTAATAAGGATGCTCTAAAAGATGAGCTTCGTACTGACAGTCAGTGCTCAGGTTTAAGGCGAAGTCCAGAATCTGACTGGGATCATGACAGAGCAGCCACGCTTGGGCCCGTGCCCGCATATACTCAAGGCTACGTGCCACCGCGCTTAGTGCCTTGGCCTGAGCTGGAGCTTGGAGCTGAAGTAATGGGGCACAGCTGAGGTCATGGGTCAGTTCAAGAAAGCCCAGGGTCAGCGTGCGCAGGGCATCAACACTTAAGAGCTCCTCTCTCTCAAGCGTTAGAGCAGCAAGCAGTTTAACCACAGCACAAATGGGGCGCCGTATCGCTGATGGCAGCTTGTGAGCTTCGGCCTCAATGCGTAGCAGCTGCGCACTAAAGCTCGCCTTAAGTGAGGCCGCATTATGAATTGGCTTAGTGGCATCTTGCTGCTGCTCGAGTTTGGCCTCGAGCGGCTGTTGCCATTCTCGCAGTAAGTCATGTGCCGCTATGATTTCGCGGTTTAGCCCCGCGCATGGTACCAATGGCTCATAGAGTTGATTTAGACGGCCCAAGAGCTCCACGCAGCCACTTTGGAGCATGTCACGAATCTGGTTAAACTTAGCACCATCTGCTTGAGCGAAGTCAGGCACGACACTGGTGTCAATACTGGTAGCGTTAACAGCGCTATCGTCCTTAGCCTTGTTCTTTTTGGCTTTTTTCTTCTGGGCCTTGTGTTCGTTAAGCACTCGCTCGGTCTTAGGGGCTAGCTCTTTAAAAACAGGCAACGTTGCCACTAAGTCAGCACAGTTGGCGCTGAGCATAAGACCTAAGACCACCATGTATGGCAGGGCGTCTTCGTATAATTGCACCTCGGTCGGGGCTTTCAGTGGTACCAGCTGAGCATTAAGCTTGCGCTCGTAATAGGCGAGAGTTCCATCAAACAGCTGCTGACAATAGGCTTCAGCTCTTTTGGTGTCATGATTGTAGCTGTGATTAATGATGGCCTGTTGGCGCTTTTCCGAGCGCTTGAGATAATCAGCAGGAAGTGAAATGGAGAAGCGAAAAGCAAGGCGCTTCTTGATGTTCAGTTCAAGGTTAACATCAGCTACATCTTGCGGCTCACTGGACTGCTGACTAGATTCATTCTCGGAGCCCCCTTGGTCGTTAGTGCCAGCAGCATCAGACTTCTGGTCAGCCTTAGGGCTAGCAGCCGAGGAGTGGACAGTCACAGGCATGGCACTCTCAGGCTGATAGTAGGCGCACACATCCTCAATCAAAGCGCAAGACGCCGCTAAGCCCACTCCAATGCCCTGAGCGGCGCTAATTTGCGGGTCATAACGACCAAACTGACCGGTTTGAGGTACGCGTCTTGAGCGAACTTCTGCTTCCCCTTGCGGGGTAGCTTGATTGGCCTCAAGCTTCTGATACTCTTGGTACAGTCGTTCCTCAACCTCAGCACTCCAAGGCTGGGACAAAAGCTCAGGATGTTGTTCCTTGACCGCAGTAATCGTTTTATTGGCCAACTTCAGGGCGGCAATGGGTAGAACGATAATGACATCGTCCTTGCGGCAGGACTTTATCTGCTTGAGCTTGATATAGGTGTAGTGCCACGCCCCCACCCCCAGAGTCAAGAACAGCTTTAATTGGTGCTTGGCTTGGTTTTGGCGTGCTCCCTTTTTGCACTTATGAGCCTTGGCCAAGGCCCGAGCCCGCTCGATGTCTTTGGCAGTGATTTGATGCAGCTTGAGACACACGAGCTGATTCCACTCAATATCGTTTGGGTCACATGACTGGTAAACGTTATTGGGAATAAGGGCGGCAAGCTGCTCTGAGTGCGCAAGGTGTTTTGAGGTAGTGCGA
>CALXOW010000122.1 GCA_944390115.1 uncultured Anaerobiospirillum sp.
TCTGCGCTAAATGGCCTCTCCCATAAGCTGCTTTCCAAAATTGTGATCTAAAACAGGCGAGGCAAGTTTGCCATAAAGAATTGGGTAAAACTAAGTTCGGTGCAATCCGATTCTGCTAAGCGTTTTTGGCAGTATTGAGAAAAGTCAATGGCTTTTTGTTCTTGGTCTTCAAAAGCTATGGGCATGACATCAATCCTCGAGAGCAGAGTTGCATGGCGAGTGAAATCTTAATGCCTCATTATAACTCGTGCCTTGACATGTATACAGCCGAAATGAGTTCAATCACGTTATGAAAACGTGATTGAACTCAAATTTAGACTATAGTTAGTTTTTGCGTTTAGTTTGTTTGGCCAGCTCTGTTTCAGCTTTGATGAGCTGCTGATAGAGCTGGTAGAGCCCAGCGAAGATCTGATCTTCACTCCAGCTTGGGTTAAAGCCATAGGCTTGCATGACCAAGTTGTCATTGTCGTCGTGGGCTTTGCGCAAAGCTAAAGGCATCAGCGTTTGGTCATAGAGCTGGGCTAAGGTGGCGTCCTTTTCCTGAGCGCGGGCGTCCAAGATGCCTTGGGCAGTTGTCTCCAATTGTTGCTTGAGTTGAGTGTCGACTGCTTGCGGCCAAGGGAAGGTGTTATAAACCAGATCAGTCGAGTAGCGAAAATCCATCTTAAGACGGCCGCACACTGTTTTGACCCATACCATGTGTACTGATGACATCAGTACTGCAAAGTGAAAGAGATCGGCATTTGGAAATAGCTTGAGCAGGTCGCTACACAGTCCATCTTTCGGAGTCATGAAGGCAATAGGAATATAAGTGCGGCGGCATGACGATACCTTAGGAATGACCAAAAAGTTAGTCTGAGGAATGTTGGTGGTTGCAAATTTGTTTGGGGTATCCGCCTTTTTTTGGGTACTGGTAGCTTGGCTTTGGAGTCTAAATTCACGTACGGCAGCAATGCGTTTACGTGCTTCAGGAAGTTTGGCCAACTCCGCGACTGAGCACTCACCTAAATATAGGCAATAACGAACTTTACCTTGGAGCAGCTCTTCACCACCGAACCAGCGCTTGAAATAAGGAGCGGCCTGAGGCTCCAGTTTCAAGAAGGCTTCTTTCTCTTCAGATGTGAACAGGAAGTTGCCGCCATCAATTGGTTGACTGCCCACACTTCCAATTGGAACTGGGCATAAAGGCCGACGACGACCATAAATAAATGCATCATCAGCATCCAAGAGATAAGCATTGATGTGATGAGCTGTGAGAACGCTGTCGTCATGGTAAATGCGCTTGATGCCGTGCTCAGGACATGTTTTGTTGGCAAAGCCTACGATTACGCAGTAAACGTTGGCTTTGTCTGTGGCCTCGTTGTCCCACAGGAAAGAGCGATGTGCGAAGATAATCTCAGATCCGCCTTGTAGTATAGGCGCCCAAAGATTGGTGGTAGAGGTGCCTTGGCAAATAGAGTTAGTGGCAACGAAAGCGGTTTTGATGTGTGGGCATTGCATCATGACATCGTTGGCTTTCTTGAACCAACCACAAACAAAGTCGAGGTCACCAATTTTACCCGGCCAGTCAGAGCCTAAAGCTTGTTGGAGGTCTTGCTTATTGGCACGGCTCATCATGCTGGCGCCACTAAATGGTGGATTGCCGATGATGTAGCTCAGCTGGTTTAAAGGTACCACCTTATCCCATGGCAAGGTCAAAGCGTTGCCCTCTACGATGTTGTCGTAGTTCTTGAGCGGGAAAAAGGCGATTTGGTGATTGATTATAGTGCTAGTCTCTTCCAGCATCTGGCTTTCGGCAATCCAGAGTGCCGTCTTAGCCACCGAGACGGCAAAGTCGTTAATCTCAATGCCCGCAAACTGGCGTAAACTGATTTTTACTGGGTTGAGGTCAGCAATGCCCAAGAAAGCTTGGTCCGCATTGAGCTCGCGGATGACCTTATTTTCCAAGCGGCGCAAGCACAGATAGGACTCGGTTAAGAAATTACCTGAGCCACAGGCGGGGTCAAGGAAAGTAAGTCCTGCTAACTTTTGCTGAAAGGCAAGCAGTTGAGCGGTGCGGTTTTTGAGCGTCTTCACCTGCATACAGGCGGCAAACTCATCGTTGAGCTCATCTAAAAATAGCGGGTCGATAACCTTATGGATGTTCTCAACCGAGGTGTAGTGCATGCCTCCTAAGCGGCGGGTCTCAGGGTTTAAGGTACTCTCAAACACTGCGCCGAAGATGGTTGGGCTGATTTGACTCCAATCAAAGGATGCACCGGCTTTGTTTACAATGAAGTCTCGTACCTCAGCGGTAATTTGAGGCAGCAGATCAGCTTCAGCATCGTGAAATAGGCCACCGTTGACGTAAGGAAATTCCAGCAGGTGGGCAGATTCGTCCTTAGAGCGTTGTGCTTCAGGGGTATCAAGGACTTGGAACAGTTGCTGTAAGGCCCAGCGGCAGTACTCAGGTGGCGTGTTTTGTAGGTAATCGTGAAAACGATTGTGCCCAGCAAAGAGCCCGGCATCATCAGCGTACCAACAGAACACCAAGCGCACGCAGAGTTTGTTTAAGCTCTTTTGAACCAGCTCTTTGTTTGGTTCATGGTATAAGGAAAAAAGCTTGTTGTAGAGTTGAGCTACCACCTTGCCCGCCTCAATTGAGAGGGCGGTCTTATGTTGGAGAATGGCGTGATCGCTATCAGCTAACTTGCGATCAATCAGAAACTCAAAGCGGTTTAGTTGCTGTGGTAGGTCTTGAAGAGCAATGACCTCTGGAGTGGGTTTGGTTTGCTCCATGTCATAGAGCCAAAACTCGTCAAAATTGCTTAGGACGATGAAACGGGCGCGCTTGGAGTAGGGCAGGTGATTGTCATAGCGTTTAGCTTGCTCAAAAGGCGTGAGCATGCTGCTATCAGACTGACGCAAGGCTTTGCTTAGATCGGTACCACGACTTTTGTGCTCGATGAGTACATGGGTAGATGGGATCTGCGCATCGATGAAGCTGGCATGATTAAGAGCAACCTTAACCTCGTAGGATATAAGACTTTTAGGGTCTTGAATCCCTAAGACATCGTGCAAAAGTGAGTTCCAAAAAGTCTGAGTTTCACTGCGCTCATTGCCTCGGGCATTTTGCCAGTAGTGCACAAATTCTTGGGCAGCTTGCTGTTGCTCATTTGCTACGATTGACATGGGCCGTCCTCTTACTGAAGTTAAGTAGCAGGACTAAATTCCATTTGTTGGAAGCTAGTTCGTGCCGGTTTCTTAGTCTAATCGTAGCGCAAATTTAGGCTAATTTGCTCAGAAGTTATAGCAAATTTTGGGGTTAGACACATTGAGCAGATTCTATTGCTTCAGCGGCGATGAGATGCTGATAGAGTCGGTAGAGACCGGTGAAGATCTGGCCTTCGTTCCAGCTTGGGTCAAAACCATAGGCTTTCATGACCAAGCGGTCATTGGACGCGTGGGCCAGCCGTAAGGCCGATGGCATTAGGTCTGGATCATAAAGCTGGGCTAAGGTCGCATCCTTTTCTTGGGCGCGAGTGTCTAAGATAACTTGAGCTGCGGCTTCTAGCTGCTGTTTGAGCTTAGAGTCGACGTCCTGCGGCCAAGGGAAGGTGTTATACACCAGCTCGGTCGAGTAGCGATAATCCATCTTGAGGCGGCCACACACCGTCTTGACCCATACCATGTGCACTGACGATGACAGCACACTAAAGTGGAAGAGCTCGGCTTCAGGGAAGATCTTAACTAGATTGCTGCACAGTCCATCCTCAGGGTGCATAAAAGCAATGGGAATGTAGTCCCGGCGCGATGATGACACCTCGGGGATCACCATAAAATTGGATTGAGGAATATTGGTGACATGGAATTGAGTGGGACTTTGCGCCAGCTTTGAGGCTGATTTGCTCTTAAGTCGGAAAGCTCGTACGGCCTCAATCCGCTCGAGCACTTCGGGCATTTGAGCCAACTTGGTCTCAGTGCAATTGCCCAAATATAGGCAGTATCGAACCTTACCTTGTAACAGTTCCTGACTACCAAACCAGCGTTTGAAGAAAAGGGCTGCCTGTGGCTCAGCCTGTAAAAAGGCGTCTTTTTCTTCTGGGGTGAAGAGGTAATAACCGCCATCGAGGGGCTGATTGCCCATGCGCCCAGAGGGCACAGAACATAAAGACCTGCTGCGCTCGCTGATAAAGGCGTCATCGGCTGCTAAGAGATAAGCGTTGATATGGTCGGCTGAGGTAACAGTTTCGTCCTCAAAGATCTTTTTGGGCGGCTTTACGGAGCAGGCTTGGTTAGCAAAGCCTACGATTACGCAGTAAACGTTGGCCTAGTTCGAAGCCTCGCTGTTCCAGACAAAGGAACGGTGCGCAAAGATGATCTCTGAACCTCCTCTAAGCAAAGGTTCCCACAGATTAGTTATTGAGGTGCCCTGGCAGATGGAGTTGGTAGCCACAAAGGCGGTCTTGATGTGTGGAGCCTGAAGCATGGCATCGTGGGCCTTCTTGAACCAACCGCACACCAAGTCGAGGTTACCTCCTTGCGTTGGCCAGTCAGGGCCCAGAGCTAGTTGTAAGTCGCGCTTATTGGCTGAACTCATGGTGCGGGCGCCGCTATAGGGTGGATTCCCCATGATGTAGCTGAGCTGCTTCAGTGGTACCACCTGTTCCCAAGGCATGGTTAGGGCATTGCCCTCGGCAATATGGTATGGCTTGAGCGGGAAAAGTTCGAGCTGCTGCTCAATAATGGAGCTGGTTTCCTTGAGCATTTGGCCCTCGGCGATCCACAGCGCTGCTTTTGCTACCGCAACGGCAAACCCGTTGATCTCAATTCCGACAAACTGCTCCAAGCTGACCTTGACCGGACTGAGTTCGACGAGGCCTAAGAAGGCCTGATGCGCGTTGAGTTCACGTATGACCTGATTTTCCATACGACGCAGGCAGAGATAGGACTCTGTCAGGAAGTTACCAGAGCCACAGGCCGGATCCAGAAACTTAAGGCGCGTGAGCTTGTCTTGGAAGGCGCGTAACTTGGCCATGCGAGCCTTGTTTCTCTTGAGGGCAATGATGGCGTTCAGCTCAGACTGGAGCTCATCTAAAAATAGCGGATCGATGAGTTTGTGGATGTTCTCATGCGAGGTGTAGTGCATGCCGCCGCTGCGGCGCATATCGGAATTTAGGGTGCTCTCAAAGATGGTCCCAAAGCAGGTAGGACTAATGGCATCCCAAGCGAACTTGCCCTCGGCTTGGGCCAAAATGAAATCTCGCAATTCCTCGTTAAATTGCGGTATGAGGTCTTGGTCGGCATCGCGAAAAAGATCGCCGCCCACGAAAGGGAATGCCAGTACCTCTGGCAACTCATCTTGGTCACGTTGTGATGCTGGAGTATCGAGCGCCACAAACAGACTTTGTAAGGCCCAGCGCCAGCACGAAGTGGGGAGGCGGGCGAGGTAATCGCCAAAACGATTTTTGCCTGCAAATAGCCCGGCGGAGTCTGAGAACCAGCAGAAAACCAAGCGCACGCAGAGCTTATTAAGGCTGGCGAGTACTATCTCCTGGTTTGAGCTCTTGTACAAGCCAAATAGTCCAGTTGAAAGCCGATGTACTATCTTGCCTGCTTCGAGCGATAAGGTTAGTTGCTGTGTTTCCATTGAGGTGAGGCTCCGTGGTATGAGCTAAAGCTGCTGTTTACCTAGGTATGTAGACTTCGGCTGATTATCTCTCGTGGGAATTACTAATCAAGTAGATATTTGAATTTTTCTCAAAAATCATTAATTCCTGTGAGATTACTCGTGTTTTGTGCTGGATGAGTGAACACGAGTTATTTGGTAACGGCATGTCAACAGTAGGAACACTTGGTACTCGTGATTTTAATGAAAATAAAAAAGCCTTGGCCTGGTGTGTTCTTGCGGTCACACTAGGTCGAGGCCTTTCTTAATTTTTCCAGTTAGCTGCCAGCATTGCTGCGGCGCAGCTGAACGTGCTGCTCGCAGAGGTGGTTCAAGTGACCTGCGATAATGGTGATTTCCCTAGAAATCGAGCAATTTGGGGGATACAACTTAAGCACGCGTCTAAATAAGTTTGTCGTTGATAGGCGAGGGACTTCAGCTCAAGAATGGGTGTGTCTATAAATTGTTGGAAAATGTACCTAGGTTATTATTGATACGGTTTCTTAATTAAATATATTAAATA
>CALXOW010000123.1 GCA_944390115.1 uncultured Anaerobiospirillum sp.
ATTCGGCTCGCGTTAAACTGAAACACCTCTATCCTGAGCTGAATTAAGTGAAAAAATTAACGTTATTCTGTACTAGGATCAAATCGTAATAAAAGGCACTGGCCGCGCCCTCCAAGCTAACAGTCAAATCGTGGGCTGGGAGCTTAGTAATGTCACCTGTGGCTGCGTCATAAGACCAGATGACATCATCAGCGCCAAGATAAGTCAGATGCACTCCATCACGTGAAACCAGCTCTTGCGGCTGAAGGTAAAAGCCATCTGGAGCTGACATGAGCGCTTTGTAGCCCCTATTAGTGCGCAGCGCGCTGAGCACCGTAAGATACAAAGGCGATAGGCTTCCGTACTGCACCTTAATGACAGGCACATCCCACAATGGCGTTTTAGTGAGTGCAAGTACGGTGTGGGCCTCACCATCTGAGCCCATAACTTTAGCCCCACGCACTAATGAGGCAATAGGCTTAGTGGTGCCATCGGCCATAGTGATAAGACTATCAGCTCTAATACAACCGCGATGGAAGGCTACCGCAAGGCGCTCGGTTAGGTCATCAGCAGCCTGGGACTCAGCAAAAGAAGCACGATCATCTGAATCTGCGGATTCAAAACCAACAAAAGCACCGGACGCTAAGAGACTGCCCGCAAGCAATCCCAAATCGCTGTAAACTATGCCATCCTTTAGGCCTAAAGCGAACAAGCTCTCAGCTAAGGTCCAGCCCAACTTTCTGCCACCATGATGGCGGCGCCCCCTTTTGGCCTTGTGCCGTCCTTTCTCTGGTTTGGTCTTTTTGTCGCGCTTGGCTTTCTCATTAAGATCGGGATCCTTAGTGTTACAAGCAAGTGAGCTTAAAATTGCGCCCCCCAAATCAGGGAAGAGATAGGTCAAAAACTGGAATACATTGACTGTATCGCCTTCTTCACTCTGAAAGAGCTAGGTAAAGAGTTTTGCAATCAGATCTGGGATTTGGCTAATCGTTTCTGCAATCAGGCTGTTAAAGCTGAGATCGGCAGAAAGAGTCCAGTGGAGCGCATTGGTAATCGTCTTATTAATAAAGATGTTATCGGGATTTGATAAATCACCAGTTCCTAAGATAATAACAACCGAAAGATTGAGCTGCGATTTATCATCGGAAAATGAAAACTTAGGACTAATCTTGTGCGCGATCGCTTTCTTATCATTAATGTGCTTACTTAAAGCGTCCTTCATCGACTTACAGCTACTAAGATGCCCGAAGTTATCAACGCATTCACAAATATCTTTAAGCACATTAAGATCAGGAAGATCTAAAGGAGTGTTTAATTCTACTTTAAAAGTTTCATGATTTGATGTTTTATCTACCACATATGAAAGTGTAAAATCTAATTTGCCATCACGAAAGAGATCGCAATTAAAGGTAAAAGTACCAGCAATGCTCTCCCTGTCGCTGCTCTTTGTAATAGCGAAATCAAAGGGCAAATGGATATCACACAGGAGTATCAGCTCGCCCTTGAAACCTAGAACCACCTGTTGATCATTAGTAGCAAAGTAGCACAACGGTCCTTGCAGTGTATCAGAGACCAGTACCGCAGTGTTAGAGTTAGCAGCGCGCAAAATCAAGATCGAGAAAATATTAAGCTGCTGTTCTAATTGGACTTGACCTGAAACCGAGCTCTTACCATGATCGGAATTGATAGCAAGTTTAATGGCACAAGATAAATCAAAAATTAAAATCTTAAGTGCTAAATTAAGCAAGATCGCTACAGTATAAGAAGGAGTATTAGCTGTTGCAGTGTTGATATAGTTGACATAGATGCCTTCCTTAATACCGATATCAAAAGCATTGAGCTTAACGTGAGCTAAGTTATCAAGCAAAGTAGCTAAAGTGACATCTGAGTTTAAGCAGATCCCGGCCTCTTGTACCGTATTCTCAGCATAGGTGAGCGCAGCCTCGAGCTCTACCCCAGCAAGATTGACCTCAGCGGCAAAGGCAAGCGATAGATGATCATCATTTGTATCATTAACACTGGCCGCAACCAGCCTGATGTGAAAAAACTCCAGCGCGTCGCCTAACAAGGCGATATGACGCTCGGGATCAGGAGCGCTTGCATCCTCTGCGTATAAGTCAACCTCACCCAAGCAGTAACAGTTGTTTAGCTCAAGCTTGCCGCCAAAGACCAAGCGCAAGTTGTTGAGCTCCAGCGTAATCCTGCCCTGCAAATAAAAGCTCTTGGTAATCTGTTGAGCAAAAGTGTCCTGAAGCTTCTGGTTGAGCTGTTCAAAGTCGGCTGCGACAAAGATGTCAATCTGCCCAGAAGCAGCCTGCTCACGCGATTTAGGTTCAGGCTGAGGCGCGGCTAAAGTAAAGCTGGCAGCGATGTCGCTAAAGGAGAGCAAGCCGAAGAGCTTAAAGTCGGGCAAGGCCGCCACAAACAACGCATCTTTAAGATTAACATCCTTGCTGTTGCTGATAATGGCTGCGAGGAATAAGCGCTCATTAGCTTGGCCATCATCGGGGTAGCCGACCTGAAACAAATCTTCAAAAAATGAGCCCTTAATCGTGACATGGGCGGCGGCACATAGGGAATCAGTGGCGGTGACACTTGGGACGGGGGTGGATTGGTCTGGAGTAAGAAGAGCGGCAGCTGCAGGCGGCAGTTGCCTCATTTCTTCAACAAAGGAAGCTAAAAAGGGATCGCCTTTTAGGTAGGTTTGAAGCTTGGCATCGTCGTCCGCGCACAAAATGAAGATACAGACGTCATCAGCGGTTAAGGTAAATTTAGGGGATGACTCAAGTACATAGGCTAAATCAAAATCATGGAGCCTGAGCGTGAACGAGCAAGCTCCATCGCCAAGCGTCAAAGCCGTGTCGAGCTCTGCGTCAATACTACAGCCTAATGTGTTAGCAAAAAGCGTCTTGATGTACACAGAAGAAACAAGCTGCACCGTACCCGCCCCATATAAAACAAGAGCCGCTGCTTAGGGCTAGAAATGATTACTCCTAACCCAAGCAGCGGCTCGTTTCCACCGCCCAATTAGGCCTTATGCTCTACGGCAAGGTCATTGGAATCAGGGGCAGGCAAAGCATTCTGAGCAGGCTCATCGCCCGTGAATTGCTGCTTGTCAGGATCGTAGTGACCGCAAGCGACGGAAATGCCCACCTCTTGGACGATCGAAGAGACCGACTCAGGTAACAGCGAGGTTGGTGGAGCAACATTGGCGTAGAAATGGGTTTCATCGCCTTCCTTGCCACCTACCGCAACGGTAGCAACGCTCTGGTAATCCTCACCTTCAGCATTAGCTGGGCACGACTCAATATTGAAGACAATCGGAGCCGTATCGGAAGGTTCAGTACTTGGCAAAGTGAAATCGGCCTTGAACTTATTACTGCCTGCGGTAAAAGCAATATTGACTTTTGCTGAAATAATCATACTAAAATCCTCTGGTGAAATTAGCATTAGCAATCGATATTAGAAACATGTGAGATTACAACCAAACAAAATTCAGAAAATCGACATTATGCTGACCTTAACTTCCAGAGATTTTGACCCTTAGTCCCTTAACTTCTTGCTAGGGTGTGTCTATAAATTGTTGGAAAATGTACCTAGGTTATTATTGATACGGTTTCTTAATTAAATATATTAAATAAA